>JAISGJ010000115.1 GCA_031263105.1 Coriobacteriales bacterium
GGCGGTTGGGGGCGAACTGCGCGACAGAGGGCCTGCCCTTATCCGTCAGCCTTGCACCGGGCGACTATCTCGTCGATGACGCGGTCGACGTCGTCGTAGTCTATCTGGCAGGTGCCGACCTGGGGATGCCCGCCGCCGCCGTACTTGAGCATCAGGGCGCCGACATTGGTCTGGGACGTCCGGTTGAGGATCGAGTGTCCAACGGCGATGGGGCAGTTCTGCTTGTTGCGCCCGTCCACTATCCACAGCGATATGTTCTGCTCGGGATACAGCGAGTAGATCAGGAAGCGGTTGCCGGTATAGATGGTCTCGACGTCGCGCAGGTCGGTGACTATCACGTTGCCGTCGGTGCGCGTGTGCTCTGCGACCATCGCCCGGAACAGCTTGTCCTGCTCGAAGTACATCTCGACGCGCTCTGCGACGTCCGGGTCCACAAGGATCTCGTCGATGCCCTTTTTGGCTATTTCGTCTATCAGTTTTTCCATCAGAAGGTAGTTGGGGATCCTGAACTCCCGGAAGCGGCCGAGGCCTGTGCGCGGGTCCATCAGGAAGCCGAGAAGCACCCATCCGGTGGGGTTCAGCGTCTCGTCCCTGCTCAGCTTTGCGGCGTCCACCTTGTCGACGGCCTCGACCATCTCGTCGAAGTGCCCGAGCTTCTTCGCCCCGTCGTAGTAGTCGTAGATGACGCGCGCCGCACTGTCGGCGGGATAGCTCGCCCCCTCGAACTTGAAGTCGCCCAGGCGGTCCTTCTCGGAGGTATGGTGGTCGAACCACAGCGTTGCGCCCGGCACGAACGGCACGTTCGCCAGCACGTCGCCCGGTTCTATCTCGACGATTCCGTCTTGGAGGTCCTTGGGGTGGACGAACTTCCATGAGTCTATGACCCCGAGGTATTTCAGCAGCGCAGCACAGGCAAGTCCATCAAAATCGCTTCTGGTCAACAGTCTCATAAGCCCCGCCTCTCTCTTTGGGTTCCCGATTCGGCACAAGCCGCCCGCACGGCCTTTGTGCCCTAGCAATAACCATGATAGCACTAAAGACAGGCATACGCGCGAACGCAGAACGGTGCATCGTTACCTACTGGTAACACAAAAATGCTGTTCAAGATGGTACAATAGGTTCTCATACGTAGCCAATAGAAGGACTTTCATATATGGATTTGGCACACCAGGCAACAATCGTTTCGCGCATTCACGACACATTGGCTGAGAAAACGGGGAAACGGCTCAAAGTAAAAGCGAATCTGGGGCGCTCCAAGATCATCGAGTGCGAAGGCGTGCTCACGCAGGCACATCCGCAGCTTTTCATCATGGAGGTCGAGCGCAAACGTGGCCGCATCACCCGTCAGTCGTATCAGTACGTCGACATCCTCACGGGAACCGTCGAGCTGATGCATGTCGAGAACGGCGAGCCGCTGTTCCCCGCCCTTATGGAGAACTGAGCGGTTCTTTGGCCTGCGCCTCTTTAATCATTCTTTAATCGGCTCTTCTCGGGGATTCCCCCTTCATTTGTGAGAGAATGGTAACCGGCTTGGGCGGCGCCACGCTCCGAACCTGGTCAGGTCCTGACGGAAGCAGCCATAAGGGGCCTCTGGCGGGCGCCCAAGCCATCCTTTGTTGAACACGGAAGGTACTTCGTGGGAATTCTCCAGTTCTTTCTCGATCTGCTGCGTGACCCACGGGGGTTCATTGCACAGTGGATAACAGACCTCGGCCCCCTTTGGGTCTATGCGCCGCTCTTCGTCATCATCTTCGTCGAGACAGGGCTCGTGGTCACCCCCTTCCTGCCGGGGGACTCGCTGCTGTTCGCGGCGGGCGTCTTTGCTGCCCCGGGTGGCGGCCTCAATCTCGCGGTGCTGCTCGTCAGCCTCTACATCGCCGCAATCCTCGGCAACACGTCCAATTACTGGATCGGCCGCAAGGTGGGCCAGGCCATCATCGACTCCGGTCGCGTCAAGGCACTGACGCCCGAGCGCATCGCGAAGACCCAGGCCATGTTCGACAAGTACGGGCTGCTCGCCGTGGTGCTCACGCGCTTCTTCCCCATCATCCGCACCTTCGCCCCCTTCCTCGCAGGCGTCGGCGGGATGCACTTCGGCCGCTTCACGGTCTTCAACGTGATAGGCGGCGTGCTCTGGGTGACCATCTTCACGCTGCTGGGCTACTTCTTCGGCTCCGTCCCCTTCGTGCAAGACAACTTCGAGCTCATCATAATCGCCATCGTGGTCATCAGCTTCGTCCCCACCGCAGTCGGCATCATCAAACTGCGCCTCGCCAAGAGGCATACCGATTGATCGGTGGCTGCCCGTGCAGGGGCCTCCATCTTCGTAGGGGACGGCGTCCTCGACGTCCCGTGTCCGCCGCCGTGCGATACGAGGGCGGGACGTCGAGGCCTCCGTCCCCTACGAACGGGGGCACGAGGGTGCCCCCGTCGCCGCAGTGACCGTATCGTCGCTTTTAGACAAACCGCTCGCTCAGGTATATCCGAACCTGCTCCTCTAACTCATTCGCCGTTTGAGAGTTCGGTTGGAGGCGGGTCGCCCATTCGCGTCCGGGATGGATCGTGTCCCATTGTGACTTCTTTCCGCCATATCTGCCCTTGCCGGGGGCGTGATTGCCGAATCCGTCGAGGATGCGGTTCCATACAGGAGCGAACCGTTCAATCAGCATGGACTCTGCAAGGGGTATCCAGATGTCATCAACGACGAGGAACCGGCAATAGAAGGCAGAAAGCTCAAGATTTTGCGCTGCCGCAATTGAGCTGGCATGTTGCGAAAGCCGTTGTTGCAGAGCCTGCCCGTGATCGACATCGAATCCGATGCCTCCTTTGCGTGCTCCGGCTGGAACGGCTTTGCCCACATAGATAGGACAGGCGAAGCCTTGACTTCTGTTTATCGCCGACAAGCGCTCATACGCAGGAAAAGAGCCGATATAGTAGAGGGCATACACGCCCGCACCGACGAACGGCTTGGGAGGCAGTGGTCTTGCTTCTACTTGGAGGAGTGCTTCGGCCACGCTTTCGCCGAGGTTTCTTTTGTCAAGCGGATTGAACGGCGTTATGGGGGACTGGTCTTTCTTCAACTCCTCTCCTCCTTTCAAGCGCCTCCGCTACCGACTTGCCGATAACGGCGGCAAGCCTGACCGGTACGGCGTTTCCAATTTGGCGCATGCTCTCTGTCCATGAGCCGCTGAAGGTGTACTCGTCGGGGAAGGTCTGCATCCGTGCGCTTTCTCTCACGGTGTAATACCGAAGCGTCCCGTCGTCGAGTACGAGCGTGTTCTCGCCGCCAGGGACACCGTGGGCTCCGGCCTTGATGGTCTTGGACGGTTCGTCAAGAGTGCTGCCGGAATGCCCGGCATATGATTTTGCCCCCGCACGGAATGCATGGTTCGCAAAATCTCTTGCGATTTTGCTTTGTGGGTCGGGAAGCCCCTTGATCGCATCGCGGACAGTACGCCATCTGAGGAGCCTTGACCTGTTTGACTTGTGGAATGTCCGGTCGGAACTGTCGAGTGTGCGCGTCTGCGGGCGACGCTTTTTCGGAATCTCGTGTTCTTCCCAGTACGACCCGTCCACTTCCTTTGCGAATCGAAGCGCGTTCTTGGAGTGCGTCGGCTCAGGAAACGACCAATCCGCGCTTAGGTCGCTCCGAAACCCGACCAGTACGACGCGATGCCTCGCCTGCGGAACGCCGTAATCGGCTGCGTTGAGGGATTGGAAGACGACATCGTAGCAAAGACCCTTATCGCAGCTGGAGGCGTGATACTCCTCAAGCAATCGGAAGTGCTCGGCCCAAGGCATCCCGTCTGGCCTTGCCATGTCGGGATGCGTCAGCTGCAAGAGGATGTAGTTGAAATAGGTGCTGAAGGATTTTCTGGTGAGGCCGCGGACGTTCTCGAAGATGAACCCCTGTGGCCTCAGTTCCCGCACCGCGCGTACAGCCTCGGGGAACATGTCGCGCTCGTCCTTATGCGCTTTGTGTTTGCCGCCGAGGGAGAACGGTTGGCACGGGGGACCCCCCGTTACGAACTGGATGTCAAGTCCGAGTTTGGTGTAGTTGACTGCGCGGACATCGGTTTGAATCACGTTCCAGCCCTTGATGCCGGGATAGCCTCCTTCGATATTGGATTTGATGTTTTCGCAGGAATCCTTATCCCATTCAAGCAAAGCCTCGTGCTCGAAACCTACCTGATGCAGGCCAAGTGCAAGACCGCCGGTGCCGCTGAATAGCTCAATCGACCTTATCACAGCCAATACCTCCTCGATTATTGTATCACATCGCGTCGAAGGGCGGTGAGTCTTAGTATAATAGTAATATACTTTAAAGCTAATAAAATGTAAAGAGTGAATTCAGTGTTTTCAGACGGGAAAACCACGCCATGCCAAGGGATACAAGCGCCTGAAGTCTGGTACACTCAGAGGCGTAACCGTACACGTCCCGCATAGCCTCTGAGGAGTTCCTTTGGCGCTCTCGCTGTATCGCAAGTACCGTCCTGAGACCTTCACCGACGTGATGGGGCAGGAGCATATCGAGACCACCCTGAAGAACGCGGTGCAGACGGGCAGCGTCTCGCATGCCTACCTGTTCTGCGGGCCGCGCGGGACCGGCAAGACGACCACGGCGCGGCTGCTCGCCAAGGCGCTGCTGTGCGAGAAGGCGCCCACCGACCACCCCGACGGCAGCTGTGCGCAGTGCCGCGAGATCGCCGACGGCCTCCACCCCGACGTCTACGAGCTCGACGCCGCGTCACGCACCGGCGTCGAGAACGTCCGTGAGGAGATAATCGGGCGTGTGCAGTTCGCGCCCACGCGCGGCACGTACAAGATATATATCATCGACGAGGTGCACATGCTCTCGACCGCAGCCTTCAACGCGCTGCTCAAGACCCTCGAAGAGCCGCCTCCCCACGTGCTGTTCGTGCTCTGCACGACCGACCCACACAAGGTCCCCCAGACCATCCAGTCGCGCTGCCAGCGCTTCGACTTCCACCGCCTGAGCGAGCAGCAGATCGTCGAGCGCCTCGCCTACATCGGCGAGCAGGAGGGCTACCAGGTACAGCCCGAGGCGCTTGCGCTCATCGCCCAGCGCTCCCAAGGCGGCATGCGCGACGCCATAAGCTCGCTGGAGCAGATCGCGGTCTTCGGGGCGGGCATCGTCAGCTTCGAGGCGGCCGAGAGCATGCTCGGCGAGGTCTCGGTCGAGCAGCTTTTCTCCGTCGGCGACCTCATCGCCCGGCGCGACGTCGCCGCCTGCTTCGCCTGGGTGGCGAGCTTCACGCAGGGCGGCACCGACATCGCGCAGTTCGTCCGCGACCTCGCCGGGCACGTCCGCAACCTCTATGTCGCATCCGTGCTGGGCTCGGACCCTGCCCTGCAAGAGCTTTTGGAAGGGGAGGGGGAGCAGATCGTGCGCTATCGTGAGCAGGCGGCGCTCTTCGGCTCCTCGGACAGGCTCGCCGACGTGCTGGTCGTCCTCGGCGACCTGAGCATCCAACTGCGCTCGGCCGCCAACGCGCGGCTCTCCCTCGAGATCGCGCTCACCCGCATGGCACGCCCCGACGCCGACCTCACCCTCGAGTCCCTCGCCGCCCGCATCGCCCTTCTAGAGGCCGGCTCCGTTGTGTCCGTCTCCCAACATGCCGTCGCGCCCTCACGGGCGCTCTTGGCGGAGTCGGGCGCTGCCGCGCCCGAGGATCCCTCGGCTCCGGGGCTTCGCCCCTCCGCTCGGGATGACAGCGGGGCTCCGGCACCGCGCCCCTTCGCTCGGGATGACAGTGGCTCCCCGGCACCGCGCCCCTCCGCTCGGGACGACAGTTCTGAAGATGCGCACCCCTCGGCTGCTCCCGCCCCTGCGGCCAAGGCCGCCCCCCAACATGCCG
>JAISGJ010000009.1 GCA_031263105.1 Coriobacteriales bacterium
CCCCCCCCCCCCCCCCCCCCCCCCCCCCCCCCCCCCCCCCCCCCCCCCCCCCCCCCCCCCCCCCCACCTCGGGCGTAGCCGGTCCAGACATTGTTAACGGACAATGGATCTCGGCGGCCTGCTGGCATAACTGCGGCGGCCGCTGCGTAAACAAGGTACTTGTCCAAGACGGTGTGATCGTCCGCCAGAAGACCGACGACACGCATGAGGACAGCATGGACTATCCTCAGCAGCGCGCCTGCGTGCGCGGTCGCTCCCAGCGCAACCAGGTGCTTGCGACCGACCGGCTCAAGTTCCCCATGAAGCGCAAGGGCTGGCAACCGGGAGGCGGTGTCAGCAGCAACGGCCAGATGCGTGGGAACGACGAATGGGAGCGCATCAGCTGGGACGAGGCAATCCAGTACATAGCCGACGAGGTCAAACGCGTTGTCGATGCCTATGGCAACCGCTCCATCTTCGGGCTCAGCGGCAGCGTGTGCTCACGGGTGTTCGCCTCGTATGGAGGCTTCATACCCCGCTGGGGCACCACCTCGCAGGGCTCATGGACCTACACCCCTCGCCCCATGGGCAACTCGAACAGCGGCAACAACGACCGCTTCGACTTCTACAACTGCGACTACGTCGTCCTTGGAGGCGAGAACCCCGTCTGGTCGTCGGCGGGCCTGCCGGGCTACTTCGCCAAGGGCTTCAAGGACGCAGGGGTCAAGTTCATCGGCATCGACCCGTTCTATAACGACACCTATGCGCTTCTCGATGCCGAGTGGATCCCCATCCGGCCCTCGACCGACACGGCGCTGTATCTGGGCATCGCTCACGCGATGCTTGCGCTCGATGCCACCGAGCAGCTCATCGACTGGGACTTCCTCGACCGCTGCACCCTCGGCTTCGATGCCGAGCACATGCCCGAAGGCGAGGACCCCAACGGCAACTTCAGGGACTATGTGCTGGGCACCTACGACGGCATTCCCAAGACGGCTGAATGGGCGAGCGAGATCTGCGGCGTCGCGCCCGAGGACATCGAGAAGCTCGCACGTATCCTCGGCAAGGACAACAAGGTCGCCCTGCTTGCCGCGACGGCCGCAGCCCGCACGCAGAGCTCCGATGCCCTCCCACAGGTCTTCCTCACCATCGGCATGATGGGCGGCCACTATGGCAAGAGCGGCCATATGTGCGGAGCGAACTACCACTCCAACGCCTTCACAGGCGGTCCCTCGATCGTCAGCCCCGGCAGCAACGGCCTTGAGAGCATCAAGAACCCCTTGGCCGAAGGCGACACGATCTGCGACGCCGAGGTCTGGCGCGCCATTGTGAGCGGCACGTACACCATGGCAGGCGTGGGCACGAAGAAGCAGCCCGGCGTCGAGAAGGACGTGGACATCAAGATCATCTACCACGACAACCGGGCCCTCCTCCAGACCTGCGACGGGCAGACGACGGGAATAGAGGCGCATCGCAAGGTCGACCTTGTCGTGAGCCATGCGATGTTCATGACGACCAACGCGGCCTACTCCGACATCGTGCTGCCCCTCACCTCGTACTGGGAGCGCGAAGGCGGCTTCCTCACGGGGAACCGCGAGATGGTCATCGTCTATTCGAAGATCATGGATCCCCTGTACGAATGCAAGAGCGACGACGAGATCGCCTATCTGCTCGCGGGGGCGCTCGGCCTTGACCCCGAGGAGGTCTATCCCATCAGCGAGAAGCAGCGCTTCATGAACGAGATACTCGGATGCGTGACGACGGAGAGCGGGGAAGAGGAGCCGCTCGTCAGCGTCACGGCCGACGACCTGAGCGCATGGGGCTGCGAGGGAGAGCCACAGGAGGGCAAGATCGCCCTGGCCGACTTCATAGCCCAGGGCGTCTACCAGGTGCCGCGCAAGGCCGGCGACCAGTTCGACTACATCGCCTATAAGAAATTCGTGGAGGATCCCGAGGCGAACCCCTTGGAGTCCGAGAGCGGCAAGATGGAGATCTATTGCCGGAAGCTCCGCGACGACATCAACGGCATCGGCTACTCGACGATCGAGGCCATCCCCACCTACACCCAGCCGCCGGAAGGCTTCGAGGCGACCTTCAGCGACTGGGGGTCCAAGGCGAAGGGCGAGTTCCCCTATCAGGTGTACAACCCCCACTACCTGCGTCGTTCCCACACGGTGTTCGACAACGTCCAGTGGCTGCGCGAGGCCTGGCCCAACCCCGTCTTCGTCTCCGCGACGGACGCGAGGGAGAAGGGCGTGGCCTCCGGCGACGTCGTGCTCCTGACGAGCAAGCACGGCAGGACGCTGCGCACCGCCTGCGTGACGGAGCGCTTCATGCCCGGCGTCATAGGGCTGCCGCACGGCGCGTGGGTCAGCATCGACCCCTCGACCGGCATCGACACCGCCGGCTCCGACAACATCCTGACCGGCGTCGTCCCTACCGGCCAGGGAACCTCGGGGTGGAACACCTGCGTCTGCAACATGGAGAAGTACACCGGCGCAGCCCTGGCCCCCGACGTCGAAGTCGCCCTGCGGATTCTCGCTGCCCAGATGGCTTAGCAACCGGCCCGGTGACCGGCCACAGAAAGGTGGAACCATGAGTCTCGGATTCTATTACGACCAGACCAGCTGCATCGGCTGCAAGGCCTGTCAGGTGGCGTGCAAGGACAAGAACGGCCTCGACATGGGCGTGCTCTTCCGGCGCATCTCCGACTACGAGGCGGGGAGCTACCCTGCGCCCGGCGTGTTCTACATCTCACGCTCGTGCAACCACTGCGCGGCCCCGGCCTGCATGGCCTCCTGCCCCGTGGAGGCCATCTCGAAGACCGAGGACGGGGTCGTCCTCATCGACCCTGCGATCTGCAACGGCTGCCAGAGCTGCGTGACGGCCTGTCCCTACGGCATACCCGTCATGCTCCCTTCGACGAGCGTTGCAGGCAAGTGCGACTCGTGCATCCAGCTGCGCGAGAGCGGCGAGGTGAACGCCTGCGTCGGCGCCTGCTCGATGCGCGCGCTCGACTTCGGCGAGCTCGAGGAGCTCAAGGGCAGGCACGGCGGCTCGATGGTCGATGCGTTGCCGCCCTATCTCTCTGATGGGGGCACAGGGCCCAGTCTTGTGATCAGTCCCAAGCAGATCGCCACGAGGGACGGCGCTGCGGCGATGGTCTACTGAGTCCGCACAAGGCACCGATCTCTCCTCGAAGGGCCCCGTCATCGGCGGGGCCCTTCGTCATGCGGCGGGCGAGGGCTCTGCGGCGGGGCCCTGCGAACACAAAAACCACCGTCCCCTTTGTGTTCCCTTTGTGTTCCTTTCGCGTCAGGTCGTCTGCGCGGGAAGGAGGGCCGCCTCGTTGGGGTCTATGAGCAGCGAGGGCTGCGTATAGGCGGGCGAGGGCAGGGAGGGGAGGGCGTCCGTTGCGTCCGGGTGCCGCTCCCTCAGCTCCTCCAAGGGCCCGAACTCCAGGGCCCGCATCGGGCAGGCCGCCACGCAGGCGGGCCGCTCCGCATGCGTGCGCAGCGGTATGCAGGCATCGCATTTATGGACCACCATGAGGGCCATGAGATAGCGTGGGTTGCCGTAAGGGCAGGCGGTCACGCAGTACTGGCAGCCGATGCACATGCTGTCGTCGTGCTGCACGGTCCCGTCCGTCCCGTCGGAGAACATCGCTCCCGTCGGGCAGACCGAGACGCAGGCGGGGTTGGCGCAATGGTTGCACGTGGCGGCGAAATGGAAGACACGGGGAGAGGGGAACGTGCCGCGCTCATGGGTCTCGACCCGGCGGAAAAGGGTGCCGACATCGAGATGGTTGCGGTCCTTGCAGGCGATCTGGCAGGTCTTGCAGCCTATGCAACTGGTTTGGTCGTAATAGAATCCTTGCTTCGCCATGCTCCTGCGACCCTTCGTTCGAAGCCCTTGAACACCCCCCACTGTCATCCCGACCCCCCCTCCGCCGCCCCGACCCCCCCCCCCCCCCTTCCGCCGCCCCGGGCCCCTCACTGCCTTCCGCCGCCCCGGGCCCCTCACTGTCC
>JAISGJ010000046.1 GCA_031263105.1 Coriobacteriales bacterium
ACGGCGTCCTCGCCGTCCCGCCCTCGTGCCGCGCGGCGGCGGGCGCGGGACGGCGAGGCCGCCGTCCCCGACGGACGGGGCACACGAGGGCGCCCACATCGTTACTGACACTATGTGTCCACACCCTCACTGTCATTCCGAGCCCCGCCGAGGAATCCTTGGACACGCAGTGTCCAACGGCAGGTCGGGGGGCCTTTCGGCCTGCGGTCGACCGCTGGCGCGGTCGAGGATCCCTCGGCAGGCTCGAGATGACAGTGGGGGGTGTGAACATTTGGACACGCAGTGTCCAACAGCAGGTCGCAGGGCCCTTCGACCTGCGGTCGACCGCTTGCGCGGCCGAGGATCCCTCGGCAGGCTCGGGATGACAGTGGGGGCGTGAACAGTGACCCCACATCCCCGCCGCAACCAATCGGCGCTTCCTTGCCCTTGTATCGAACAGACGTTCGTAGTACACTCTTACGCGATACGAACGACACGCGATTTAGTACAATAAGGGTTTGCGTAAAATCGTCGGGGCGCGGGGGCAGGAAAACGCCTTTCCTGCGTCCCGCTTCTTCCAAGGAGCAGCCGGTGCAGGATTCCATCGTCATCCGTGGGGCGCGCGAGCACAACCTCAAGGACATCAGCGTGACCATACCGCGCGACCGCCTCGTGGTCGTCACGGGGCTCTCGGGCAGCGGCAAGAGCTCGCTTGCCTTCGACACCATCTATGCGGAAGGCCAGCGCCGCTACGTCGAGTCGCTCTCCGCCTATGCGCGCCAGTTCCTCGGGCAGATGAGCAAGCCCGACATCGACCACATCGACGGCCTGTCCCCGGCGGTCTCCATCGACCAGAAGACCACGTCGAAGAACCCCCGCTCCACCGTCGGCACCGTCACCGAGATCTACGACTACCTGCGCCTGCTGTACGCGCGCATCGGCATCCCGCACTGCCCCGAGTGCGGGCGCGAGATCGTGCGCCAGACCACCGACCAGGTGACCGACCGTATCCTCGGGATGGGGGAGGGGAGGCGCGCGCACATCCTCGCGCCCATCGTCCGGGGCCGCAAGGGCGAGTACGGCAAGCTCTTCGCCGATCTGCACAAGGAGGGCTTTGCCCGCGTGCGCGTCGACGGCGAGGTCCGCCCGCTTGCCGAGAGGATAGACCTCGACAAGAAGTTCAAGCACGACATCGAGCTCGTCGTCGACCGCATCGTCCTTACCCCCGCATCGACGGCGCGGCTCGCCGAGGCCGTTGAGACCGCCACGCGCATGGCGGAGGGCAACGTCGTCGTCCAGATGCCCGCGGACGAGGGGCGCGGCCTGCCCGCGCACGAGGAGGCCTTCTCGCTCGCGCTCGCCTGCCCCGAGCACGGCCATTCCCTCGACGACCTCGAGCCGCGCGACTTCAGCTTCAACGCGCCCTACGGCGCCTGCCCCGCCTGCCTCGGCCTCGGCTTCACCCACGAGGTTGACCCCACGCTCATCATCCCCGACCCCTCGCGCTCGCTTGCCGAGGGCGCATGGGTGGTGTTCTCCACCACCAGCAACTACTGGCCGCAGGTGCTCCGCTCGGTCGCCCGCCACCTCGGCGTCGACATCGACGCGCCCTTCGAGGAGTACCCCCGCAAGGTGCGCGACGCCTTCCTCTACGGCCTGGGGAGGGAGAAGGTGCGCGTCGAGTACCTCACGCGCGACGGCCGCGACACCCATTGGTCCATCACCTTTCCCGGCCTGGTGAAGGCGACGACGAGCCGCTACGAGGAGTCTTCCAGCGAGGCCTCGAAGGCGCGCTTCGAGGAGTACTTCGCCATATCCCCCTGCACCGCCTGCGGGGGCGCGCGCCTCAAACCCGAGATCCTCGCCGTCACCGTGGGGCAGAAGAGCATCTACGAGGCGACCTGCCTCTCCGCCCGCGACGGCCTCGCGTTCTTCGAGGGGCTTGCGCTGACGGAGCGCGAGGAGCAGATAGGCGGCCGCGTCATCAAGGAGATACGCGAGCGCCTGCGCTTCCTCGTGGACGTGGGGCTCGACTACCTCACGCTCGACCGCGCGACCGCCACGCTCTCGGGCGGCGAGGCCCAGCGCATCAGGCTCGCCACGCAGATAGGCGCGGGGCTCATGGGGGTGCTCTACATCCTCGACGAGCCCTCCATCGGCCTGCACCAGCGCGACAACCGCCGTCTCATCGCGACGCTCGAGCGCCTGCGCGACCTCGGCAACACCGTCATCGTCGTCGAGCACGACGAGGAGACCATCCTGAGCGCCGACCACGTCATCGACATCGGCCCGGGAGCGGGGGAGCACGGCGGGGAGATCGTTGCAGAGGGTCCTCCCGCCGAGGTGGCGAAGGCGCCCCGCTCGCTCACCGCCGACTACCTCTCAGGGCGCCGCGCGGTGCCCGTGCCGACGGAGCGCCGCTCGCCGGGCAGGGGCGCCCTCGTGCTGACCGGCGCCCGGGAGAACAACCTCAAGGGCATCGACGTGGAGGTCGAGCTGGGGACCCTCACCGTCGTGACGGGGGTCTCCGGCTCGGGCAAGTCCTCGCTCGTCACCGACACGCTCGCCCCTGCGCTCACGAACCGCATCCACCGCTCGCACAAGCACGTGGGCGCACACGACCGGCTCACGGGCATCAACCTGCTCGACAAGGTCATCGACATCGACCAGTCGCCCATCGGGCGCACCCCGCGCTCAAACCCCGCGACCTACGTGGGACTGTGGGACGACGTGCGCGCGCTGTTCTCCCAACTGCCCGAGTCCAAGGCGCGCGGCTACGCCCCCGGGCGCTTCTCCTTCAACGTCGCGGGCGGGCGCTGCGAGGCCTGCAAGGGGGACGGGCAGATAAAGATAGAGATGCACTTCCTGCCGGACATCTACGTGCCCTGCGAGGCCTGCAAGGGCGCGCGCTACAACCGCGAGACCCTCCAGGTCACCTACCGGGGCAAGAGCGTGGCGGACGTGCTCGACATGAGCGTGGAGGACGCCCTGGACTTCTTCGGGAACCACCCCCGGCTCAAGCGCAAGCTCCAGACCCTGCACGACGTGGGGCTCGGCTACATCAGGCTCGGCCAGCCGGCGACCACGCTCTCGGGCGGCGAGGCGCAGCGCGTCAAGCTCTCAAGCGAGCTGCAGCGCGTGCAGACGGGCAGCACCTTCTACATCCTCGACGAGCCGACGACCGGCCTGCACTTCGACGACGTGCGGCAGCTCCTCGAGGTGCTGCAACGGCTGGTGGAGAAGGGCAACACGGTCCTGGTGATCGAGCACAACCTCGACATCGTCAAATGCGCCGACCGCATCATAGACCTCGGCCCCGAGGGCGGCGACCGAGGCGGCAGCCTCGTCGCCGTCGGCACCCCCGAGGAGGTCGTGCGCGTCGAGGCCAGTCACACCGGCCGCTTCCTCCGCATGGCCTTCGACAAGGCCGGGCACGCGTACTGAGCGCATGGGCGCGTCGATCTCGCAGAGGGGGAGAGGGGCGTCTTTCAGCGCAGGTCGAAGACGCCCCGTATGCTCGTCATGATCGAGCGCATCGCGGCGTCGTCCGCATAGCCGAGGAGGCGGTATCCGCGCTGTCTGACGTCGAGGGTGCGCAACCCCTCCACAAAGGCGAAGCCCGACACCTCGTCCGCATCGATCCGCACATGAAGCGGATACCCGTTGTCCGTCGAGGAGACGGGCACCACGGCAACGAGGCTCGAGCGCGAGTTGAAGCCGAATCCGCTCACGACCACCGCAGGCCGGAGCCTGGCCGGCTCATGTCCTCTGGCCGGCGTGAAGTCGATCTCGATCAGGTCTCCCTGCTCAAGGGCGTTCACGGGATCACCTCTGCCCCGACATCCTCGCCCCAGTCGAATTCAGCGGGCTGATACGCTCCCGTATGGTTGGCGAACAGCTCGTCGATCGAGACGAACGGCGCATCACCATAAGAGCGGTGCATTCCCGTCGGGCGGATGAGGATGTACTCGCCGTCCCTGTCCGTCCCTGAAGTCATCGTGAGCCTTGAGCCGACTCCGATCCCCGCCTTGTCGCACATCTTCTTCGGGATGCGCACCGCGCGCGAGGTCCCCCAGGAACTCAGGCTCGTGTCGGCCTCCATGGGCCGAGGGCGAACTGCTGCGTCTTTCATGTCCGTTTCCTCTCTGGAAGATATATTGAGAGCTATCTTATCAGAGCGGAGGGGCAAAGTAAAGCCGGATTGCCCTCGCAACAGCACTCGCAACAGCACTGAATGCAAGTCGGATGTTGCTGTTCACACCCCACTGTCATCCCGAGCCTGTCGAGGGATCCTCGACCGCGCCAGCGGTCGACCGCAGGTCGAGGGGCCCTGCGACCTGCCGTTGGACACTGCGTGTCCAAAGATTCCTCGGCGGAGCTCGGAATGACAGTGAAGGTGTGACCTCAGTAACAGTCGGATCCCGGTCGTGGTAGCATATCGCCATGGAGAAACTGCCGAGCATACGGGAACAGGTGGATGCGGTGCCGCAGCTGCCGGGGATCTACTTCTGGAAGGGCGCCGAGGGGCAGGTGCTCTACGTGGGCAAGGCGAAGCAGCTGCGCAGCCGCATGCGCCAGTACGTCAACCTCTCCGACGAGCGCGCGATGATCCCGCGCCTCATGGAGCAGGCCACGTCCTTCGAGTACCTCGTCACGGAGAGCGAGCACGAGTCGCTCGTACTGGAGAA
>JAISGJ010000049.1 GCA_031263105.1 Coriobacteriales bacterium
AATCTTCGACCGCGAAGCGGTCGACCGTAGGTCGAAGGCCCCCTCCGACCTACTGTTGGTCGCTTCGCGACCAAAGATTCCTCGACTCCGCTTCGCTGCGCTCGGAATGACAGTGGGGGCGTGAACAGTAACCCTACTTCGGGCACCCGGCGCCTCGGCCTGATCCCCAAGGCGGAGGAGCCGCCGAAGAGGAAGCGGGGCAGGCCGCGAAAACAAGTGGTATAGTCTCACTCATTGGGAAAGTTCTATATAATTCCACCTGACATTTACCCAACCATTCTCCCCGTACTTGTTGCGGAGGTCCGTGCTCGGTTTGATGACTGCCATGGCTGCCTTCCTCTAGGCGGTTCCTTGGGCTATTCTATCGTCTTTCTGATAGCTTGACCGAGACGAAGCCCGAGAGCGCCTTGCCGTGCAGCCGAGGCGTTAGCGTTCACACCCCACTGGCTTTCGTCAAGACATCGGCTATAAATAGGATTATTGCACCACGTATAGCCGAACTTACGTACAAGATGAGGGTGCCTTTCTAAATGACAGAAGCATGAAAACTCATCATATAAACTGCGAAAACAATCCTATATGAATCTTTACTTACGGTACGGCAGCCAAAGTTCAATAACGGCTTGCGGCTATATCTGCTAAAATTCCATGAGTTGTAGCCAAAACAAGCGAAACGAGGGCAGGCCATGCAGGCACATATCGTCGGTCGCGAAAAGGAGATAAGCGCATTGCTGGGCTGTTACGGCTCCTCCGAGTCGGAGTTCGTAGCCATTTACGGACGTCGTCGTGTGGGCAAGACCTACCTGGTCAAAGAGCTTTTTTCGCACGAGCTCACGTTTCTCGCCGAAGGCATTTTGGAGGAGGGCCATGCAACACAGCTGCAGAACTTCAACGACGAGCTGGCGAATCACGGTGGCGTTCAACCGCCTGCCAAAGACTGGCTTGCGGCTTTCAACAACCTTGCGAGGCTTATCGAGGCATCGCCCGCAGAGGGCAAGAAGGTCGTCTTCCTCGATGAGGTCTCCAGCATGTGCACGGCGAACTCCGGCTTTCTTGCAGCATTGGCGCATTTTTGGAACAGGTGGGCCTCGCCGCGCCGCGACGTGCTGCTGATCGTCTGCGGCTCAGCCACTTCCTGGATCGTCAAGAACATCGTCGGCGACAAGGGCGGCCTGCATAACCGCATCACCAGGTCCATCTTGCTGCAGCCTTTCACGCTCAGGGAATGCGAGGATTTCTACCAGCGGCACAACATCCGCTACACGCGGTATCAGATTGTCGAGGCCTATATGGTCTTTGGCGGCATCCCTTACTACATGCGGCTCATGAGGCCGCAGTTCAGCCTGCAGCAAAACGTGGATGCGCTCTACTTCGAGGACGGCGCCCCGCTGCGCGACGAGTACGAACATCTCTTCAGGTCGCTTTTCACGGATGCCGGAAGGCATGTCAGAATCGTCGAGGCGCTCGCGACGAACGGCAAGGGGCTGATGCGCAAGGAGATAGCAAGACAGACCGGCCTCCCCAACAGCGGCAGGCTCACCGAGCTCTTGCAGGAGCTCATCCAGTGCGGCTTTGTGCGGGAATACCTCTACTTCGGCCAGAGGAAACGGGATCGGCTTTACCAGCTTATCGACCCGTTCAGCATCTTCCATCTGCGTTTTGCGGCCAAACAGCGAGCGTATACGAGCGACTATTGGCTGCATTTCAGCACCACGCCGGCGCACGGGGCTTGGAGCGGGTTCGCCTTCGAGCGCGTCTGCCTCTGGCACGTTCCCCAGATAAAGCACGCTTTGGGCATATCCGGCGTGCATACGGAGGTGTCCGCCTGGCGCAGCAGGTCGGCCGACCCGGGTGCCCAGATAGACCTCGTCATCGACCGCGCGGACAGCGTCATCAACCTCTGTGAGGCGAAGTACGCGTCCGGTGCCTACGGCATTGACAAGACGGAGTCCCAGCGCCTGCGGGAGAAGCGCGGCGCGTTCATGGCCGAGACGGGCACGCGCAAGCTGGCGCACATTACCATGATCACCACCTTCGGATTGAAAAGGAACGCCTACGCCGGCGAGATCCTGTTTCAGCTGACCCTGGACGACCTGTTTGGGTGAGTCATGCCTAGGGCAAGGCTGTTCGCGCTGCTATTCTGTGTGTTCTGGGGGCAGATTGGTTGACAACGGCTGCGGCGTGCTGTCTGCGAGTGCTAGAATGGTGCGAGGATGCCAAGAGTGCGGCCCAGGAGGCGGTAACGGGGTCGCACGAGGCGGCATACGACGACAGAGGGCGGCACAGGGCAGCAGAGGAGCGACTTGATGGAAAACCACCCGAATTCTCCCAATCCCCCGATCAGGCGGGTCTTGCTCTCGGTCACGGACAAGGCTGGCATCGTGGACTTCGCCCGCTCCCTGGCGCAGGAGTTCGGCGCGGAGCTCGTCTCGACCGGCGGCACGGCACGGGTTCTGGAGGAGGCGGGCATCAAGGTGCGGCCCATCGACGACCTCACGGGGTTTCCCGAGATGATGGACGGTCGCGTGAAGACCCTGCACCCACGGGTCCACGGCGGCCTGCTCGCCCGGCGCGACCTTCCTGCCCATATGGCCGCCGCCGCAGAGCATGGCATCGGCATGATCGACATGGTGGTCGTGAACCTCTACGCCTTCGAGGCGACCGTCGCACGCGAAGGCGTGACCTTTGGGGAGGCAATCGAGAACATCGACATCGGCGGCCCTTCCATGCTGCGCAGCGCCGCGAAGAACCACGCCTCCGTCACGGTCGTCACCGACCCCTCCGCCTACCCGGCCGTCCTTGAGGAGATGAGGGAGAACAACGGCGCGACCACGCCGCAGACGCGTCGGCGCCTGGCGCAGGAGGTCTTCCGCCTCACGAGCGCCTACGACAACGCCATCTACACGTGGCTTGCGCAGGAGGGGGCCGGGGCCGCCGCCGCCGGGGCAGCCGCCGCCGCCGCCGGGGCAGCCGCCGCCGGGGCAGTCGCATCCGCCGCCGTATCCGGGGTCGCTGCGTCAGGAGACGGGGCGTCGAGGACGCCGCCCCCTACGGGCGTTGCGGGTGCGGGTGCGGGCGCTCTGGGCACAGAGGCCTCTCCCTTCCCCGAGGAGTGCCGCCTCTTCCTCACGAAGGAGAGCGACCTGCGCTATGGGGAGAACCCCCACCAGCGTGCGGCCTTCTACCTCAACCCGTACACGGGTGCGTCTGCCGCCCGCCCGCCCGCCTCGCCTGCCGCCCGTCCGCCCGCCTCGCCTGCCGACCCCGCCGACCCGCCGCCCGCCGCCCGCCCGCCCGCCGACCCCGCCCACCAGCTCGCCCATGCGCACCAGCTTCAGGGCAAGGAGCTCTCCTACAACAACTACCTCGACCTCGATGCCGCTTGGAGCGCGGTCCGCGAGTTCGACGCTCCCACCTGCGTCATCGTCAAGCACCTCACGCCCTGCGGCATCGCGAGCGCCGAGGACCTCACGGATGCCTATCGGCGCGCCCACGAGGTCGATCCCGTGAGCGCCTTCGGCGGCGTGATGGCCTTCAACCGCCCGGTGCCCAAGGCCCTCGTCGAGGCCGTCTATGCCAACGGCCAGTTCATCGAGGCGCTCGTCGCGCCGGCCTTTGACGGGGCCGCCTGCGAACTCCTCGCCCAGAAGGAGAACGTGCGCGTGCTTGAGACGGGGGGCATCAACCCGCCGGGCGGACGCCTCGACTTCCGCAGCGTCGAGGGCGGCATGCTCGTCATGACGGCGGACGTGGTGCAGGAGGACCCCGCAGGCTTCACGGTGCCCACGAGGCGTGAGCCGACGGCGGAGGAGCTCGAGTCCCTGCTCTTCGCCTGGAAGGCCTGCAAGTCCGTGAAGTCCAACGCCATCGTCATCGCGAAGGACAGCGCGACGGTGGGGACCGGTGCAGGGCAGCCCAACCGCGTCAACTCCGCGCGCATCGCCGTCGAACAGGCGGGGGAGAAGGCCGCAGGCGCCGTTGCTGCCTCCGATGCCTTCATGCCCTTCGCAGACTCGCTCGAAGTGCTCGTCGCCGCCGGCGTCACGGCCGTTATCCAGCCCGGCGGCTCCATCCGCGACAACGAGGTCATTGCGGCGGCCGACGCCGCCGATGTGGCGCTCGTGTTCACAGGGCATCGTCATTTCCGACACTAGGGAGACGCTGACTAATGCTTGTGTGCCGGAAGACGATGTTGTTCACACCTCTCACTGTCATCCCGAGCCTGTCGAGGAACCTTTGGGTTCGAGCGCCCGGAGAACAGTCCGGCGGACTGTTCTCAGCGAGAACGGGCCGACAGGCCCACGGAACGCGAAGCGACCAACTGCGATTGGGAGGCGCGTCTGCCCGCAGTCGGCTGCTTCGCGTTCCGTGGGCCTGTCGGCCCGTCCTCACTGAAAACGCGGTGCGTTTTCCGGGCGCTCGAACCCGAGGATTCCTCGGCAGGGCTCGGAATGACAGTGAGGGGTGTCAGTAGCCGGAAGGCGGTACGCAATGATTGATCAGCGTCTCCCTAAGATGAGGTAAAGGGGCATGGAGGCACGGCAGGCAGATACGAGGAAAGATGGGGCGCGGCAGCCCTCGGTCTGGCTGTCGAGGCTCCTCAGTGCGCTCTTTGTTCTCGTGCTTGCAAGCAGCGCCTTCGCCCTGTTGCTGCAAAGCCCCTTGAGCCCCCTCAGCATCCAGTATCCCGGCTCCGAGTCCTCGCTGTACCTCTACAGCGCCACGCAGCTGCTGGATGGGAACGTGCTCTATCGGGACATCTTCGACGTCCACGCCCCGCTCGTCTCCTTCATCGACACCTTCGGCCTCTTTGTCGGCGGGCCGACGGGGGTCTGGGCGCTCGAAGTTGCCTTCCTCGTCCTCACCTTGGTCCTCATGTTCGCTGCGCTGAGGCCCTATGTCGGTGCCCTCGCCACGTTTCTTACCTGCCTGTTCTTTGTGGCGCTCGTGGGGTACAGCCTGCAGGGTGGCAACCAGGCGGAGGAGTACGCGCTGCCGTTCCAGGTGCTTGCGCTGGCGGCTTCCATGGACTGCATCGTGAGGCGCAGGATCACCCTTCCCAGTATCTATCTGACGGGGATAAGCGCGGCCCTGACCTTCTTCCTCAAACCGGATCTGGTGCTGTTCTGGCTTCCCTTCGTCGTGGTCATCTGCGTGATGGCGATCAGGCAGGAGGGTTGGGCGCTCGCGTTGGTGCACCTGGTGACACTCGTCTTCAGCGCGGCCCTCGTCTTTGTCATCATCCTCCCGTGGCTCTACGTGAACAACGCCCTGGCCAGCTGTTACGAGCAGGTGGTCTCCTTCTATCGCGACTGCCTTTCCCTTGTCACGCCGCAAGAGCGCCTCGATGCCCTGCTTTATTTCGTCGGACGGCCCTCCTTCGTCCTCACGGTGGTCATCTCGCTGTTTGCCCTCGTCAGGCAGCTTCTGCTTTGTCGTTCGCGCCCCACTGTCATTCCGAGCGGAGGCGCTGCCGGAAGCAGCGCCGCAGCCGAGGAATCCTTGGGTCCGAGTGCGCAGGCATCGGGTGCCGGGTCGCAGCTGCTGGACTCAGGGTCGCCCGCGCCAGCCTCCCGGTCGCAGCTGCCTGGCGAGGAGGGCTCGCTCTTCGGGCGCAGCACCCTGCCCCTCCTCATGGCGAACCTCGCGGCCACGCTCCTGGTCTTTGCGGCGATGGCCTATTCGGGGCGGCCTGACGAGCACCTGGCCCTCCAAGGGCTCGTCTGCCTGGTCGTCCCGCTTGCCTACCTCATCGACCTTGCGGTGCGCAGGGTGCGGGAAGGCCTCGGCCTGCGCGCCGTGCTCGGCCTGGCGCTCGTGGTGCTCCTTGCGCTGTCGTTGGCGGTGCCGGGCGTGGTGACGGGCGCCTCGCGCATACAGGAGCAACGGACGGAGGATGCGGCCCTCGTCGAGCAGAGGGAGGTGGTCGAGGCGGTGCGGCGCAACCTTGCTTACGACGAGCCCATCATCGTCTTTGGCGATGACTGCTGGGTCTACACGGCGGCAGGCACCTACTCGGCGACCAAATACCCCGCCCAGCCCTTCAGCGCCTCGTTCAGGCCCGACCTGGACAGCGACTTCTACCGCCAAGTGGGCGTGGCGGAGGCGGCCCTGCTCGTCGGAAGGCTCGACGAAGGCAGCATCGAGCGCTATCCGGGCATCGGGGACTATCGCCTGGTGTTCAAGAACGCCCGCTACGAGGTCTACGCCCACTCCGAGTGACGCCGCCTCCGCGCCCCCCCCCCCCCCCCCCCCCGGCGCTCCCACCGAGCCTCCGTCCGCACAGCCCCTTGCGCCGGACACGTCCGTCCCCTTTCTGTCCCCGTGAAGAATTCTCCTCCTTCGGAGGGGTGGCGCGAAGCGCCGAGGTGGTTCCAAGGCGGCGGGCCTAGGCCCGCCGCCTTAGCGCAGTGAGCGCAAGCGAACGGAGCGTCGCGCTGACAAGCGGCGGAGCCGCGTCGCACGCCGCGAAGCGGCCAACCGTGACCGGGAGACGCTTCTGATTGCAGTCGGCTGCCTTGCAGCCGAAGATTCCTCGGCTTCGGGGCTTCGCCCCTGCGCTCGGAATGACAGTGAGGTGTGAGCATTGACCGAGGTGTGAACATTGACGCTTCGAGCAGCGGCGAGTGACAGCAGTGCGCCCCTAATCGAGTAGAATGGAACGAGGCATGCGCGTCCCTTGAGTCCGCCCGCCCGTCCAACAGCAGGAAGGCATGTATGAGGGTAGAGTTCTCCCCACCTGATATCACCGAGGCCGAGGTGCAGGCGGTGGCCGACGCGCTGCGTTCGGGCTGGATAACCACGGGCCCCAGGGTCGCGCGCTTCGAGCAGGAGCTCGCATCCTGGTGCGGAACCTCGCGGGTCGCTTGCCTCAGCTCCGCGACCGCTGCGCTGGAATGCGCGCTCCACCTGCTCGGCATCGGGCCCGGCGACGAGGTGATCACCTCGGCCTACACCTATACCGCCTCTGCCAGCGTCATCTGCCACGTGGGCGCCACGCCCGTGCTCGTCGATACGGCGCCTGGCTCCTACGAGATGGACTACGAGGCCCTTGCCGCGCATGTCAGCACGCGGACAAAGGCGGTCATCCCGGTCGATGTCGGCGGCGTCATGTGCGACTACGGCGCGCTTTTTGCTGCGCTCGATGCGGTGCGTGGGCGGTTTGCCCCCACGTCCGGCACCCTGCAGGAGGCCTTCGACCGCGTCGTCGTCATTGCGGACGGGGCGCATTCCTTCGGCGCGTCCTGCCAAGGCAGGCCCAGCGGCGCCGTCGCGGATCTCACCGCCTTCAGCTTCCATGCGGTCAAGAACCTCACCACTGCGGAGGGCGGTGCGCTCACCTGGCGCACGCGAGCAGGGAGCGGGGCCGCAGACGGGGCTACGGGCGCAGGCGGTCCCGTCCCCGCCGACGACTTCGACAGCGACGAACTGTACCACCAGGTCCGGCTGCTTGCGCTGCATGGGCAGGACAAGGACGCGCTTGCCAAGTCCCGGCAGGGGGCGTGGGAGTACGACGTGCTCGCCCCGCTCTACAAGTGCAACATGACCGACATCGCCGCCGCGCTCGGGCTGGCGCAGCTCGAACGCTACCCCGCGCTCCTGGCACGGCGGCGCACGATACTGAAGCAGTATCGGGAGAGTTTGCCGCAGGACACCCTCGAACTTCTCCCCCATTACACCGAGAAGGGCACCTCGAGCGGGCACCTGTGCCTGACGCGCCTGACAGGCAGGGACGAGGCGTTCCGCAACCGCTTCATCGAGCGCATGGCGGCGCGGGAGGTCGCCTGCAACGTCCACTACAAGCCGCTGCCGCTGCTCACCGCGTATCGGCGGCTCGGCTTCGACATCCGGGACTTCCCCCACGCCTTTGCCCAGTACGCGAACGAGGTGACGCTGCCTTTGCACACGGCCCTGACCGATGCGCAGGTCGCCTACGTGGTCGCCTCCGTCGAGGCCTCGTATCGGGAGTGTGTGCGCTCCGGTGTATAGACGCGTCGTCAAGCGGCTGCTCGATATCGTGTTGGGCATCGTCGCCTTGCCCCTCGTTGCGCTCATCGTGCTGATTGTTGCCCCCTTTGTCTATCGGGAGGACCACGGGCCGGTCTTCTATAACGCCCTGCGCGTCGGCCGCGGCGGCCGCCCCTTCAGGATGCTCAAGCTCCGCACGATGCGCATGGGCGCCCCCGACCTCAAGTGGGAGGACGGCTCGACCTACAACGCGCCGGACGACCCGCGCCAGACCAAGGTGGGGACCTTCCTGCGCAGGACGAGCCTCGACGAGCTGCCCCAGGTGCTGAATGTGCTCAAAGGCGACATGAGCCTCATCGGCCCGCGCCCCGACCTCGCCGAGGAGGTCGCGCTCTATCGCAGCGGGGAGGAGCGCAAGCTCGACGTGCGTCCCGGCATCTCCGGCTACGCGCAGGTCTACGGCCGCAACGCCCTGCCCTGGCACGACCGGCTCGCCCTCGACGGCTACTACGTGGATCATCTGGGCTTTGCGCTCGATGCGCGCATATTCCTCAAGACCTTCGCCGTGGTCTTCTCGCAGCAGGGCGTCTATGGCGAGGACAGGGGCGGCGTCGAGGAGGGCGGCGCCGTCGGGAATGCGCGACCTCCCGCCGCGTCCCCGCCCCCCGCCCCCCGCCCCGCATCCCCCTCGGCACCTTCAGCGACCAGCAACACGACCAGGACAAGGGGGGACACAAAGGGGGACGGTACGATTTTGTCAACTTCAGGCGCCCCCTCGGCACCTTCAACGACCAGCAACACGACCCGTAAGGAGTGACACACGTCATGTACGATTACCTCATAGTGGGCTCAGGGCTTTTCGGCGCGGTCTGCGCCCGCGAGTTGACGGACAAGGGCAAGCGCTGTCTGGTCATCGACCGGCGCGACCATCCGGCCGGCAACGTGTACACCGCGACGCAGGACGGCATATGCGTCCATGTGTACGGCGCCCACATCTTCCACACCGACGAGCGCGCCCTGTGGGACTACGTCAACCGCTTCGCCGAGTTCAACAACTTCGTCAACTCGCCGATCGCCAGGTACCACGACGAGGTCTACAACCTGCCGTTCAACATGAACACCTTCCGGCAGATGTGGGGGATAGCCACGCCCCAGCAGGCGCGCGAGATCATCGAGGCCCAGCGCCGCGAGATACCGGGCGAGCCGCGCAACCTCGAGGAGCAGGCGATATCGCTGATCGGCCGCGACCTCTACGAGAAGCTGGTCAAAGGCTATACCGAGAAGCAATGGGGCCGCCGCTGCGACGAGCTGCCCGCCTTCATCATCAAACGGCTGCCCGTGCGCTTCACCTTCGACAACAACTACTTCGACGACCGCTACCAGGGCATCCCCTTGGAGGGCTACACGGCGCTCGTCGAGGCCCTGCTTGCGGGCATCGAGACCAGATGCGGCGTCGACTACCGCGACCTCGGAGGCCCAAAGGAGCTTGAGGGCCTGGCGAGACGGACGATATTCACCGGCCAGATCGACGAGTTCTACGGCTTCCGTTTCGGCGCGCTCGAATGGCGGAGCCTGCGCTTCGAGACCGAGACCCTTGAGACGGACAACTACCAGGGCGTCGCCGCCGTCAACTACACGGACAGCGAGACGCCGTTCACGCGGATCATCGAGCACAAGCACTTCGTGTACGGGACGCAGCCGCAGACGGTCGTCTCCCGCGAGTACCCGCTCGACTGGGAGAAGGGCCTCGACGCCTACTACCCCGTGAACGACGACAGGAACCAGGCGCGCTTCTGTCAGTACGCAGAGCTGGCCGCCCAAGAGGAGGCCTTGGTCTTCGGCGGCCGCCTCGGCACCTACCGCTACTACGACATGGACGACGCCATAGCCGCCGCCCTCGCCCTGACGCAACAGGAGCTGCAGCGGTAGCGTGGGTCGGGGAGGGGGCTGAGGGCTGAGGGAAGATGCTACAAGCTGGCCGAGTCGAGCGCATCAACAGGCCCTTGAGGTCGACCGGTCGTGCCCTATCGTTTTCGCGGAATCTACCATATTTATAACGATTCCGCATAAACGTTTTTGTCATTTTTGAATTTCCCCATGTCGCTTTGCGCAAAGGGTTGCGGAATCGTGGTAGAATATCCCATATTCCGCACTGTCGAATGGGAGTAATGATGGAATCGAACATCTTTGGCAGAGCCAAAGAGATCGACATACTTAAACGCAGCCTGGTATCGACAGGCTCTGAGTTCATTGCTGTCTACGGGCGTCGACGCGTTGGAAAGACATTCCTCGTCAAAGAACTACTGGGGAACAGTTTTGTTTTCTATGCTACGGGAATTCTCGATGGGAACATGGCCGTTCAACGGGAAAACTTCAATGACGAGATTGAGAACTTCGGCGGGAGAAACCTACCTCGGGCAACGGATTGGCGTGGGGCCTTTGCGAACCTGAACCGACTGATCGAGCAATCGGACCGTGAAGCCAAGAAAGTCGTTTTTCTGGACGAGATGCCGTGGATGGCCACAGCGAACTCTGATTTTCTTTCGGCGTTGGACTATTTCTGGAACCGTTGGGCCTCTACGCGTCATGACGTTCTCCTGATTGTCTGCGGCTCCGCAACATCCTGGATTATCGACAAGATCGTGAACGGTGTCGGTGGGTTGCATAACCGCCTGACGCGTCAGATGATGCTCCGTCCGTTCTCACTGGGAGAAAGCGAGGGCTTCTGCCAGAGCAGAGGCATTTCGATAAGCAAATACCAGCACATCGAAGCCTATATGATGTTTGGGGGGATACCATACTATCTCAGCCTTATGGACGAGCGCCTCAGCCTGTATCAGAATATCGACACCCTGTACTTCGAGCATGATGCGCCTCTGCGAAACGAGTACGATAACCTCTATCGCTCCCTCTTCAGAAAAGCGGACAGGCACATACAAGTCATAGAGGCCCTCGCGCAGAAGGGCAAGGGACTGACTCGTGAGGAGCTTGTCGGCGCCACAGGACTGACAGACGGAGGCGGTCTGACAAAGGTTTTGGAAGATTTGGATAACAACGGCTTCATTCGTGTGTATCGGGCATTCGGAAAAAAGGCAAAAGGACGCATCTATCAACTCATGGATCCTTTTACCCTTTTCCATCTGCGCTTTGCGGAGAGGCGGGCGACCTTCAGCGATCGGTATTGGCTCCAGTTCGTTCTGACGCCTGCCTACCATGCCTGGAGCGGCATAGCGTTCGAGAGGGTCTGCATGCAGCATATCTCCCAAATCAAGCAGGCGCTCGGTATTTCCGGTGTGCTCACGGAGATCTCAGCGTGGCGGAGCAGGGAGGAAGACCCCGGTGCCCAGATAGACTTGGTGATCGACCGTCATGACAGGACAGTCAACCTCTGCGAAATGAAGTTCGCTTCAACCGAACTGACGGTAGATAAGCGTTTGGCAGAATCTTTGCGGAGCAAACGCGCCGCGTTCCTGTCCGAGACCGGCACGGATAAGTCGGCGGCAACGACGCTCATCAGCCCGCTCGGGATAAGGTCAAATAAATATTCAGGCGAGATTCACTCATCCGTCAGCGCTGCGGATCTGTTTGCGAACTAGCCGCCTTCTTTGGTGTGTCATATACCGAAGCTCTTGAACTGAGGCTTATTCTGTGATGTTGCAATTTCGCTCAAAAGGTGTAAAATTACACCAGAGAAGCACTCAATCGGTGCTTCTCTGAGCGAAAGGCAGGCATGGACAGAGCGGGGTTCATAGCGATCTGTGACTCCAAGGTGAAGCTGGTGCGGGTGGAGCATGGCTTCAGTCAGGAGAGGATGGCCTCTGCCCTCGGCCTGTCGAAGAAAACCTTGGTCGATATCGAGAAGGGCCGCCGCTCGCTCGGTTGGATGGGCTCCGTCGCCCTCTGCACGATCTTCGCCGAGAGCGAGGTGCTCTCCGGGGTCTTCGGGGGAGGCGCAACGGACATCGTCCTGGCGCTGGCCTTCGAGGGCAGTCAGCCGAGCTACCGCAAGACGACAGGGGTGCGGATATGGTGGCAGGTCCTTAAAGAGAACGAGCAGTACGTGATCCAGCAGAACATCCTCTCGCAGCATTATCGGCTTTTGGACAGGGAGGGGCGGCGCATCGTCTCGTCGTTCGACATCGACGACCTGCTGCCCCTGTTCCAAGAAAGGTAGGACGAGATGTACTCAGGCAACATGTTCCTGACCCTTATGCTCTATGCAGTACCGGTGATGCTCGTCGTCCTCATCGTGGTGCTTGTGGAGGTTTCGAGGCTCAAGAGGGAGATAAGCGAGCTTCAGGGGCGGCAGGACGACTTGGAGGCCCTGCGCGGGCAGCCTGTTGTCTCGCCCGGGCGGCCCGTTTCCCCGCAGCCTGTCGGGCAGCCCGGGCAGCCTGTTACCGGGCAGCCCGCCCCCCAGCAGCCCGCCCCGCCGCCTTGGCCCGCCGCCCCGTCCGGGCAGCCTGTGTCCGGGCAGCCCGGGCAATCTGCGGCCCCGTACCCCGCGTCCTCGCAGTTCGCCCCCCATCTCGCCCCTCAACGGCCCGCCCCCCAGCCCCAGCTCGCCCCCCAGCCTCAACCTGCGGCCCCGTACCCCGCCCCCCAGCCCCATCTCGCTCCCCATCCTCAGTCCGCGCATCAGCCTTTCCCGCCTCCCCACACCTCCGCCCAGCCTCCCTCCCTTGAG
>JAISGJ010000056.1 GCA_031263105.1 Coriobacteriales bacterium
CCCCGCGGGGGGGGGGGGGGGGGGGGCAGCGGGACGCGAGGCGGCAGCGGAGTGTGGGCACTCTTGCCCTGCTGCATGCCATGCCTTGTCGCAGCTTCGCCAAGTGCGGTGCGCGATCAGGGTGCGAACAGGGCAAGGGCCTGTTTGTTGGGTTCGACGAAGCGGGGCTTCACCAGGCGTTCCAGGGCGGTTTCGAAGGCCGACCGGGGCAGGTCGATGGCTCCGGTGGACAGGGCGGCTCCGAGCAGGACGACGTTGAGGGCACGCGGCAATCCGACGGCGGCGACGGCGCGTGCGCCATCGACGGCAAGGAGCCTCCCGATGCGGCCGCACGCCTCGCAGGCATGCAGATAGTCGAGCTCGGCGGTGCCGTCGTAGGCCACGGTGCCGAGGGTCGCCGTCACCGGCTTCTGCGTCTGCCTTGCGGTTACGACGGTGCCGCCTTCGCGCAGGTAGGCGAGGGCGCGCACGGTCTCTCCCGGCTCGAAGCCGAGCAGCAGGTCGGCGTGTCCCAAGGGCACGAGGGGGCTGAGCGGGTGAGCGTGACAGTGAGCGTGACAGCGGGGACGGTACTGTTTTGTCACCGCCCGCGCATGCGCGGGCTGTGACAAAACAGTACCGTCCCCGCTGTCACGCTGCACCGTCCCCCCTGTCACACCCTCCCCCTGGTGCGGCGGCGACCCGATGCGCACGTGGCCGAGGACGCTGCCGCCGCGCTGGGCCATGCCGATGGTCTCGGCGGTACGGACTGTCCGCCCCTCAAGCAGGGCCGCCTGTGCGAGCAGCTTGGAGGCGAGGACCGTTCCCTGTCCGCCGACGCCGGCGACGACGAAGTCGCTCATCGCTTGCCGCCCGCCGTCGAGCAGGCCGCCCCCGCCGTCTCCGCCCCGCCCGCCGCCGTGTCAGGAGCGCCTCCGTTCGTCCCGCCCGCCGTCCCGCCTTTGTCGGCAACGGGCGCGATGGCATCAAAGGCACAGAGGGAGGCACAGAGGCCGCAGCCATAGCAGAGCGCCTTGTCGACGGCGACCTGGTCGTCTTGCACCATGAGCGCGGGGCATCCGATGCTGCGGAAGCAGACGAGGCAGCCGGTACAGGCCTCATTCGAGACGGCCATGCGCGGCTTCGGCGCAGCGACCGTGATGCAGGGGGCCCGGAAGACGACCGCGCTCGGCCCTTTGAACGCAACGGCGGCCCGCACCGTCTCGATGGCGCTGCGCGTCTCAAAGGGGTCGGCCTCGGCGACATGCCCCACGCCCAAGGCACGCAGGATACCGGGTATGCGCAGCGCGCGCTCCGCGTCCCGCGCGGAGGCGTCGGCGCTCATGCGCATGCCGGTTCCGGGATGGGGCTGGGAGCCGGTCATGGCGGTGGTCGAGTTGTCGAGTATGCAGAGGGTGACGTCCGCCTGGTTGTAGGCGGCGTTCACCACGCCGGTAAGCCCGCTGGCAAAAAAGGTCGAGTCGCCGACGAACCCAAGGTGCGCCACGTCGGGCTGCGCCCAGTCCATGCCCTGCGGGATGGTGAGTCCCGCCCCCATGCACACGCAGGTGTCCACCATGTCGAGCGGCAGGGCGTTGCCGAGGGTGTAGCAGCCGATGTCCCCGCTGAACACCGCCTTGCGGCCCCGAAGGGCACGCTTCACCGCGAAGAACGACGCCCGATGGGGGCAGCCGGCGCAGAGCACGGGCGGCCTCGCAGGGAGCGTTGGCGCAACGGGCGTGTCGGATGCGGAGGGAGCGGGCGGGGCGGCGGATGTGGTGGGAGCGGCGGGCGCAACGGAGGCTGTCTGTGGGGAGAAGTTCGGGCCGTGCGGGACGGCGCCGCCCCGCATGCCCCCGCTCTTCTCCCCAAGCTGCTCCTGCAGATACGCCCTGAGCTGCTTCTCGATCGAGGCGACCGAGTTCTCGCCCGCCGTTGCCGCATGCCCCGTGAGCTTGCCGTGTATCTCGACGGGCAGGTGGTGCCTGCCCGCGCATTGCAGCAGCTCCCGCTCGATGACCGGCTCAAGCTCCTCGAAGACGAGCACTTTGTCGAGGCCTTCGAGGAAGGCGCGGGCGGCCGTCTCGGGGAAGGGGAAGGGCGTGCTGACCTTGAGCAGGCGCAGCGGAACCCGCGCGGCAGGGGAGTCCTCTTGGGCGTTACCGTACACCCCCCCACTCACCCCCCCACTGTCACCCCGAGCCACCCCCCCACTGTCATTCCGAGCGAAGCGAAGGTCCTTCGCTGTGCTCAGGATGAACTCCGCCGAGGAATCCTTGGGCGCATCAGCGCCCAACTGCAGCCGGGGGGACGCATCTGCCCGCAGTCGGCTGCTTCGCAGCCGAAGATTCCTCGGCTTCGCTCGGAATGACAGTGGGGGCGTGTACAGTAACTCTTGGGCGAGTTGCGCGAGTGCGTCGTGCAGGTAGGCGTAGCTGATGCCCCCTGCGGCGATGCCGATCGTCGCATCTTCCGCCTCGAGCTCGCGCCCCGCCTCCGCCTCGCAAGCGCCCGCCGCCGCACCGGCCCCCAGCCCGCTGAACTCCGCAGCAATCCTCGCCAGGCGCTCGTTGATCTCGAGGTGCCCCTCGAAGGCGCGGCGGGGGAAGACCACCCAGCGCGGCCCCCGGGAGAAGCCGTCTATCGCATGGGGCACGAAGGCGACCTCGGTCTCGACCGGTGCCGTGCCATGGCAGATGCGGGTGGTGGGGCGGACGATGACCGGCGTCGCGTAACGTTCCGAGAGGTCGAAGGCGTAGGGCACCATCGCAAGGGCCTCCTCGGGGGTCGAGGGGTCGAGGAGGGGCACCTTGGCGAACTGCGCGTACTGCCGCGTGTCCTGCTCCGTCTGCGACGAGATGGGCCCGGGGTCGTCGGCGACGATGAGGACGAGGCCGCCCTGCACGCCGAGGTAGGGCAGGGACATGAGGGCGTCGGAAGCGACGTTGAGACCCACCTGCTTCATGGTCACGAGGGCGCGTGCGCCTGCGAATGACGCCCCCGCCCCCACCTCGAGCGCGGCCTTCTCGTTCGTGGACCACTCGACGTGGACGGCGGGTCGGCCCGTGCCGTCAAGGCCGAGGGCGGCAACGTGCGCCGCCATCGCCTCGAGCACCTCGGAGGACGGGGTGCCGGGATAGCCGCTCACCACGTTGACGCCCGCCCTGAGCGCACCAAGGGCAAGCGCCTGGTTTCCCATGCAGAGCTCGAGGCTCATGTTGTCCTGCTCGGGCGGGCGTGCGGTCGTTGCGTGCGGCCTGTCGGACGCGGCCTACTCGCCCGCGCCCGCAGCGCCCGCATCGGCGCCCTCGGCACCTGCGTCGGTGCCCGCGTCGCCCTCGCCCTCGGCTGCGCCCTCGCCTGCGTCAGCGCCTGCGTCAGCGCCCTCGCCTTCGGCGCCCGTGCTGTCCCCGTTGACGGAGAGCAGCTCGATGTCGAAGGTCAGGGTCGCGTTCGCAGGGATGCTGCCCTGGCCGGCCTCGCCGTAGGCGAGCGACGGCGGGATGACGAGCTGGCGCGAGCCGCCCACCCTCATGCCGGGAAGGCCCTGGTCCCAGCCCTGGATGACCTGGCCTGCGCCGATGGTGACCGGATAGGGCTCGCCCCTCTCGACGGAGGAGTCGAAGACCGTCCCGTCCTCCAGATAGCCGGTGTAGTGCACCATGACCTCGTCGCCCTCTTTGGCCTCCGGCCCGGTTCCCACGACGATGTCGGTCTTCACGAGCTCGCCTGTGTCGGTTTCCGTCCCTTCGTCCCCGGCCGTGTCGGCGAGGGCCATGTCCACTGCGTAGGAAAGCCCTTCCGGCATGGGGTTGATGACGACCTCGTCCGAGTTGACAAGGTCGTCGAAGTACGTCTGCTGCGCCTCCGACTTCTTCTGGCTGACGAAGGTCTCGGTCAGCTTCTCGACGAGGCTTGTGGGAACGGAGGCGAAGTCGATCGTCGGCTCGGGTGTGGTCGTGACGTCGCCCTCAGCGCCGCCCTCGGTCCCGGCCTCGCCCTCACCCTCGGTCGCCGCTTCGGCTTCGGGAGCATCCTCGCCTTCGGTCCCGCCCTCGCCCTCGGTTGCAGGCGTGGCATCGGGCAGGACGAACTCCTCGGTCCACTTGACGATCATAAAGGCGTACTGCGGCGTGGTCTCGTCCCCAAAGTTCGTCTCGAGCACCTCGGATATCTCGTTCACGGGAAGGGCGTCAAGGGCCGCCTGCACGTCCACGGGAAGCGTCTGGGCGGCGCCCCAGCCGAGGTCGCCTCCGTCGGTCTGGGCATTGGCGGCTTGCGAGTACTCCTTGGCGACCTCGTCGAAGTCGGTGCCCTCGCGCAGCTTCGCGAGGGCCTCGTCGGCCTTCGGCCTCACGACGTCTGCCGTGTTGGCCGACGTTTCGACCGCCGCGTCCCCGTCACCGGCATCTGCGGTGCCGTCTCCGGCACCCTCCGTGCCGGCATCCCCGGCCGCCGCGTCCCCGGTGTCCCCAGTACCCTCGGTGCCAGTGCCGTCCCCGGCATCTGCGGCCCCTTCGCCCTCCGTGCCCGTATCCTCGGCAGCAGGCGCGTCGAAGGGCAGGTAGATCACAGAGACGCGCTTGCCGGCATAGGGGGAGGCGTTCTCGACCACATAGGTCTCGATCTCCTCCTGCGTGGGCGTGGCATCGGCGACCTGTGACTCCACGAGCTGCTGGGAGACGTTGCGCGCCTCGAGCTCCGTGCGGTAGGCGGCCTCGCTGGCGTAGCCCATGGATTTCAGATAGTCCTCATAGGTGCCATCGGAACCCTCGATGCTCTTCTTGCTGTCCTCGATCTCCTGGTCGATCTGCGCGGCGTCCGGCGTGATGCCCGCCGCCTCGGCCCTCTGCAGGATGAGCGTGAAGATGGCGAACTGGTTGCGGATGACGAACTCCCTGATCGTCTCGGGGGTGAAGTTCGCGTTCTTCAGCAGCTGCGCCCATGCGACGTCGTCTCGGGGCTCCCCTGTGGTCTGGTCGAGCCGGAAGCTCTCGATGCGGACGGTCACGTCGGCCTCGGATATCTCGGTGCCGTTGACCGTTGCGGCGACCAGTGACACGGGGTCGGCGGGCTTTGCGCAGCCGATGAGCGCTACGCTCAGGAGCAGGGAAAGCACCAGTGCACTGGCGGTCGTTATGACGCTTCTCGTGAATCTCATGGAACAACCTTTCGTATAAGACCTTGGCGGCACAAGCCCCTCATCAAAGGTGCGCCTGCCAACCCCGGCCTCGCGCCGTGAGGCACGCAGACGAATCGGGCGACAGGTCCCCTGTGAAAGCCACTCACCTCGACCGAGGAGACAGACAATCATATATTGTCTCACAACCCGCCCCCTCCTGTCATCTTGCGTCCCTGTGGTACCATCACTACTGTCATTCCGAGCGCATCGGAGCTCCACTGTCATTCCGAGCGCAGCGCAGCGGAGCCGAGGAATCTTTGGACACGCAGTGTCCAACCGGGCCGGTCGGACACTGCGTGCCCGAGGATTCTCACGCTGTGCGCCCTTGCGGGTCCTCCGCTCAGAATGACAGTGGGGAGCGACCAGTAAGCGACCAGCAACTACCCGAGAAAGGAGGGGAGGCCGCATGTCGGACAAGAGCACAGCCAAAACCACGGCAAGGCCCGCAGCAAAGCCTGCATCGCCCTCGCCCACCATGCGGACGCTGCACTTCTATTGGCAGGTCACTGCGGCGCAGATGCCCCTGTTCGTCCTCGCGCTCGTCTCGACGCTCGGCTTCGTCTTCCTCCTGTCGTTCGCCAACCCCTGGGTCGTCGCGCAGGTCATCGACCGGGTAAGCGCCTCCTCGGTCGCCCCCGACGAGGTGCTTGCGGTCTTCGGCCCCTCCATCCTGCTGCTCATCGGCGTCAATGTGCTGGGGCAGCTGAGCAGCAAGCTCCAGGACTACAGCGTGTGGAAGCTCGAGATACGCGCGAACTACCTGCTCGCGACCCGCGCCTTCGACACGCTGTCCAACCAGTCGATGACCTTCCACTCCAACCGCTTCGGCGGCTCGCTCGTCAGCCAGACCCAGAAGTTCCTGAGCGCGTACACCATGCTCATGGAGAACCTCGTCTATGCGGTCATCCCGGTCGTCATGACGGCCGTGTTCACCGTGATGATGCTCGTGGGCACCGTGCCCCTGTACGTCGTCATCCTCGCCGTGCTGCTCGTGGTCTATGTGACGGTCGCCTACCTCATGTACAAACGTGTGCTGCCGCTCAACAGCCGCGCCGCCGCAGCGCAGAACGCGCTTTCCGGCGAGCTCTCCGACAGCATCACGAACATCCTTGCGGTCAAGACCTACGGACGCGAGGGCTACGAGCGCGGGCTGTTCGATGCCGCCAACCGCGACGTGGTGCACGCGGACTCGGTGCGCATGCGCTCCTCCACCCTGCGCGGGGCGATAACCAGCACCATCATCGTCGTCATCATGATGCTGGCCGTCGTCTTCATCACGGGCGGCAACGCCTGGTTCGGGATAAGTGCGGGCACCCTCGTCATGATGTTCACCTATACCTACGCGCTGACGATGCAGTTCAACCGCATCAATCTGATGTTCCAGATGATAAACCGGGGCTTCGGCGACGCGCACGACATGACCCTCGTCCTCGACGAGCCGACGCTCGTGGCCGACGTGGACGGCGCAGCCGCGCTTTCGGTCGCGCAGGGGAGCATCGACTGCGACGATTTGACCTTCTGGTATGCGGACGCGAACGAGGAGAGCAAGGTCTTCCGTAACTTCTCGCTGCATATCCCTGCGGGCCAGAGGCTCGGGCTCGTGGGGCGCTCGGGCTCGGGCAAGACGACGCTGACGACCCTGCTGCTGCGCCTGTCCAACCTCCAGGCGGGCAGCATCCGTATCGACGGGCAGGACATCTCACAGGTCACCCAGGTGAGCCTGCGCCAGCAGATCGCCTACGTGCCGCAGGAGCCGCTGCTGTTCCATCGCACGGTGCGGGAGAACATCGCCTACGGCTGCCCCCATGCCTCCGACGACGCGATACGCGAGGCGGCCGTCAAGGCCAACGCGCTCGAGTTCATAGAGCAGCTTCCCTACGGCTTCGAGACCGTGACCGGCGAGCGCGGCGTGAAGCTCTCCGGCGGGCAGCGCCAGCGCATCGCCATCGCCCGCGCCATCCTCGCCGACCGTCCCATACTGGTATTGGACGAGGCCACCTCGGCCCTCGACTCGGAGAGCGAACGGCTCATCCAGGATGCGCTGCGCAACCTCATGGAGGGGCGCACGGCCATTGTCGTGGCACATCGGCTTTCCACCATCGCGAGCCTCGACCGCATCGTCGTGCTCTCCGACGGCTGCATCGTCGAGGACGGCACCCATGCCGACCTCGTGCAGGCCGAAGGCGAATACGCCTACCTCTGGAGCCGACAGACCGGCGCCTACCTCACAGACGAGTGAGCACGTGGGCACCTCAGCCCAGAGAAGACGAAGAGAGCACAAGATCCACCGTCCCCTGTGCGTTCCTCTGCGTTCCGCCGTCCCCTTTGCGTTCGTCCCCTTTGCGTTCCGCTCGCCCCAAGACCTGTGGACGAGCGGAGGGTTCTGCCTGTTGAAAGGAGGGTCTGCTGGTCGGGATGTCCGCCTGTCCAGGGGAGCAGGCCGCTCACGAAAATGAGATGCGCTTTGGGGCGCGGGTGTGTGCTTAAATAGGGCTGCGGAAGAAATGAATATTCAAGATTTCTCAAATTTAATACATCGCTTGTACGAGGCTTGGTTAAAATAACCGTAAAAGTTAATTTTTTCCTCCTTGTACTCAAATGTTTGTTGGTGCTGGAGCTGTACATATTCATTCAATTGGAGAAGCGTCATGAATACCCCCACCCTATCCAAGGCAGTCGTCTATTCAAAACCTGCAAGGGGGCAGGATCCTTCGACCGGTCGTCCGGCACAGGAGGGTTCCACAGATTGTATGTCGTCACGCCCGCCTGCATCGGTGAGGGACACGGCCGTCCGCGTGCGCAGGAGCGCACGCGGAAACGGGCCTTGGGGCCGCGCGGCGCTCTCCGTCCTCCTGTCGCTGCTGCTTGTGTTCGGCCTGTTTCCCGGTGCGGCGGCCTTTGCCGGGCCGCAGTCCGCCCCTGGGTCGCAGACCGCTCTCGGGCAGCCCTCCGAGCAAACGCCCGCCCCTGAGCCTCCGGCGGCAGGGGGCGGCTCCCCGTCGCCTTCCGTCCCGCCTGTGACCGCCGCCCCCGCCGACCCCGGCGCAGGCGCACCCGGCTCGCAGCCCCCCGCCTCCTCCGCTCCTGGTGCAGGCGATCCTCCCTCCCCGCCTCCCGCCGCCGCCCCGCAGCCCCCCGCCCCGCCCGCCGACCCCGGCGCAGGCGTCCCCGCCTCGCCCGCCGACCCCGGCGGCACCCCCGCCCCCGCCCCGCCCGCCGACCCCGGTGCCTCCGCCCCTCTCGTCCCGCAAGCAGCCCCCGCCCCCGCCCCGCAGCCCCCCGCCCCCTCCCTCCCCTTGGGCCCCCAGGCCGCGACGGCCACCACGGTGAGCACCCAGTTCCATGACGTGCGCATCGGCGGCTCCCTTGCCGACCCTGACACCTCCTCGGTCGTCAAGACCGGCGACAGCTCGCTCATGCGGTACGTCTTCACGGTGACGACCGACGGCACGGTGGAGCCGCAGCGCTTTGCGTTCCGCGTGTGCCTGGACGACCCAAAGGGCCTGATATCCGTGAGCCCGAACAGCAACTACACGCTTGTCCGCGGCGGCCTCAACGGGCCTGCGGACACCACGGACAGCCCTGGGCGCTACTGGTGGGTCCAATGGAAGGCGCCCTTCAGCGGCACGTACACGGCAGAGGTGCAGCTGAACGTCACGCCTTTCGAGAACTTCGTCACGGCCGACAAGGCACAGAGCGGCTTCGTGATACAGCCCTTCGACATGGGTGGCGCCGCGCCAAAGGCCGCAGGCCTGCCCTACGAGAGCAGTGCCACGGGTGCCGTCTTCGTCGCCCAGGCCGACAGCTGGGCCTTCGGTGACGCGACGACCACGACCGCGCCTACGCACGTCATCCGCCCGGGCGCCTACGGCACCGCATCGGTTCCGGGTCTCCGCATAACGCTCTCCGCCCAAGAGCGCGCCTTCGACGCCGCAGCCAAGGGACGCGCCTATACCGACACCGTGAACCTTGCCCAGAACTTCGTGGTCCCCACCGACAAGGGCGGGGAGCCGCTCGTGCTCATCGCCCCTGCGGACCTCAGGGACGCAGGCGGCAGCCCCCTGCCCGCAAGCGCGTATGCCGCCACGTACTTCGCCAGCCCCTACGACGGCTACCTCAAGGACTTCACGCTCAAAGGCACCGTGAGAAACCCCACGCTCGGCGCGCAGGACCCGGGCGACCTCGTGCCCGACGCCCCGATGGGCACGGCCTCGCTCACCTTCGCCATACAGGGGGCACGCTACAACAAGGCGCTCATCGAGACGCTGTTCAACGGCGCGGACACGTCCCAGACCCCGAGCTTCGGGCCCTTTTACCTTACGACGGACCCCACGGCGGTGGCGGGCATGAACAACGCCGCCCCCAATGTGGCGGTGAGCCCCCTCGCGTCGGCATCCGGCCCGCAGCCCACGTATTCGCAGGGCAGCCCGCTCCTCATCGGTGCGGGTGCGCGCGCCAACGCCTTCGCCTTCGTCTACGACAACCAGAAGCGGCCGACGGAGGACGCCAGCCGGACCTTCAGGCAGCACGCCTTCGTCAAGGCCATCACGCGCATCGCCGACATCCCTTCCAAAGGCACGCTTTCCGAGGAGTTCGGGGCGCTCTCCGGCAACCTCGTGCGCTACCAGCTGGGGCAGGACATCAGGAACGAGCAGCAACGGTCCCTGGACAGCCTCACCATCACCGAGGGCGGCTTCGACCCGCTCTACCTCAACCCCCGCGTCCTGCATCCGGGCACCTATGCCCGAGGCCCCGTCCCCGATGCCGCTGCCAAGCTGCGGGTCGTCATCCGTGAGGGGACGTCCTCCCGAGTACAGGAGTACACCGACTTCAAGGGCACGCTCCCCGACCTCACGATAGCCGACCCCTCGAAGGTCACCTCCATCGAGCTGGTCTACACCGACATCGAGCCGGGCTTCAGCTTCAGGAACGGCCCCGAGATCGACTTCCAGGTCGCCGACAACATCCCCGACAGCATGGAGAACGAGAAGATCGTCAACAGCGCCACGGCCTCCTATGCCTATACGCCGGAGAACTCGACCCAGCAGGTGGTGACGGCCGGCAAGGCGCTGAACCCGAGGCACTCCCCTGTGGCGAGCTTCCGTTACAAGAAGGTCAACGACCTCATCGGACGCTACAGCTTCAACAAGACCGGCGACAACGTGACGAGGCCGGGGGCGTTTCCCGCTGCCGGCGACCAGCTCTCCTATCGGGTCAACCTGCGCAATGCCACCGACGCGAACATGCATATCGGCCGTTTCGTCGATACGCTCTACGGCCTGCAGAGCTATGTCGACGACCCTCGCAACGTGAGGCTGCTTCTGCGGGAGTTCGATGCCTCGGGAAAGCCGACAGGCGCGCCCAGTGTCGTCACCGACACGATGCTCAAGGACCTCGGCTGGATCAACGACGGCCAGACGCTTGCCGACATCCTCACGATAAAAAACGAGGCGCGTCCCGCCACGGGCGCACGTTCCGGCACCTTGACCATCACCCCTGTGAAGGCCGATGCCCACCTGCCCCCGCGCAGCAAGCTCGACATCTCCTATCAGACCGTCGTCCGTCCGGGCTTCAGCGCGGCCGACCCGAAGAACCGGGCGCTGCAGAACCGCTTCGTCCTGTACGCGCCTGACGGGGTCACCGTCCTCGGCAAGGGGCGTGCCGGCTGGGCCCTGTCCGACGCCTCCCAGGGCCCCGGCGTCGTCACGAAGAGGGTCGTCAACGCGTCGCCCGGCTATGTGGGCCAGAACCCCGTCCCCGGCGACGTCATGTTGTTCACCATAGACGTCTGGAACACCACCGGCAGCACCCTCAAGGGCTTCATGGTGCGCGACAGCTACTTCAACCCCGGCGTCTTCCTGCCGCATGGCGACCTGAGCGGCATAGACCCCCAGACGCCCTTGCCGGGCAGCGCGGCCTCCAAGGCCGGCTCGGGCTACGCGGCGCTGGTGGAGGGCAGGGACAGCACGAAGCCCCTCCATATCAGCGATGCGAACGCACGGGCCGTCAACCTTGCCATCGTGGACACGAGCGGGCTGGGCCCTGCGAGCACCATCAGCGGTGCGGGCGTCACGGCCAGCCCCGTCGACCTCCGCAAGGGCATCTTCGAGGTATACTTCCCCACCAGCTGCGAGCTTGCGCCCGGCGACAAGTTCACCATCGCCTACACCCTCAGGACGACGGAGAAGACCGAGGGCTCCACCGGTGCCGTCAGGCCTGAGGGAGGGGACACCGCCTTCAACAGCTTCGAGCTGCTCGACCTTCCGGGCCGGCCTGTCGGCAGCGGTGCCGTGACCCTCGAAGTGGACGCGTTTCTGGACAAGGTCGGGCAGGTCAGCGTCCTTAAGTCCGTCAAGCTCAAGGAGGGGACCGGCAGCCTCGGCAACCTCTCCGTGGGCGACAGGCTCACCTACTCCATCGACGTCAGCAGCTACCACACCCGCAACAACACCGGGAAGGCCGTGCACGTCTCCAAGGTCATCGACGACCTGCCGCGCTACCTTGTGCCGGACCTCGGCTCGGTCAAGGTCTACGACCGCATCATACAGGGGAGCAGCGAGAGCCTGAGCGAGACCGCCTTTCCCTGGAAGGCGCACGGGACCCCTCCGACGCCCGACGACGACCCGAGCGACGCGGCGCTCACGCCTGCGAACGCCAGGCTTACGGTGGACTTCTCCCCCTCCTGCAAGTTGGAAAGCGGCCATGCGGACAACAACCATGCCCGCCATCACCTCGTGGTGACCTTCGATGCCAAGGTCGATGCAGATCCCTCGCTCTTCCCGCCCATGACCGTTGCCGCCACAGGCGCCAACCTGGCGGAGGTGACGGCCGTGAACAAGGCGACGGCCGTCTTGGACGAGGGGGCGAACGACCTGTACGTCATCAACGGCACCAACCCGAGCGCCAACGACTACACCTATGCCTCGCAGACGGGCAAGGGCTGTCACGTGAGCTCGCATTCCGGCGGGGTCGTCATCAAGAACAGCCAGTACGGCGAGCTCGCTGTGAGCAAGAAGGTCGTCGGCGGGGCAGGGCTCGACCTTTCGGGCAGCGCCTCACTCCGGCGCGACTACACCGTCACCATCACCAACAGCGCCCTGAGCCCCGTGCCGCTCGACGCCCTCGTAGACCTGCTGCCGCGCTACGAGAGGCTCGACACCGCGGTCACGCCCCAGATAAAGCTCGTCAAGCCCGGGATCGACCCTGCAACGGCGGTCTCCTCCGACCTCGCCTACACGCTCATGCCGGACTTCACCGAGCAAGGACGCGGCTTCGCGTCCAAGCGCGTCCGCTTCGACAACCCGGGGACGCTTGCGGCGGCCACGAAGGCTGGCTCGGCCATCAGCTCCTCGAAGGCGCTCATCACCTACTCGACGGTGATAGACGCCAACGACAGGGCGGCCGCGCGCCAGGACTTCCGCAGCGACGACGTCAACGCCTCCGCATACGAGAACCAGGTAGGCGTCTACGTGTCCAAGCCCCAGGACAACATAAAGCCCGGGGCAGGCGCGAGCCTCGTGACCGAGGACGACACGAACAACTGGTTCGGGAGCCCTGAGGACGGCTATCGCTACCGCATCACGAGCAAGGCAGGGGTGACCCTCACCGACCAGTCGCTGGCGCCCTTCGTGGGCCTGGCCCCCTATACCATCGTGAGCACGACGGGCCAGCCCGACAAGCTGAAGGCCTATGTCCAAAGCAGCAGCCTGTTCCCCCATTCCGAGCTGAGCCTCAAGGTCGATCTCGGCAACTCCTCCGTCACCAAGGTCAACGGGGTTCCCTTCCGGGTGACGACCATGGCGCCGGGCGCCCATCTCGTGGTCGAGCTTCCCGAGCACCTGACGTACCAGGGCTTCCAGGTGGACGACGGAAAGGCGGGCGCGCACCCCGTCCCCACCTACCTCGACGGCCTGAACGGGGAGGCCGGCCATGCCCCCACGGTCCTTACGGGCGGCGGCAGGACCTGGCTGGTGTGGAAGGTCAACCGCAGCTTCGATGCGGGCGCAGGCACGGACTTCTATCTGCGCATCGGCACCGGCGGCGCCTATATGAGCTACGCGGTCAACGCCTACCTCGTCCCGCTGCAGGATGCCGGGCAGTTCTTCTACGACAAGCTTGTCGAGTCCTCCGACGAGTTCCGCCATCGCTTCGACTTCATGCCCGACACGATGGACCTCTCGGCTGCCGGCGTGCCGGGGCTTGCGGGCCCGCAGCACCTGGTGCGCACGAACGCAGGCTTCTACACCTTCGGCGACCTCGGCATCGACACCGTCATGCAGGTGAAGCAGCTTACCGGCGCAGGTGCGGGCCGCATGGTCTCGACGCAGGGCGGGAACCGCACGCTGACCGTGTCGGACCGCGACGAGTCCTTTGCCTATACGATGGCCCTCAACGTGCGAAGCTCGACCGGCAGGGGGGTCAGGAACCCCGTCTTCATCAACCGGCTCCCTTCGGTGGGCGACGTCGCGGTCCGTTCGGGCAGCCATGATGCCCGTGGGAGCGAGGCGACGGCGCGTCTGGCGGGCACCGACGGCCTGGGCGACGTCACGGTGGATGTCGTCAACGCCTCCGGCGTCCGGCTCGCGGGCTTCGACCCGAAGGACTGGAAGGTCGGCTTCTGCACCGCTCCTGCGACGACGGCGTTCGACGCATCGGACTGGAGCGGCGCCGACAACGGCAGATGGGCCGGCACCGTCCCCGACCCCTCCGCCGTCACTGCCCTGCGCGTCGCGCGCACGTCCACGTCAGGCCCCGACTTCGAGCTGCCGCCCGGCTACAGCCTCAAGGTGACGGCGACGGCCAAGCTGCACGGATACGCCGTGCCGCTGCGGACGGCCCTGGACTCCTTTGCCTTCGACGGCTACATCGGCACAGGCAAGCACCCGACGCACGTCAACGCGGAGGTGCTCCCGCTCGGCGTGCGCGCCGACGTGCCCTACGACCGGGCCGTCATCACAAAGGTGCTGGACGACCCGACGCCGAGTCCCCGCATGACCGGCCCCTACCTGCTGGACCTCATAGGCATCGACCGGGACGACAGCTCCCAGACGAAGGTCATGGGCGGCGGCCCCTATGGCCTCAAGGTGGAGAAGGCAGGCGACGGGAGATGGTCGCAACGCATCGAGGTGGACGACCTGCCCCGTACCATGCGCTACACCGCCGTCGAGACCAACAACCCCGCAGGCTTCAAGGATCCCGTGGTGGACGTGAAGGAGGTGCCGGGGCCTGCGGGAAGCACGCTCTATGAGATAACCGTGACCAACGCGCCGAACCTGCATACGGTGCGCTATGACGCCAATGGCGGCACCGGCTCCCAGAGCGACCCGCAGACCTATTACCGTTACGACAAGGCGCAGGTCAAGGGCGCAGGCACGGTCAGCCGCGACGGCTACGACTTCCTCGGTTGGAACACCCGGCCCAACGGGAGCGGCACTGCGCACCGTCCCGGCAGCAGGCTCGTCCTCGACGACACGGTGACGCTCTATGCCCAGTGGGCCCCTGTGCCCCCGCCCCCGCCCGGTGCGCCGCTTGCGCCCGGTGCGCCGGTTGTGCCGCCCCGTCCGCCCGCCCCGCCTGCGCCGGCCGCGCCCACGCCGCTTGCGCCGCCGTGCAACCCGCTCTGCGGGCAGGCGGGTGCCGCGCCCTGCGCCTTTGGTTCTCCTACGTCGTCGGCAAGGGCGGACACGCCTGCGCCTGCGCCCGCGCCCGCACAGGGCAAGGGCCAAGGCCAGGGCCAGGGCTCCAAGCAGGCCTCCAAGCCCAAGCCGCCTGTCTCTCCGGGCACGGCGGCCGACGCAACGGACGCCTGCCCCTCCGACGACGGCTTCGGCATGGTGCCGCTCGGGGACTTCGGCCTCGTCGGGGCCTGGTCGCTGCTCAGCCTCGTCCTGTCGTTGGTCGCGCTCGTCCTGTCGGCGGTGCTCCTCCTCACGCTGCTGCGCCGCCGGCGCAGGCAGGACAAGGACGCGACGGGGCGTGCGGCGAGAGGCGCGACGGGGCGCGCGACGGCCTCCGTCGCCCAATGGCCGCAGGCCCGTCCCGCAGACGACGGGGTGCCGGCAGACGCCTCCTTGCAAGACGGGCTGCCGGATGCCCTCGCGTCCGCCCCCGCGTCCGATGGGGAGGAGGACGGGCGGCCGCGCGAGCGGCGTTACCGCCTCCGTGCCCTGAAGGTGGTGGCGGCCTGCGCAGGCATTCTGGTCGCCGTGCTGTTCCTGCTGCTCGACGACATGCGTCTCCCGATGGTCTGGGTCAACTGCTGGACCCCCCTCATAGGCGCGGTCTTCCTCCTCCATCTGGTGCTTGCCATCGTCCAATGCGCGGTCAAACGGCCGCGCACGGACGACGATGTGGATGCAGACAGCGAACAAGCGTAGGCAGGACGGGGCCGCGCACGGCACATGAATCTATGGTAGGCTGGTAGGCGGCAAGAATCGTGGCGTTGTATTCCGACGACGGCATGTTCAGGATTACGCGCAAACACGTAACCGACACTCCCCTGGGGGGCGCGAGGTTATCTGAAGTAGTTACAGCAGGACATGAAGCACGCGAAAGAGGCATTCAATTTCAAGCGGTTGTGGCTTGTGCTGGGCATCGTCTTTGGCGTGCTCATAGCGGCCTACGGCGGCATGGCGTACTACTTCTCGTCCCACTTCGGCATCAACACCTCCATAGACAACGTCGAGTGCGCCTTCAAGACGGTCGAGGAGGTCGAGCAGACCATCAGCGCGCGCGTCGGCACCTATGAGCTGCGCATTGTCGGCCGCGACGGGCTGGCACGGACCATCGAGGCGGCGGACGTCGCCTTGGCCTACGTGTCGGACGGGCAGGTACAGGCGATACTGGACGAGCAGAACCCGCTCCTTTGGGTCGCCCGCCTCTTCCGCAGCCCGCGCGAGGCAACGACCCATGCCAGCGTCGACTTCGACAAGGGGAGCTTCGCCGCCATGATGCGGAGCATCGATCTGTTCGACGAGAAGGCGATGCGCGCGCCGGTCGACGCCTACCTGACCTTCGAGGAGCCCCGCTACGTCGTTGTGCCCGAGAACCTGGGCAGCACCTTGGACGAGGGGCGGACGACCGAGGCCATCGACGAGGCCCTGCACTCCTTGGTCGAGACGCTCGATGTCGACGAGGGCGGCTGTTACGTCTCCCCAAAGGTCTTCTCCAACAACCCCGACCTGCTCGCCGAGGCGGAGCGGTACAACGCCCATGTCCCCTTCGAGATCGTCTATACCTTCGGGGACGAGACCGAGGTCCTGGACACGCGGATCGCCCTTGACTGGATGGTCGTCGCCGAGGACGGCACCGCGACGCTCAACGAGGAGGCCTTGGCGGCCTGGGTGCAGGATTTCGGCCTGCGGCACGACACGGTGGGGAAGCCCCGCACCTTTACGTCCATAACCGGGGAGCGCTCGAGCGTCGAGGGCGGCAACTACGGCTGGGAGATCGACGAGGAGGCCGAGATAGAGGCGATACAAGCGGCCATCGCGAACCACAGCGGCCAGCGGCGCGACCCCTCTTACGTGCAGGTCGGTGCCGTCCACGCTCCTGCGGGCGAGCCCGACTGGGGCACGACCTATATCGAGCTCGACCTGACGAAGCAGCATATGTACTACATCGAAAAGGGCACGGTCACGTTCGAGACCGATGTCGTCACCGGCGCCCCCTGGGGCGGGAGAGCGACGCCGGCCGGCGTCTTCCGCATCCTGGAGAAGCTCAGCCCCACCGTCCTCAAGGGCGACATCATGCCCGATGGGAAGCGCGAGTACGAGACTCCGGTGAAATACTGGATGCGGATCACCTGGGGAGGGGTCGGCTTCCACGACGCGACCTGGCAGCCCGCGTTCGGCGGCGACCGCTACACCTATGCAGGGTCGCACGGCTGCATCAACATGCCGTACAACGATGCCCAGACCCTGTACGGCATGCTTGAGATAGGGACCCCGGTCGTCAGCCATTACTAAGGAACTGCAACGAATCTGAGAAATGCCCTGAAGGCACGGGGAGGAAGCGAGGGACACGGCATGAGCAGGAACGATCAGCAGAGGGAGGAGGGCGACCGCCGCCCCTTGGGGCCGACGCGGCGCGACTTCCTCAAAGGGGCGGCGGCGACCGGCGGGGCCCTCGTCGGCGCGTCGTTGCTGGGCGCGTTGGGCGGCTGTGTGCCCCTGCTCCGCCCGAGGGCCGCTGCCGACGACGCAGCACCCGACCGGGAGCCCGGCCAGGAAGCCGACCAAGGGACCGGCCAGATGCCCGGCAGGGAGGGAGGCAGCCTTGCCGTCGCGAGCCACTGGCCGTATGCGATCGACCCCTTCTTCCTTCAGGAGAGCGCCGGCATCCAGATAGCGAACTGCCTCTTCGACCCGCTGGTGCGGTACGACTATCGGGAGAAGAAGCTCGTCGGTGCTGCGGCGCAGAGCTGGGAGGCCAACAAGGAGGGCACCGTGTTCACCTTCAGGCTCGCTTCTGGCGCGCGCTTCCACAACGACGATGCGGTGACCGCCGCCGACTTCAAGTATGCCTGGGAGAGGATACTCAGGCCCGACGCGAGCGGCGGGCGTTCGACAAACGCCTCGTCCCTTGCGGTGATACAGGGTGCCGATGCGCTGGGGGCGGGGGAGGCCGACGCGGCCTCCGGCATCAAGGCCGTCGACGAGCTGACGCTCGAGGTCACGCTCGCCCTTCCCTTCCATGAGTTCCCCTTCGTGCTCAGCTATCCGGCGTTCTCGCCGGTGCCTTCCAAGGTCTTTGCGGACGACGGCAGGGACGCCTCGGTCTTCTCCGTGATGCCGATAGGCAACGGCGCCTTCATGTTGAAGGACGTCTCGACCTACGAGGACGACATGCTCAGGCTGGTGCGCTTCGATGGCTACGGGGGAACGCCTGCGCTCCTGCAGGCGGTCGAGTTCAGGTTCTTCGAGGCCGACTCTGCGCAGCAGGAGCCGTCCGAAGGCGGGGGACAGGTCTGGGAGGTCGCCGCCCGCCCTGCCGCCCGCCCGCCCGCCCGCCCGGCGGCGATGCGTCCGGCGGTTCCGGCGGCCGCCCGTCCGGCAGCGGTGCGATTGGCAGTTCCGGCGGTCGCTCGTCTGGCGGCTGCGCAGTCGGTGGCAGCGGCTCCCCCGGCGCTCCGCCCGGCAGCGTCGCCGATGCTGCACCCGGTGGCCGACGAGCCCCTGCAAAGCTATGAGGAGAAGGCCTACGAGCGCTTCCGCCTGGGAGGGCTCGACCTTTCGTCGGTTCCCGTCGCGGAGATCGAGGACGCGCGGGCGCGCTATGGGGAGGCCGCCGACGGGCACACCGTGGAGTCCGGCGAGGGACTCCTTCTCGGCTCGGAGGCCTGCGTCGAGTTCCTGTGGGGAAGCCTTGAGCGCGAGCCCCTCGACAACGCCCTCGTCCGCCAGGCGCTCAGCCATGCCATCGACCGCGAGGCCATCTGCAAGGAGCTGTTCGCCGGTGCCTTCTCGGCGGCCACAGGCATCATCCCTCCCGAGGTGGAGGGCTTCAGGACGGGGGCTTGGCCCGCGACGGCCTTCGACGCCGCCAAGGCACAGGCGCTCCTCGACGAGGCGGGCCATCCGGGAGGCAAGGGGCTCGCGCCCCTGACGCTCCTTGCCGCGAACAGCACGCTCGAGCGCAGGCTCTTCGAGATGATAGAGGCAGGCCTTACGGAGGCAGGCTTCTCCGTGAAGCTCGTGGTGGGCGCAGACAACGCCCGCTACTGGGACATGCTGCAGCAGGGAGCGGTGCTCACGTCCACCGGCTGGATAGCCGACTTCCCCCTCATGGAGAACCTGCTCGTCCCGCTTTTTTCAGGCTCCGGCAGCAACAACCTGTTCGGCTACCGCAACGCAGAGGTCGACGAGGGCATTGCTGCAGCGCGTGCCGTCGCAGAGGCCGACGAGCGCCAGCGCGCCTTCCACAAGGTAGACGACCTCATCGCCGCCGACATGCCCGTCATCCCCCTGTTCTTCACCACGCACGCCCTCGTCTGCTCCGACCGCACGAACGACCTCTACGTCGCCCCCGACGGCCTCATCGCCCTCCCCAAGGTCTGGGTGAGCTTCTAGGAACCACCGATTAATCCAGTCGCAGCCCTTTGAATCGTGTCATGCGACCCGCTAAGGCGGGTCGCACTGTCTATGCTTCGCGTCTTTGTCAGTCCACAACCTGGGGCGCTCGTCCCAAAGGCCATCGAACTTGGACGAGGCGCACAGGCTCGTCAGAGAAGACGACGAGGTGGTTGAAAAAGCGGCGGAACTGTCATATCAATCGGTGGCTCCCTAGCGTCTACCGCTCGTTTTAGTACAATAGGCCAGTAAAGGTTAACGATGAGCAGAGAACGGAGTCTGAATCCTAGTGAGCGTTGTAGCAGAAAGAGAGGTTCGGAAGAAATCGTTACTTGCTGTCCCAGCGAATGTGGCCGATATTTCTCAAGACAAGCTGAACATTGAGAACAGAACAAGAACTAACCTCTTCGCTTGGAACGGTCAGTTTTCACCTCAATTAATTGAGGCTATTGTTGAGCACTATGCTTCATCTGATGATAAGGTGCTTGACCCCTTCGCTGGTTCTGGAACGACTCTTTATGAATGCGCTCGAAAGGGAATCTCAGTTTGTGGAACGGAGCTTAATCCTGCTGCCTACTATATGGGCAAGGTATATCAGATATGCTGTATGAAAAAAGGCGCACGTGACAGCCTCATTGACTCAATCAACACTCTGGTCAATACATGCATGGAGCAACAAGACCTTGTGAGGTACCTTGTTGATTACTGTGAGGAGAACCGAAGGACTGCCACTGGCTCAACGGCGGCTCTGCTTATTATCCTGCTGGATATTTTTCATAATGACGTTACAAGACGGCTTCTTTATGAGAAGTGGAGCAAGCTGCGGGAAATCATCAGGGATTTGCCCTATTCGGCCAAGCCAGTGGTTATGGAACTAGGCGATGCCCGACATCTGAAAATCTCAGACAGCACGATTGACTTGGTCATAACGTCACCTCCATACATTAATGTGTTTAATTATCATCAGAATTATCGTCGCTCAGTTGAAGCACTTGGGCATGACGTACTTGGGATAGCAAAACAGGAATTTGGGTCAAATCGAAAGAATAGAGGAAACCGACTTTATACAGTTGTACAATACTGTATTGACATGGCCTTGGCAGTTCAGGAAATGGCAAGGGTTTGTAGCTCTGGAGCACGTATCGTATTGATAGTAGGCAGAGAATCCAATGTACTAGGATACTCTTTTTATAATAGTGAACTGATTTATGAAATCTGTCATCAGGTACTTGACTTCGACTTAGAATTGCGTCAAGAGCGGGTGTTTAAAAACCGGTTCGGTCAATTAATCTATGAAGACATACTGCACTTTTCAAACGACAAGGAATGCTTGCTGAAAGAGGAGAGCGTAGTTGTTGAGGAAGCGCGAAGGATAGCCAAACAAGCCCTAATCGACAAGCTTGCTATTGAGAACAAAAACAGAGGCTTGCTGCAAGTTGCCATTGAAAAGGCCCACACAATCCAGAAGTCGGAGGACAATCAATGAGGGGCGTACACGGAGAAAAACTGGTAGCTGCCCTCGAAAGCGACAAGCTGCCGGTTTCTGATAAGCCCAGGCTAAGCGAAGCGATAGTGAGATACGATACGTGGATTGACGACCTTTCCAAGGTAAGCGGCACTGTAGTGAGCGAGTGCATTGAAGAAATGGTCGAGATGCTCAATTCCTACAAAAACTACATCGACATAGACTTGATATTTGATAGCCCAGAGAATTTCCTCTATCGCCAAAAGGGTCAACTGAAACTCGACAACACCGTTATTGAGGAATTCCTGCCTATTATGGTTAAAGCTTGTTTGGAGAGGTCTGTGGGCGACGTTGGTCTTGATATCGGTGCCCAGGTCCCCACGTTCTCGTCGGCCTTTTTTGAGTCGAGTATAGGCACCCCGGCTATTGGCGGCGGACTTACGATAAGGGCCAAAGACCAAGACTTCTCCATGAGTCGTAAGCTATACATACAATCGTCGTATGAGCCTGACTTCATTGACGAAGACACGCTAACGATAACCACTCATGTCGGCTATGTTCTTGCGGAGCTTAAAACCAATTTGGACAAAACAATGTTCCAAGAAGCATCAGCGACTGCTCATGATGTGAAGCTTGCCGTCTCAGGTGCGAAATACTACCTACTGTGCGACTTCTTGGACATGACGCCCATAAGCACGGGCGTTACCGACATCGACGAAATTCTGATTGCCCGGAAAGCCAAACGCATCAATTCAAACATACGCAAGAATTTCAGCACCTACGAGGGCCGTTTGGCAAACCGCAACTGGTACGTAGAGTACCTTCAAGGCAATCCATACTACTCGGATGTCTTTGAAAGATTCATGGATCACATACTTTCTCAAATTCAAAATGAAGATTTAGTCGAAGAGAGTGTGCTGGACATGGGATACTTCTAGTTTACCTACTCTGGTGCTTCCCTGCTGTTCCTCCCTCACTCAATAGGCGTTACGAAAAGCCTGCTTTGCCTCACATGCTCACGGTGAAGGTGGTGCCGTGGGTTGCGTCGCTGGAGACGGTGATGGTGCCACGGTGGGACTCGACGATGGATTGGGCGAGGGAGAGGCCGAGCCCTGAGCCTTCGGAGCTGCTGTGTGCGCTGTCTGCGCGGTAGAAGCGTTCGAAGAGGTGGGGGAGGGCGTCGGGTGCGATGGGCTCGCCGCTGTTCGTGATTTTGAGCAGTGCGTGCGTTAGGGGCTTGGCACCGCCTGTTGCCGTCCCTGCGCCCGTCGTCGCTCCTGTCGCACCGCCTGCGCCGGGGTGCAGGCTGACGTGCACAGTGGGTCGGGGCGGGGGCATTGGCGCGTTCCCCTGACACCCTGCATCGCCCGGTCTTCTCCCCATGGCCGCACCCGGCGTGCCTGCGTACTTGCTGGCGTTGTCGAGGAGTATCTGTGCCAGGCGCTCCAGCTGCTCTGCGTTGCCGGTGACGGTGACGCCTTCGGCGAGGTCGGTCGTCAGTGTGATGCCGCGCTCGAAGAACACGGCCTCGAACTGGAGCAGGCCGTGTCTGAGGAGGGCCGAGAGGTCGACCGTCGTCCACGGGGCCTTTTGTGCGGGAGGGCGCCCGTCTTCTTCCTCGGTCTGAGCGAGGAGGAGCAGGTCGCGCACGAGGCCGTCCATGTGCTGTGCCTCCAGCTGCGTGCTCTCGACCCACTGGTGCTGTTCGGCGACGGTTCGTTCGGGGTGGGCGGCAAGCAGGCTGTTGTTCGCGAGTATGACGGCAAGGGGGGTCTTGAGCTCGTGGGAGGCGTCGGCGACGAAGCGCCGCTGCCGCTCCCATGCCGCCGCGACCGGGCGGGTGACGAGGCGGGAGAGCAGGAGGCTGACGAAGAACAGGGCGACCATGGCGCCCAGCCATATGAGCGCCGAGGCGCCGGCTTGGAGGAAGGTGCTTCTGAGCAGCTCGGACGCATCGGCAAGCGCAATCGTCAGGCTGCCGTCGCCGGGGGCCCCGAGGCGATAGAAGAGCTGCTGGTCGAAGAGGAGGCCGGTGAGGCTCTTGCTGGGCACCAGGCCCTGGCGGGGCAGCTTCTCCAGGACGGCGCTCACCGCCTTCTGTGCGACCGAGCTCTCGATAAGGACGACGGAGCTGTTGTCGGCGAGCACCGTGAGGCTTGTTGCATCGAGGATGACGACGTAGACCGGTATGAAGCGGTCGCCTGACTGGGCAGAGGTCTCCTGATGGGGGATCAACAGGTCGAAGAGCATTCCCGGCAACGAGCCGGCATCCTGGTTCGGCTCCCCGATCCAAGGGCGCTGCTCGTTGTCGATGCCGGCCCCCACGGCCCTGTCGAGGGCGCTTCTGATGGTGCCCGCCGTGGCCTGGTAGCTGAACACGACGCTTGCCGTGAGCATGGCCAAGAGCATGAGGCCCACTATCCCCATCGTGATGAGTATGAAGCGGCGGCGCAGGCTAGCGAGCATCGGATGCACCTCCCTCCGTGGGCCTTGCGCCTTCCAACCGGTAGCCCATCCCGCGCACGGTCACGATGCGCTGGTCGCTTTCCAGGTAGGCGAGCTTCTTGCGCAGGAACGACACGTAGGCCTCCACGCTGTTCTCGTCGGCATCCGTGTCGAGTCCCCAGATGCGGGCGAGCAGGGTCGCCTTCGTCAAGGTCTGCTCGGGATTGGTCATGAGCAGGCGGCAGAGCTCGAACTCGCGCTGCGAGAGGTGGACGCGCAGCCCTGCCTCCGCCTGCGCGCCTGCGCCCGTCCCGCCAGCCGCCTCGTCGTTTGGCGTGTCTTCCACCTGAGCCGTCCCTCTCCCCCTGCTGAAGAGATCCGCGCTTCGCAGGTCGAGGCTGGTATTGCCGAGCGTGACGACCTCGAGGTGCACCGTGCCGCTGCGCCGCGTGAGCGCGCGCAGGCGTGCGAGCAGCTCTGCCGGCTGGAAGGGCTTGGTGAGGTAGTCGTCGGCGCCCGCGTCGAGCCCCGTGACCTTGTCGCGCAGGGTGTCGAGGGCGGTGAGCATGATGAGGGGCACGGCGCTGCCCGCCCGCCTCAGCTCCCGTGCCACCGCAAGGCCGTCCAGTATCGGCAGCATCACGTCGAGGACGATGGCGTCGTAGGGCGTGCCGGTCTTCTGTGCGCTCAGGGCGTAGTCGAGCCCGCTGCGCCCGTCTCCCACGGCATCGACGTGGTGGCCCTCCTCCTCAAGGATGGCGCAAAGGGCCTGTGCGAGCCGTTGCTGGTCTTCGACGAGCAGTATGTTCATGGTCGCCTTCATGTTCGGACGGGCTGCGGACGCCCCCGGCGGCGGGCTGCGGGCGGGCCGCTGTGTCGCGGCCCGAGAGTCGGACACTACCATTGTAGGCCAAAGTGGAGATTCCGGGCTGGCGGTAACGCTGTTCTGAAATTCGGGTAACGCAATTCCGCGAAGCGGGTAACAGCGGCGCGGCACTCTTTGCTGTATCAATCACTGGTTATAAAGCCGCAC
>JAISGJ010000076.1 GCA_031263105.1 Coriobacteriales bacterium
CCGGGCGCGCGGCCCCCTGGGTGCCGGGGGGGGCTCGGGGTGCGGGGGGGGGCTCGGGCTGCCGGGGGGGGCTCGGGGTGACCGTGGGGGCCCGGGATGACAGTGGGGGCTCGGGATGACAGTGGGCGTGAACAGTAACTTCAGTCTTTCAGTCGTCGAACGGCAGGTGAATACTCGCGGCGAAACCGGGGTCGGCGTTCGCGCACGTAAGGCCGCCGCCCATGCGCTCCATGAAGGCACGGGAGATGAACAGCCCCAAGCCGTAGCCGTTCTTGCCCTCGGCCCCCTTGCCCCGGAAGTACTTGGAGAAGAGGCGCGGCAGCTCCTCCGGGGCGACCCCCGGCCCGTGATCGCGCAGGATGAGGGTCAGCCCGTCGCCGTCCATCTCCGCCGACACGTCGATGGCGGTATCGGCGTATTTGTACGAGTTGGCGACGAGGTTGTCCATCACCTGCGAAAGCCGTGCAGGGTCGGCCCGAAGCAGGCAGCCGGGAATCTCACAGGGCCTCGCCTTTTGCCGGTAATCGGATTTCCGTATGATCTCGTCGAGCCTGCTGCTTGGGAAGGGGATCGGACTGACGTTAAGGGAGTCCAGCTCCTCCAAGGTGGTGTGGAGCAGGTCGGAGACCAGCGTCTCGATCTGTGCGGCCTTTTGCTGGATGGTTTGCAGCTTCTGCCGCTCCGGCGCGGCGGCGCTCATCTCCATCAGCTCTGCGACCGCCTTGACGGAGGCCACGGGGGTCTGGATGTCATGGCTCAAAGAGGCGACGAGCTCCCGCTTGGACTGCTCGGTCGCCCGCTCGCTCTCCTTTGCCCGACGCAGCTCCTCCCTCATGAGGTCGAAGCTCTCGGTGAACGCGCCGAACGCGTTGTCCCTGTCCATCTCCAGCGAGGCGTCGAGCTCGCCGGCCGCCACCCTCTGCGCGAACCCACGCATGGCATCAAAGGGACGCAGGATGTTCCGGTAGAGGCTCGCCAAAAACAAGGCCGCGACAACGACTGCGAGGAGAAGGAGCACAATCGCCCCAGCCTGCAGCTGCGCCCGGTAGGCCTGCCAGCGCTCCAGCGTGTCGGCAAAGGCGGAGCGGTCGATCGTCTGCCCGCTTTGTGCCATGTCGTTGATTCTGGCGAAGTCGACCGTGTCCTTCGGCACGGGGAACAGGAACAGGATGCCCCCTACGCCAAGAACCGCTATGACCAGAAGCACGGCCGCATACCGTTTGACCTTCATGACGGGTCGTCCTCGAAGACATAGCCCGTTCCCCAAACCGTCCTGATGTACCTAGGGCTGTTCGGGTCGCGCTCCAGTTTCTCGCGCAGGCGGCGGATGTGGACGTTCAGGGTGTTGTCGCCGACGATGGAGTCCTCCCACACCTTGCGGAACAGCTCCTCTTTGCCGATGACCCGCCCCCGGTTCCTCATCAGGTGACAGAGCAGCTTGAACTCCATCGTCTTGAGCTCGACCCGCGCTCCGTCCAGCATGACCGAACGGCCGTCCTCGTCCACGGTCAGAGCGCCGACGGAGAGGGGCGGTGCGGCGGCGGGCGCACGGTAGCGCCCCAGCACCGCCTTCACCTTTGCCAGCAGGACGGAGAGGGAGTAGGGTTTTTGGATATAGTCGTCGCCGCCGATGGAAAGCGCCAGCAACATGTCGTCGTCACTTCGCCGGGCGCTGATGAACAGGATGGGGACCGTGGTGAGCTCCCGCAGGCGTTTGCACAGCTCGAAGCCCGACGAGGTGCCCAGATTGATGTCCAGCAGGATCAGGTCGGTCGTATGCTCGCGGAAGAACCGCATGCAGCCGTCCGCATCCGCCGCCCAGAACGCACTGACGCCGAACAGGCCGAAATACTCGCAGGTGGACTCGGACAGCGCCTCTTCGTCGTCCACAAGCAGGCAGTCGTAGTTCATGTTCCGCTCCTTGCCCTACGGCGCTCGCCTTGCCGTGCGGCGCTCACCTTGCCGTGCGAGGCAGAAAGGGTCCCGCCACGACCTTTCCCTCCTCCAGCGAGGCATAGCCCCCTACGAACACGTCGCTCGCGCGGCCCGTGAGCACGCGTCCGAGGAAGGCCGAGTTGCCTGCCTTCGACTCGAAGCTGCGGGCGGTGACCTCCCAGGTCGCCGCAGGGTCGATGACGGTCAGGTCGGCAACGGAACCCGCCGCAAGCGTGACGGGCCCAAGCCCGAGTATGCGTCGCGGCGCGTGGGCCATGCGCTCGACCAGCGCGCCCCAGCCGAGCCTGCCGGTCGCGACCAGCTCGGTCAGCACGAGCGCAAGCGCCGTCTCCAGGCCCGTGGTGCCGAAGGGCGCGGCCTCGAACTCCAAGGCCTTCTCGTGCGGCGCATGGGGGGCGTGGTCTGTGGCGATGCAGTCGATGTCGCCTGCGACGAGCGCCTCCTGCAGGGCCTCGACATCCGTGCGCGGGCGCAGCGGCGGGTTCATCTTCAGGTTCGTGTCGTAGCCCTCGTCGAGGTCGTCCTCGCACAGGAACAGATGGTGCGGCGTGACCTCGCAGCTCACAGGCAGGCCCTGCTCACGGGCGGCCTTCACGAGGGCGACGCCGGCGGCGGTCGTGATGTGCTGGATGTGCAGGGCACAGCCCGTGAGCGCGCAGAGCGCGATGTCACGGGCTATCTGCACCTCCTCGCCCACGACGGGCCAGCCCGCCATGCCGAGGCGCGTCGAGGCGGCCCCCTCGTTGACGACGCCCGGGCCGACGAGGTCCTCCATCTGGCAATGGCTGAGCACCGGCTTTGCGAAGGGCAGGGCGTACTCCATCGCACGACGCATCATGCCGCCGTCCTGCACGCCGCGCCCGTCGTCGGTGAAGGCGACCGCTCCCGCCTGCACCATGTCGCCCATCTCGCTCAGGGCCTCGCCTTTGAGGCCCTGCGTCAGCGCCCCGGCAACGTGGACGCGCGTCCGCGTGGCCTCGTGCGCCTTCTCGAGCACGTAGCTCACCGTGGAGCCGCTGTCGCAGACGGGCGCCGTGTTCGGCATCGCGAGGACCGCCGTGAAGCCGCCACGGGCCGCCGCCGCACCGCCGCTCGCGATGTCCTCCTTGTACTCCTGCCCGGGCTCGCGCAGGTGCACGTGCATGTCCACAAGCCCCGGCACGAGCACCTTGCCCGCGAGGTCGCGCTCGACGCCCTTGACGAGCACGACGCTGCCGGGCTCCCCTGTCTCGACGATGACGCCGTCCCTGACGAGGACGTCCCTCTCCCCGTCAAGGCCCACCGCAGGGTCGACGCAGCGCACGTTCTTAAGCAGCAATGCCATCTTTATCCCCTCCCAACAAGAGGTACATGAGGGCCATGCGCACCGCGACGCCGGCGTTCACCTGATAGAGCAGGAGGTTCCGTGCGGCGTCCACCGCCTCGGAGCTCAGCTCGACCCCCCGGTTGACCGGCCCGGGATGCATGATGACCGCCCCCTCCTTCAGGCGCGCGAGCCGCTCAAGGCCGATCCCGTAGAGCCGCGCGTACTCCCTGAGCGTCGGGAAGGGCGCACGCTCTATCCGTTCCAGCTGGATACGGAGCATATAGACGACGTCGTAGCCGCCGAGGCCCGCATCGAGGCTGTGGGAGACCTCGGCGCCGAGCAGGGCGGGACGTGCCGGCAGCAGGGTGGGCGGCGCCACGGCGGTGACCTCGGCGCCGAGGAGCCTGAGCGCGGGCGCCAGCGAGCCGAAGACGCGCGAGTGGGCGATGTCGCCGACGATGGCGACCTTCAGCCCCTCGAAGTGCCCGAAGCGCTCCCGTATCGTGAAGAGGTCGAGCAGCGCCTGGGTGGGATGCTGGTGCTTGCCGTCCCCGCCGTTGACGATGTGCGCGCGCATGTTGCGGGCGAGCATCTGCGGGGAGCCCGCGAAGGCGTGGCGGATGACGACCATGTCGCAGCCCATCGCATCGAGCGTCTGCGCCGTGTCGACGAGGGACTCGCCCTTCGTCGTGGCCGAGGCGGAGGCCGTGAAGTTTATCCCGTCGGCCGACAGGCGCTTGGCGGCGAGCTCGAAGGAGGTGCGCGTGCGGGTCGAGGGCTCGAGAAAGAGGTTGACGACCGTGCGGCCGCGCAGCGTCGGCAGCTTCTTGAGGGGCCTCTCGTTGACCTCCTTGAAGGAGCGGGCCGCGTCGAGCACCGTGAGGATGTCTGCCTTCGTGAGGTCCTGGATGACCATGAGGTGACGGGAGGAGAGCGCGCTCATCGCGTGCCGCCCTGCTCCCCGCCTGAAGGCGGCACGGGCGTTGGCGCGGCGGCGGCCCCGCTTGCGTCGTCGCCGCCCTCGCCCTCCGCCTGGTCGCCGCCCTCGCCTTCGCCGCCGCCGCTCGCCCGGTCGCTGCCCAGGGGCGCCGAGCCGATGCGCTCGCCGGGGGAGGCCTGCAGGATCTCGACCGCGCTTCTCCCGTCGACCTCATCGAGGAAGAGGCGGACGTGCTCCTGCGAGGAGGACGGCACGTTCTTGCCCACGTAGTCCGCGCGGACCGGAAGCTCCCGGTGCCCGCGGTCGACGAGGACCGCAAGCCGGATGGCGGCGGGCCTGCCGAAGTCCATGAGGGCGTCGAGGGCCGCGCGTATCGTGCGGCCGGTGTAGAGTATGTCGTCCACCAGCACGATCGTGCGCCCGTCGACCGAGAAGGGGATGCTCGTGGTATGCACCTCGGGCGCGATGTGCAGGGCGACGTCGTCGCGGTAGAAGCTGATGTCGAGGGAGCCGACCGGCACCTCGACGCCCTCTATCTCCCGTATGCGACGGGCAAGCCCGAGCGCCAGCAAGTCGCCGCGCGTCACGATGCCGACGAGCGCTATGCCCTCCGCACCCTTATTGTGCTCGAGTATCTCATGGGTTATCCGCGTGAGCGCCCGCTCTATCGCCGCCTCGTCCATGACGACGCTCTTGGTCTCCAGCCTGTCCATCCCTGCCTGCCTCTCCGGGGCCCTAGGCGCCGCCTGAGCACCCATGGCCCGCCGCCGCCCACAAAAAAGCCCCCGTCGCCGACGCGACAAGGGCAGGTCCCACAGGCTTCGGGCTCGACGCCCGGGCCGGACTGCTGGTTGCGCCTTGTCGGTCTCTCCGTACCGCTCTTAAAGGTCTTCGGGTGATGATACGCCTGCACCGGAAACTTGGCAAGCGCACGCACCGTGCGGGGAGCAATGGCTGACGAACTCGTTACACATCACACCCCACTGTCACCCCGGGCCCCCACTGCCTGAGCCCCACTGTCACCCCGAGTCCCACTGTCACCCCACGCCCCCAGTGTCACCCACGCCCCCAGTGTCACCCACGCCCCCAGTGTCA
>JAISGJ010000100.1 GCA_031263105.1 Coriobacteriales bacterium
CGGGGCTCGGGATGGCAGCGGGGCTCGGGATGGCAGCGGGGCTCGGGATGGCAGCGGGGCTCGGGATGGCAGCGGGGCTCGGGATGGCAGCGGGGCTCGGGATGGCAGCGGGGCTCGGAATGGCAGTGGGGTATCCGTGGGGGTGTGAACAGTAACGTGCTTGCACGCGGCGCACGGGCGCACGGTCGCACGCTTACAGACCAGGGTGCCGGAACCTGTGTCGGCGCTCTCCCTTGGGGACGCGCAGCTGCAAGGCCATGACGGCGGCCCCTCCTCCCATCAGCAGGAAGGATGCGACTGGATGGATGCCGTTCGAGAAGAGTTGGACGCCCGCCAGGAACAGCGCGGCACCGATGACCGTGCGCACGACACGCTGCGTCTGAGCGCTCTGGCTTTGAACGATGCGCCTCTCCTGGGTCGTTGCCATGCGGACCACCAGGCTGTCACTGGCGGCCTTCTCGCTGACGGCAATGAGCCGCAAGACAGTGGGGTACAGCTTGGGAAGCAGCCCTCCAAGCTCGTCGAGCATCGTGGACATGGCGCCTTGTGCGGCGTCGGCACCGAGGCCCTCCTCAACGAGCGGGGCCAGCTCCTCCATGATGTCGAGCTCAGGGTCGAGTTCCGCGCAGACGCCGAGAACCGTGACGAGGGCCTTGCCGAGAAACGTTATGTTGTCGGGGAACAGAAAAGGCTGCGTGTAAAAGAACTCCCTCAGGTCGTCGACGGCCTGCTCGCTGATGCCGAAGCGGGAAACGCCTCGCTTGCCTGGATAAAGGCGACCGTCTCCTTGGGGGTCTCCGTGGGTGCTTCCGTGGCCGTCTCCTTGGGCGGCCCCTCGTCCGTCTCCCCGTCTGTCCCTCGGGTTGCTCCCCCGGCCTCCTCCCTGCGTGCCCTCGTCCCGCCGCCACTTCACCCTTGACCCAAGGTCGCCTCCGAGCGTCCCTTCGAGGATCGGGAGAATCGATGCGGCAAGTGCGCCGACCTCGGCGTCCTTGCGCAGGAAGCCCAGGTCGCGGAAGGCCGCCACCACCCGTTCTGCGTCTTGGGAGAACAGTGCGGCGGCCAGACCCATGAAGCCGCTCCTCATGCCGGGGGCAACGGTTCCCATCATGCCGAAATCGACGAGCAGTATCGTCCCGTCAGTGCGCACGAAGACGTTGCCGGGATGAGGGTCGGCGTGGAAGACCCCGTCGCGCAGGACCATCTGGAGATATGCCTCAAGGAGGTGCACCGCGACGGCATGGCGGTCGATGCCCTGGGCGTCGAGTGCCGCGAGGTCGTTTATCCCGACGCCTTCCATGAACTCCATGGTCAGCACCCTGCGGCTGCTGAGGTCCCAGTAGACCTTGGGGATGTCGATATGGGCATTGGCGAGAAGGTTCCGCTGCACCGTCTCGATGCTCTGTGCCTCTTTGACGAGGTCGAGTTCGTCGAGGAAGGTCTGCTCCATCTCCCGGTAGAGGACGTCGGCATCGAAGAGCCTCCCCATCGGGGCCCTGCGCCGGACCATCTCGAGTATCGAGCGCAGTGAGCGCAGGTCGGTGTCGATGACGTCCTCGATACCGGGACGCAGCACCTTGACGGCAACACGCTCTCCCGAGTGCAGCCGTGCCTCGTGGACCTGTCCCAGAGAGGCGGACGCGATCGGGGTGTCGTCGAACTCGGCAAACACTTCGGTGGGCGGGCCTCCAAGCTCGTGCTCTATGGACGACCGTATCGCCTCGATGCTCTCGGGGGGCACCGAGTCAAGGAGTTTGGCAAGCTCTTGGAGGTATTCTTTGGGGAGCATGTCGACACGGGTACTGAGATGCTGCCCGATTTTGATGACAAGCCCGCCCATGTCCATTGCCATGCGCGTGAACTCCTGGGCCTGGGCCGTCAGGAGGGCGGAGCGCCTGGCCTGGTGCCTGGCTTTGCCGCGAAAGGCGCGGGTCTTGTCCAGCCACCAGAGTTGTCGGGCAAAGCGCAGGGCCGTCCGCACGGTCTTACGATAGCGTGCCCGGCCCGACACGAGCGCGGAATCGGGCATCAGTCTGTCTCTGGCGTGCCGTCTTTGGCAGCCGGTTCCGATGCTCCGGCTTCGATGTCGGCGGCGGTGCCCTTGGTGCCGTTGGCGCTCTTGGTGCCCTTGGCAGTATCGGCGCCGTCAGCACCCTCTGCGCTTCCGGCACCCTCCGCGCTTCCGGCATCACTGGCACCCCCGCTGCCCTCCGCATCCTCGGGGACATCCGTGTCGCCTGTCGCATTGGCCTTGTCGACCGTGTCCTGGGTGATCGCCCTGAGCTTGTCGAGCTTGCTCATCATGAAGTCCGCGAACTCGTTGAAGTACTCGCTCTTTACCAGGACGAGCGTCCCAGGGCTCTTGTTGCCGAAGACCACAAAGCGCTCCCCAGGCTCGATTCCGACCTCTTTGCGGGCCTCTGCCGGTATCACGATCTGTCCGCGCTCGTTGATGGTGGCCGTACCCAGTACCTGGCCAAACCCGTGGGGGTGTCCAAACCCGTGCCCCGTGCCCTTTTTGAAGCCATGACCCATGAACATGATGCCTCCTTCTGCGCGCAACATACGGGCCTTTGTGTAGTGCGCCTGCCTCTTTGGCAGCGCAGGCGACCGTTCCGCTTAGTATAGCCCAAATCGGATAAGATAATACAGAAATATCAGAAATATCTGAAAGTCACAAAGAGCTGTACAGGCATATGCTATACTTCCACTGGCCTTTGAACAAAGGGCAGACATGCGAAGGACGGGTCGCCGTACCTGTCGAGGACGGGCATACGGACAGGTCGCCGGTTGTTGAGGATGGGTTGCAGATGCTAAAGGTTCCTACGAACGTGCTCTTGTTGGCTGCAGGCGTGGTATGGCTTGCTGCCGGTGCCAGCGTGGTCACGGTGGGGCTGCATGCCGCAACCTCTCCGTGGAGCAGCGGCATGGCCGTGGCCTGTCTTGTGACCTATGCCCTGTTCCTTGCGATGTTCCTCAGAATCTCCCACAAGCACGTCCGACGGATAACAGGGTACCGCGAGGAGCTTACCAACCTGTTCAAATTCTTCGACGCCAAATCATACCTGCTCATCGCCATCATGATGGCCATCGGCGTGGCTGTGAGGATATCGGGCCTTGTGCCGGGTTTCATCATTGCGTTCTTTTACAGCGGCCTTGGCCTGGCGCTCATAACGTCTGCCGTCTACTACGGGGTCACGTTCGTCGCGGTCGCCATAGGCAAAGAAGAGGGACGCTAGCAGGGGACGAGGGCATAAAAGAACCGCCCCCTTCCCGCCCGCCCGCCCCGCCCGCCCCCTTCCCGCCCCGCCCGACCTCGCTCCGCCCCTGCCGCCCCCCTTCCTGCCCCGCCCTGCCCTGCGCGACCATGCGGGCCTTTGGTACAATCAACGCATGGCAAGGATAAGGTGGACAGTGTGGGTCGGGCTGGCTCTTGTTCTCGTGATTGCGGTCGTCGCCATCGCGCTGTATGTTGGCGCGCGCGCGTCTCGTCAGGAGCCGCTCCATATCGACCTCAGGGCCTCGTCGATGTACGTCAAGAAGGGCTTTGACACGCAAAGCATCGGACGGGATCCTGCACAGGCAGGCGACTGGGCCGCCGTCATCCCGGCGGGGGCGTCGCAGTCCCTGCTCGCCAAGGACGTCGTCCCCGCGACAGGCGGCCGCTCCTTCCTTGACCCCAGGCGGGACAAGGACGAGGACTTCACCTACGCGACCTCGTTTTGGATGGACGCCGCAACGCTTGAGACGATAACGAGGACGCCCTCGATCATCCCCTGCATCTCTCTTGCGGGTATCGGTGAGGGCTGGGAGGTCTATCTCAACGGCCGGCTGGTCACCGGCGAGCTGTATCGTGACGGCGACGGCACCATAACCCGGCACCGCGCCTGGCGCAGCGCTGCACTCATCCTCGATCGCGACCTGCTCGTCGAGGGAAGCAACCAGCTCACGTTCCACATCGTCGGCCCAGCCTTGGGAGACTACACGGGCCTCTTTTATCGCACCCCCTACTATATTGGGAACTATCAGGATATCTCCTATAGCTCCGACCGGCTCCTTGCTGTCGTGTTCTGCACCGTCTTCATCTTCATGGGCCTCTACCATCTGCTGCTGTTCTTCATGCGTCGCAAGGATCGTTATAACCTGTTCTACGGGCTGTTCAGCGTCTTCATGGGCCTCTATTTCCTTGTGCGAAGCCCGTCTGTCTATCTGCTCGTTGCAGATACCTCGGTTACCCGCCCCTTGGAATACTCCCTGCTCTACGTGCTCACGTTCTTCATGTTGGCCTTTGTCGAGGTGCTCAACAACAACCGGATGCTCTGGCTTACGAGGATATATGGCATCTTCTGCGTCGCCGCCGTTGCAGCGACGATGGCCTTCTCCCTGCAGTTCGCCGACAACTTGCTGGCGATATGGCAGTATCTCGCCATGCTCCTCCTTCTCTATCTCATAGGCTACGACATTGTGTTCGTGTTCTTTCGCACGGCGTATCGCACGTGGAGGGACAAGGACGGGCCCCAAGGCACCCTGTCGTTGGCGCACCGCATCCGGCTCGACCTTGCGCAGACGGCGTTGGGCAACCTGCTCGTGGTGTTCCTCGTCGCCGGCGCAACGATGCTCTACGATGTCATCGACGCCGCCTTTCTGCATACGGGGGTTCTGCTCTCGCGCTACAGCTTCGTCTTCCTCACGGTATGCGCCGCCTTTATCCTTGCGCGCCAACTCACCAGTAACTACGAGCGGGCAAACGTCACCAACGAGCGCCTTGAGTCGCTGGTCCAAGAGCGCACCCACGAGCTTGCCGAACAGGTCGTGATAGCCAACCAGGCATCGCAGGCCAAGACCGAGTTCATGGCGACCATGAGCCACGAGATACGCACGCCCATGAACGCCATCATCGGGCTTTCGAACATCGAGCTGCGGCGCGACCACCCTGAGCCGACCCAGGCCAACCTCCAGAAGATCAACCGGTCGGGCATCAGCCTGCTCGCCCTCATCAACGAGATACTGGACATCTCCAAGATAGAGGCCGGATCCTTCGAGGTCATACCGGTGAGGTACCGCACGGTCGACCCCATCAGCGAGTCGGTGCAGCTCAACCTGGTCCGCATCGGGGAGAAGCCCATCACGTTCGAGCTTGAGGTCGATGCGGCCCTGCCCAGCGCCCTGAACGGCGACGAGATCAGGATACGGCAGGTCCTCAACAACCTGCTCTCCAATGCGGTGAAGTACACTGCGAGCGGAACCGTGCGCCTGACGGTGACGGTCGAGCCGATGCCTGCAGGCGGCCTTGTTGCGGGGGATCATGAAGGGGACAAGGTCGGCACCGTTGGCACCGGCAGCGCTGCTGGCGGCGGCGACCGTGGCGGCGACGCGTGCGGCACCGACAACATTGGCACCGGCACCGACGCGTGCGACGCTGACGGCGATGCCCAGGCCGTCCTGCTCGTCGTCCGCGTCGCCGACACCGGCCAAGGCATCCGCGAGGAGGACCGCGAAAGGCTCTTCGAGGTGTTCACCCAGTTCGATTCCCGTGCCAACCGCACTATCGAGGGCACGGGGCTGGGGCTTGCCATCACCAAGCGGCTGCTGGACCTCATGGGAGGCAGCATCGAGGTCCAAAGCGAGCACGGGGTGGGAAGCACCTTCAGCATACGGCTGCCCCAGCAGGTGGTGGACCCCACGCCCATCGGTGCCGAGCTCAGCGCCCGGCTTGCCGAGCTTCGCTTCGACACAGGCCCCCAAGGGCCTCACGAGCACGTCGGCCGCGTGGTTTTGTCGCCTCAGACCAATATCCTCGTGGTAGACGACGTTCCCACCAACCTCGAGGTCGCACAAGGGCTTTTGGAGCCCTATGGCGTCAATGTCGATTGCGTTTCTCGCGGCGCCCTTGCTGTCGAGGCCATTCGGGAGGGGGCAACGCACTACGACCTGGTGTTCATGGATCATATGATGCCCGAGATGGACGGGGTCGAGGCGACGCGCATCATCCGCAACGAGATAGACAGCGATTACGCGCGCCAGGTTCCCATCGTGGCGCTCACGGCGAACGCCACAACAGGGGCGGCGGAGATGTTTTTGGCAAACGGCTTCGATGCCTTTATCTCGAAGCCCATCGACCTACGCTCCCTCGACGACGTCCTGGGCCGCCTCATAGGCGAGTCCCCGCCCGCTCCCTGACGACACAAGGGAAGCCGGGGAAGATGAGCTCAGGCCCCGGCATGGCGAGCAGGGACAGCTTATCGACGGCAGCACATGAGCACAGGCGGTGCCCTCCTCCTCCGCCCCGCCGCTGCGCCCGCACCCCGCGCCCCGCTACGCCCCGCCGCCTTCTCCCGCGAAGCCTATGGCTCCGGTGTAGAGAATCTGCAGGATGAGCTCGGCGATTTCCTCGGGTTGCTCGACCATGCCGTCCTTCAGCCACTTCTCTGCGACGGCAATGCAGCCGTTGATGCTGTAGGCCAGCAGGTACTCCTTGACGCGCTCGCTGTGCGAGGGGTCCATCCACGGGGTGACGACCTGTGCCAGGTTCATGATGTCCTGCCGAAACGCGAAGTCGCAGGTCTCTCCCAAAAGCACGCATGCCAAATCGGAGTTCTCGCGGGCGTACTCCAATATCTGCGTCATGGCATCGAGGGAGATGGGGGCACGTTCCTCGGGGCCCTGCTGGTGCGTCAGCCGTGTCTCCAAGGTCTCCAGGACCTCCTGCTCCACCTGGTGCAGCAGGTCGTACTGGTCGCGATAGTGCAGGTAGAAGGTGCTCCTGTTCACGTCGGCCAGCAGGCAGATCGACTTCACGGTGATCCTCGAGATATGCTGGTCCCGCATCAGTTCCACCAACGCGCCGCGAAGGGCCGTCTTCGTGTAGGCGATGCGCCGGTCGGCCTTGCGGGGCTCCCTGTCTTCGCGTCGTGCAGGTGTCGCATGATTCTCAAAAGCGTAACTGTTCAACATATCGTCCTATCTTGTCGGATTACGGGCATTTTCCGTGAATCTGGTGGTTGAAATTCGACACAATGTCTATAAAAATACAGAATGTCGAAAAAATCAAGGGGCAAACGGTGGCTCGTTGCCCCAAAGAACGTTGGCTCGTTGCCCCGCACATACTTCGAATGCGGCACCCCACCCTGCATTGCGAGGTGCCACAAAGAACAAGAGAGACGGCTCCGATGGATCGGTTCGCACAATTCATCATCACCCACCGCAAGGCGATCGTCGCGGTCTTCGTCGTGGTGACCTTGCTCTGTGCCCCCTTGGCCCTGCTCGTCAAGGTCAACTACAACATCGTCGATTACCTGCCGGAGTCCTCCCAGTCCACCCGGGCGCTCAGCATCATGAGCGAGGAGTTCGACGATGCCGTCCCCAACCTCCAGGTCATGGTACGTGACGTCTCGATCCCGCAGGCACTCGAATACAAAGCGAGGTTCGAGGCGCTTGAGGGCGTGGACTCGGTCCTTTGGCTCGACGACGTGGTGGACCTCAAGCAGCCCCTCGACCTGGCGGACACAAAGACGGTCGAGAACTACTACCGCGACGGCGCGGCGCTGTTCGACCTTGCGGTGCCGCAGGGTGCCGAGCAGGAGGTCCTGACCGCGCTCTACGACATCGTCGGGCCGGACAACGCGGTCGGCGGGGAGGCCTCCTCGCTCGCCGCCGTCCAGACGGCGGCCGTCAACGAGGTGCTGGGGGCCTTCGCAATCCTCATCCCCGCCATTATCATCATTCTCGTGCTCTCGACAAGCTCGTGGATCGAGCCGCTCCTGCTGCTGGCGTCCATCGGCGTTGCCATCGTCCTGAACATGGGAACGAACATCGTCTATCAGGACGTCTCCTTCATCACCAATTCGGTCAGCCCCATCCTCCAGATGGCGGTCTCGCTCGACTACGCGATATTCCTCCTGCACAGTTTCGCCGACTACCGCAAGCAGTACTCCGACGTCAACGTCGCGATGCGCCATGCGATACGCACCTCGTTCTCGACGGTCGCCTCCAGCGCCTCCACCACGCTGTTCGGCTTCCTCGCGCTGGTGTTCATGCAGTTCCTCATAGGCGCGGACCTGGGGATAAACCTCGTGAAGGGCATCATCTTCAGCTTCGTCACAGCAACGGTCTTCCTCCCCGCCCTGACGCTTGCCCTCTATCGGGTGCTGGACCGCACGAGGCACCGGCCCCTGATGCCGAGCTTCGCGAACATACACCGGGTGCTCTCCAAGGTCGCCGTCCCGGCCACGCTGGCGGTCATCCTCGCCGTGGTGCCGTCCTTCCTCGGGCAGAGCCGCACCGACTTCCTCTATGGGGCGGAAAGCGGCGGAAAGGGCACGCGCTCGCAGTTCGATACGGAGAAGATCGAGCAGGCCTTCGGCACCAAGAACCTCGTGGTGATGCTCGTCCCGCGCGGCGACGTCGCCCGTGAGCAGCTGCTCGGCGAGCGCATCGACGAGCTCGGCTTCGTGACCGAGGTCGTGTCCTACGCGCACAACGTGGGAGCCACGCTGCCGCCGGAGTTCCTCGGCCCCTCGGTGACGGACCAGTTCTACTCTCCCAACTATGCGCGTCTCCTGGTGTACACCGACGTGCCCGCAGAGGGGGAGGAGACCTTTGCCGCGATAGGGGAGCTCCGCGGCGTCGCGGAGGGGCTTTACGGCGATGCCGCCTATACGCTGGGGCGCAGCGCCAACCTCTACGACATGAAGACCATCGTGCAGCAGGACACCATGCTGGTGAACCTCGTGGCGGTCGTCTCCATCTTCCTTGTGCTGCTCGTCACGTTCCGCTCGCTCGTGCTGCCCTTCCTCCTGCTTTTGACCATCGAGTCCGCCATCTGGATAAACCTCGCCATCCCCTACTTCACCGACACGCCCATCAACTACATCGGCTACCTCGTGCTCAACACCATTCAGCTCGGCGCGACGGTCGACTACGCCATCCTGCTCACGAACACCTATCTGCGGCTGCGCAAGACGCTGCCCAAGCGCGAGGCGATCAGACGAGCGCTCGGCTCCAGCTTCAAGTCCATCCTCGTCTCTGCCGCCGTGCTGAGCATCGCCGGCTTCGCGCTGCTGAACACCTCGACGAACCCCATAGTCTGTGACATCGGCACGATGCTGGGGAGAGGGACGCTCCTCTCCTTCGCCCTGGTCGTCTGCTTCCTGCCGGTGTTGCTGACGATCTTCGACCCCCTGATCGGACGCCTCACCTGGAAGGCGTCATTTTTCAAGCGTTCCAAAGCGGCCGAGGCGCCATGCCTTCCTGAGCCGCCGCCGTCGAAAGGATGAGCAGCATGAACACCAAGAAGGCTTTGGGCATGGGCGTAGAGAAAGATGGGGAGAGAAGCGCAGAAAAGCGTGGGGAGAAGAGGCGGCCCGGATTGCAGGAGAAGAGGCGGCCCGGGCTGCAGGTCGCGCTTGCCCTGCTGCTGGCCATAGCGCTCCTGCCTGCCACGGCCACGGCAGAAAGCTCCGTCGCGGCAGATGCCTCCGGGGCGGCAGACGCTGGTGCACCCGCGCCCGCCGCCGCCGACACGCCCGCGCCCTCGGCCGCCCCCTCCTCGGCCGCCGCCGCATCCAAGGCACCTGCGCTCGTCAAAGAGCGCGAGGAGGTCGTCTATGCCCTGCTTGAGGGCAACGGACGGCCGCAGACAGGCTACGTGGTAAACCACTTCCTCGTCGATGAGGGCGGCACGCTCGTCGATGAGGGCGGCTACAGCAGCGCGACGAACCTCAGCTCCCTTGCGGAGCTTTCGCTTGAGGGCACGCAGGTCTCCGTCCCCGTCGACAAAGGGGACTTCTATTACGAGGGCGTCCTCGACACGGTCGACCTGCCCTGGCTCATCGATATCGACTACACGCTTGACGGAAAAAAGGTTGAGCCGGCACAGCTGGCAGGTGCCAGCGGCAAGCTGGGCCTGAACATCAAGACCAGGATGAACCCGGACGTGGATGCGGTCTTCTTCGAGAACTACCTCCTCCAGATACAGGTGACCCTCGACGCAGGGACGACGCGGGCGCTGCATGCGCCCGACGCGACGATCGCCACAGTCGGCACGAACAAGCAGCTTGTCTTTATGGTGCTTCCTGGGCGCGAGGGCGACCTTGCGCTCGAGGCACAGGTCACGGATTTCGAGATGCCCGGCATCCAGGTCTCGGCCCTGCCGTTCTCGATGGTCTTCGACATTCCCGACACGGACACGATGGTCACGGACATGAGGACGCTCACCGACGCGATCAAGGAGCTCGACGAGGGGGTCCGCAAGCTCAACGGCGGGGCGACCGACCTTGAGTCCGGCAGCGCCGCGCTGGCATCCGGCTCCAACGGCCTCAACGATGCGCTCCGCTTGGTGAGCGACAACTCCGCAGGCCTGCGGGACGCCTCCTCGCAGATAAAGGGGGCCCTTGCGCTCATCGCCAAGGAGCTGAAGGGCGGAACCGTCGACCCCGACCAGGTGGAGCAACTGGTCGACGGCCTGCGTCAGCTCTCGGCCGGCCTGCACAGCGACGACCCGAAGCAGCCGGGCCTGGCGAACGGCCTGACGCAGATGCACGAAGGGCTCACCGGCGCCGTCACGGCGATGGACGGGGTCGTGGGCACCTTGGCCCCCGTCACCGACCCTGCGGCCCTGCAGGCCCTGGGCGGCGAGCTCGGCTTGCTGTCGCCGGGCTCGCAGGCAACGGCTGCGGCCTTGATCGAAGTCAACACCCAGGCTGCCTACGTGCAGGGCGCCTGGTACGGCCCGGGCGGCAACGACGGGGTCAAGGCCGGGCTCGACTCGATTGCCGCAGGCCTCGACCAGTCTGCGGACACCTGCCAGACCCTGGCAGGGCAGATCGCCACGATAGGCGAGGGGCTTGAACAGGGACTGAGCGGGGTGGAGGGCCTTGGCACCCTCGGCACGTCGCTGGGCACGCTCTCCGACAACTACACCGCCTTTGACAAAGGGCTGGCCGGCTACCTCGGGGGCGTCGACAGGATCGCAGCCGAATACGCCACCTTCAACTCCGCGCTCGGCCAGGTCGCAGGCGGGATACGCGAGTTCTCTGGCGGCGTTTCGACCCTGCGCACAGGAACCTCCGAGCTCTACGCCAACGTGGAGGACCTGCCCGAGACCATGCAAAAGGAGATAGACGGCTTCCTCAAGGACTATCAGGCGAGCGCCTTCGAGCCGGTCTCCTTCGTCTCGGCGGCAAACGAGAAGACGACGCGCGTGCAGTTCGTCCTCCGCACAGACCCCATAGAGGCAGAGGCCCCTGAGAAGCCTGCCGACGACAGCGCCCCGGCACCCCAAGGCCTCTGGGACCGCCTGCTCGCTTTGTTCGCGTAGCCCTGCCGTCCCGCCCCCGACCACCTGCGCAACGGCGCACACGGCGCACGTGGCGTATGGCTATAATAGGGGCATGAACAGGCGAGCGACAACAGGCAGGCAGGCCCGAAACGAGGCTTCGAAGCAGCGCCGGGCGGAACCGCGCGAGGGGCGCATCAAGCGTATCCGGGACTATTCGATAGGGGAGGAGATCGCCAACTCCGTCACGCACGGCATCGGTGCGCTCCTGGGAATCGCCGCCCTGGTGCTGATGGCCGTCTTCGCCGTCATGCACGGCGGCGGCGTGAGGCTGGCGGCGGCGCTTGTATTCGGCATTGCCCTGATCGTAGAGTACACCGCCTCGACGTTGTACCATGCGCTCACCGCCGAGCGTGCGAAAAAAGTGTTCAAGGTCCTCGACCACGCGTCGATATACCTGCTCATCGCCGGCACCTATGCCCCCTTCTGCCTCGTCTCGCTCGCAGATGACGGGGGAGCCGTCCTCTGCGCCATCGAATGGGCCCTTGCGGTCATCGGCATCGCGGTCGAGGCGTTCTGGGTGTTCCGCCCCCGCTGGGTAAGCGTGCTCGTCTATCTGGCGATGGGCTGGCTCATCGTCCTGCGGATAGGGGCGCTCGTGGCCGCCGTCCCCTTCGGGGGCGTCGCGCTCTTGCTGGCAGGGGGCGTCTGCTACACCGTGGGGACGGTGTTCTACCTCCTGAAGAAGGTGCCCTACATGCATTCCATCTGGCACGTCTGGGTACTGGCCGGCAGCGTCTGCCACGTCCTCGGCGTCCTGCTGTTCGTGCTCTGACACAGACAGGGAACTGGTTACAGTTCACACCCTCACTGTCATCCCGAGCCTGCCGAGGGATCCTCGGTCGCGCCAGCGGTCGACCGCAGGTCGAAGGGCCCCCGACCTGCCGTTGGACACTGCGTGTCCAAAGATTCCTCGACAGGCTCAGGATGACAGTGAGGGCGTGAACTGTAACCAGGGAACTGCCCCCTCGTCTATGTACTCCAAGGGTCTTCTTGACGTTGCCTTGAATGCATATATACTATCACTATGAGTGATTTGGTGGTTATAGATACGAATGTGCTGGTTTCAGCCATCCGGTCTTCGCAGGGTTCGTCGTTCACCTTGCTTCAAAAGGTCGGCACAGGGGCTTTTGGCATCGCCCTGTCCGTGTCCTTGGTGCTTGAGTACGAGGAGGCGACGAAGCGCATCGACGGGGCGCTGCGTCCGGATTTCGCAGTTATCGACGATATCATCGACTATCTGTGCCTTGTCGGGGCAAGGGCCTCTCGGACCCATTATCTGTGGAGACCGCACCTGAAAGACCCGAAGGACGACCACGTCCTTGAGCTCGCCGTGTCGTCGGGCGCGGCCTTCATCGTCACCTACAACAAGCGGGACTTCGCCGGTGCCGAGCGCTTCGGCATCCCGCTCCTTGGCCCTTACGAGTACCTGCAGAGATTGGAGAGGATCCATGGGTAGCATAACCGTCCGGCTCCCGGACTCCATCCACAAGAACCTGAGGAGCCTGGCGAAGAAGGACCGCGTCTCCATCAACCAGCTCATCTCATCGGCCGTGACCGAGAAGGTGTCGGCGCTGATGACCGAGGACTACCTGGAGGCGCGGGCGGCCAGGGCAAGCCGGGAGGCCTTCGACGCCGCGCTGGCCCACGTCCCCTCCGTCCCGCCGGAACCCTACGACGACAAGCCGCCCGAATCCTAAAGCACAAAGGGGAGGGCCACAAAGGCGGCGGCGGCTTGTCTGTGCTCACGTGTCGTCGTCGATCAGCTGCAGAAGGTCTTGGCGGGAGTGGACGCCCAGCTTGCGATAGATGTTCTTGACATGGCTGCGGACGGTGCTGTCTGACAGGAACAGCTTTTTGGCGATGTATGCCGGGCTGTACCCGCGACCGATGTAGAGCATTATCTCGCTCTCGCGCCTGGAAAGCGCACCTTGTGTGGAAAGCTCCTCGCAGCGCGACTCCAGGTTCTCGTACAGGGTGTGGGCGGACGCATCCTCCGAGGGCGTGAACATCATGCGCCAGGCGCGCAGCCCCGGCCAGAGCACCAGAAGCAGGAAGTACAGCGTGGAGAGCACCAGCAGGACAGCCTCGAAATTGTCGCTGATAACAGGGATGGAGCCCAGGCGCAGGCCGACCAGCGAGACGACGCAGAACGCCGCAATCGCCGAACCGAAGATGAGGGGCACGGGGAACTCCCCCGCATTGGCCGCAGCCACGAAGGCCGCCAAGGAGAGCAGGCCGATGATGCCGAAGAAGACATAGATGCCCGCCGTGCCCAGCCCGTGCGGCAGGCTGGGTTCGGGGAAGCTGTTGAGCAGGATGAGCAGGGCGGCCAGTATAGGCAGGAACACCTGGTAGATCAAGGGCAACAGCGGCTTCTCCAAGCGCAGGAGGCACAGCGGCAGCAAGACGACGATGCTCAACAGCACCCCCAGGCTCTCGGCGGTGAAGACCTCGAACCACATGACCTTGCGCACGGCCATGGTGAGGGCGAAGAGCAAAAGGCCGATGAAGGGTCCGACGACGACTTGGAGCATGTCGTGCAAGGTTGCTGCCAGGCGTCCGATGACGGAGCGGGAGGGGTGGGCGTCGGGGGAGGGCCTGCCGGTGTATCGGGGCGGCACGAGAGCGGTGGTCGGCACACCGCTGTGGGCATCGGCAGCGGGTCCGCCGACGCCTCGGGACGCCCGCCAGACGCCGCACACGGGCGCAACGGCACCAACGACGCTCAAGGCAGCGAAGACGAGCATGTGCGGGATGTCGGGGAGGAAGAAGGTGCCGACATTGACCAAGGCGCTCGCACCGCACAGCAGCCCAAGGGTGAACAGGGCGGACTTGAGGTCGAACCTGGCAAAGTAGGAGGCCCAGGCCATGCCCAGGATCACTGTCCCGATGCCGCTGAGCGCGCCGGCCAGGATGGCAAGGGGCACGACGACGGTGGCAGAGAGCAGCATGGGCAAAAAACCCAGGATGCCGACCGACGACAGCACCGCACCCGCAACGACGAGCGGAAAACTGACAGCGCCGAAGCCGGGACGAACCAGGGACCAAGCGGCGGCGGCCAGCCCGGCCAGCCCGGCGCTGAGCAGCACGGCGTTGGCAAAACAGGGCATGGCCTCCGTGAATCCCGCCAGCGCCTGGTCGAACATGAGATTGGGAGAGTAGATCGGGAAGGTCGCAAAATAGGCGGCGAAGGCCAGCGTCTCCCACCTCAGGTGCAAGCCGTTCAGAAGCTTCACGTTCTCCTCCTCGTCCGTCCTCTCCCCATTGTACGGTCATGCGGAATGCCCTGTTTTGGCAAATGGCGAGAAAAGGGCTTTTACCCAAAAATCGTGATGCCGGAAGCGTCTCGTGCGGCTGCCGCAGAGGCGGGTTCCCCCGTATTCGCGATTACCTCGCCGCTGTCTGCCTGCCTACAATCTTGAGCGGCTGGTTACCGACACCCTCACTGCCATCCCGAGCCCCGCTGCCATCGGGCTCCCACCGTCATCGGGCTCCCGCTGCCATCCCGGGCTCCCACTGCCAGCGGGCTCCCACTGTCATCCCGCGCCTGCCGAGGGATCCTCGACCGCGTACGCGGTCGACTGTGGGCGGATGCGCCTCAGCCTGCGGGCGGCTGCTTCGCGGCCGAGGATCCCTCGGCAGGCTCGGGATGACAGTGGGAGCCCGATGGCAGTGGGAGCCCGATGGCAGCGGGGCCCGGGATGGCAGTGAGGGTGTAAGCACACGGTAGCGACAAACTTCGGAGTGTGGCAAAAGGATAGAAAGGACAGAGCTATGAACGAACCTATGAACGAGCACGACGAAAGCAAGTTGACGAGGCGCGGCTTCCTTGCAGGCGCAGCACTGGTGGGCGCAGGCGTAGTGGGAGCCGGGGCGTTGGCGGCCTGTGCGCCGAGCACGCCGTCGGACAGCGGCGGGGCAGGCGGCGGCGGCGGGACGGGCGGCGATGGCGGCGACCCCAGCGGCGAGGCGGGAGCGCCTTCCGCCAACACACAAAGCGGCTGGAGGGTACAGCCCGAGACGCCGACCGATGCTGCCGACGGAGGCACCTATGACGTCGTCGTGGTGGGCCACGGCTACGCCGGCGTGACCTCCTGTCGCGAGCTGTCCGAGCAGGGGTTCAAGGTCGCCTTGCTCGAGGTGCAGCCGGAGAGCTCCTATGCCGCCAGCGGCAATGAGAGCGCGGCGCTGAACTCCAGGGTCCTGGACCGGGTGACCGCCTATAACCCGGTTCCGCATGTCGATCCGGTCGAATATTTCGACAACTGGATGACCATGATCGGCAACCAGGGCAATCCCGGCCTTGTCATGAGGTACTGCCAGAACATGGGCGACAACATCGACTGGTACTACGACTCGCTGACCGACGAGGACTTCGCGACCATCACCCACACCGGCTGGCCGAACGAGGGCGAGACCTGGGAGCACATCCTGCCCAGCATCGGGCCGATCAAGTTCTGGCCGGGCACCTTCTCCGCCTACAGCGAGGAGTGCAACCAGAGCAAGATCCAAGGCTACAACAGGGACAAGGCCAGGGCTGCCGGAGCCGAGTTCTTCTTCGAGACCCGTGGGCAGCAGATCGTCGTGGAAGGCGGCACGATCGCCGGTGTGATCGCCACCGATGCCGACGACAACTTCATCAGATACAACTGCAAGGCCGTGGTCGTGGCCACCGGCGGTTTTGCCTACAACGAGGAGATGCTCAACGACCTGATGCCCGACATCGCGGACAACATGACCGACGACGAGGTCTGGAAAGACGCGTTCGGCGGCGAGAGGTTCCCTGCCCCCGAGGGCATGCAGTACATGGGAGACGGGATCAAGATGGCCCACTGGGCCGGCGCCCACCTCGAGTCCCTCGTGGCCGGCATGAACTCCAAGCACATCCAGCCGCCCTCCGGCATGACCAACCTGCCACAGGCGGTCTGGGTCAGGGCCGACGGCAGGCGTTTCTGCAACGAGTTCTATCCGATAGTCGAGCAACGCGGCGTGCCCAACGTCTACATGACCAGGGAGCCCATCCACTGCGTCTTCGACGACGACTTCACCACCTACCGCTCCTACTACGTGCCGCAACACGGCGGCGCCGAGCCGTCTGAGGCCACCATCCAGACTTTGCGCGACGGCATGGACAAGGCCTATCAGAAGTTCCTGGGCACGTGGGTCGAGCCCGAGGAGACCGGCGAGGAAGACCCCATGGCCGCCATGTTCGCGCCGCCCGAGTACATCGCCGACGACACGCTGGAGGGCCTGGCCGGACAGTTGGGCCTGACCGGCGACGCCGTAACCGCCTTTGTCGAGCAGATCGGCCGCTACAACCAGTATTGCACGGCCGGCCTTGACGAGGAGTTCGGCCGCTACAGCGAGACGCTCTTCCCGGTGGAGAAGGGCCCCTTCTACGGGGTCTCGGGCAACCCGGGCTTCGGCGAGATCATGTGCACCTGCGGCGGCATCATCACGGACGCCGAGCAGAACGCCCTCGACAAGGACTTCAACCCGATCCCCGGCCTGTACGTCTCCGGCAACGACTGCGGCCGCCGCTACGGGATCGAGTACATCACCCCCACGCCAGGCGTCAGCCTCAGCATGGCCATCACCCTCGGCCGCGAATGCGGCAAGTCGGTCGCGAAGTGGCTGGGCGCATAGGGAACCTGCCCCTGCTCTGAGGCAGACCGCAAGAAGAGGTGCGGTTGTCAGCCCGAAAGGACCGGCAGCCGCACCGCTACTGTTCACACCCCCACTGTCATCCCGAGCCTGCCGAGGAATCTTTGGGTCCGAGCGCCCGGAAAACGCATCGCGTTTTCAGCGAGGACGGGCCGGCAGGCCCACGGATCACGCAGTGTCCAACGGCAGGCCAGGGGGCCCTTCGACCTGCGGTCGGGCGCTGGCGCGGCCGAGGATCCCACGGCAGGCTCGGGATGCCAGTGGGTGGCAGGGACGGGAGGACCGTGGGTGGCCGGCTCGGGGTGACCGGGGGGGGCAGGCTCGGGCTGACAGTGGGGTGTGTACAGTCACGCCGCACCTCATTTTTTGTGCCGTTCCCTTGTGTTCTGACTTGCGGAGCTCAGCTCCTCGTGCTATTGTACAATTCGTCAGGTTTGTACGTTTTGTCATAGCGAAGGAGCGACATTGCCGCAGGTAACGGAACAGGCGAGCGCGGTGCGTAACGGTTTCGCGGATTTTCTGGACGACGCGAGGACGCGCCCCCGGTACCTCAAACGACGTAAGTCGCACTATGTCCTGATGACCTCTGACGACTTCGACCGCCTGGTGAGCGAGGACATAGACGTCAAGACAGTGGCCGATGACGACGGCGGCCATTACACCGAGAGCAGGGCGCTGCCCGACGTCATCGGCTTCGGCGCGACCAGGGAGGACGCGTTGCGCTCGTTCGAGGAGGGTGCGGTGTCCTTCGCCTACGAGTATTACGACAACTACGCCCTTTACAGCGCGTCGCCGGGCCGCAGCGGGCAGGCAGCCCTCATAACGAAGATACTGTCCCATAACGAGCGCTTCGGTTCCATCGCCGACCTCATCAAGGTGTCCTGATGCCGTCGTGGCGTGACCTCGAGCGCTTTTTGAGACATGACGGCTGGGAGTACCGGCCAAAAAACAGCGGCACGGACAAAAGCTACACCAAGACCCTGCGCACCGGCGAGATGCTCTGGACAAGGGTATCCAAGGGGACAGGCGAAATCGGAGGCGGCCTGTTTGCCGCCATCCTCCGGCATCAGGTCAAGGCCTCAAAGGGCTACTTCAACCGGGTACTTGCACACAGCAAGCACCGGTCGGATGATTCGGATGAAAGGCTGTCGTGATGACGATCTGATGCACAGCACAGCACAAGACCAAAATCACTCAGCAGAGACCCTAAAAAGTCACTAAGATAAGGGGCGGAGCACAAACACCAACGTCTCCTCTGTGCTCACGCACTGTCTGTTGCCTACTTGCTGCCTGCAGCGATTCCAGCTTCTCGCCAATGGCTCATAATCCATGTGTTGCTGAGCTTGGCCATGTGTTTTTCGTCAAGAGGACAACCCTGTTCAAGCCAGCGAACCTGAACCATCGCGGATGCGGCTGCACAGAAATATGCCGCAAAGTCCCTGTTGATGGAGTCAAGGTCATAATTGCCATAAATCTCATAATTCAGTTCATAGGTACTATCGGTAAGGAGTTCAACTAAGGCCATTTTGCCCAGATTCTCTATCAGGTTCTTATAGAGGGCTCTATGTTCATAGAGAATATGATGGCCGCGCTCCATAACCAACAACGGCGCAGACTTGATCGTATCAAGCGGGAGAAGTTCGCGGAGGTTTTTGACCGGTACGACAATGTCGTTCTTGATAAAGTCGACAAGAAGCTCATGCTTGCTATCGAAGTGACGGTAGAACGTTTTCTTTGAAACAGACGCTTTCTCGCATATCTGTGTAACTGTCATCTGGTTATAGGGGATGTCAGTTAGAAGTGCGATAAAACTCGACGTGATGGAATCAATGGCTTCCATAGGGCGTTCCCCTGTTTCTCCCAGCGAGTGAGGCTCCTTCTCCTCTGTTCATTATACAGGCAGGAAGAGCTCGTGCTGATTGGGGTTTCAGCAAAGCAGCTGAATCGCGGGCTACTGTTCACACTGTCGTTCCGAGCGAAGGGGCGTAAGCCCCGCAGTCGAGGAATCTTTGAGTGCACCAGCACTCGACCGGACAAGTTGGCAGCTTCGCAGCCAAAGATTCCTCGACTGCGCTGCGCTCCGCTCGGAATGACATTGGGTATGAACGGCAACAATCGCGGAAATGTTGGCGGAAACGTCTACGTGATTCGAGTATACCAAGGTGCACGAAAGCGCTCAATCGTTGCATGTTTTTCCTCATAAGAAGCGAAGCGTGCCATAAACACCCACGGAGGTTTTGAGATGCGTACTTGTTAGTCTTCTTCTAATGCGCAATAAATAGAGAGAAAACGAAGACGAAGGGAGAACTATGAGTACGGCTATGAATGCAGTGCAGGGACCAAAGGAGCGAAACGAACTCAGTCGACGCAGCTTCTTGAAATGGAGCACAGTGTTGGGCGGAGCTGTCGCGTTGTCCGGTGGCTTTGTGGGCTGTGCGCCAGAAGAAACTGCGCCTGGCGGAGAAACGGCGAGAACGGCGAGTCTTCCGGTCGAAGAGGGCGAGTGGAAACCGGCACTTTGCAGAAATATGAGTGGCTGCGGTTCTGACTGTGCAAACTTTGCCCTGGTGAAAGACGGCGTAGTTGTACGGATGAAGACCGATGATCGTTATGAGGACAGCCGCGACAACCCTCAGCGAAGGGGCTGTCATCGTGGGTTGTCCCATATGCAAAGAGTATATGGTGAAGAACGCCTGAAATATCCCATGAAGCGCAAGAGCTGGAATCCGGGTGGAAGCGAGCACAACGGACACCTTCGCGGTATAGACGAATGGGAGCGCATCAGCTGGGAAGAGGCGATAGAGCTTACTGCTTCCGAGCTTAAGCGGATCATCGACGCCTATGGCAACAAGGCCATCTATTCGCAATGCCAGGTCCTGAATCATGTCGGGGGAGCGGTAGACCTGTTTGGAACCACATCGACAGGAGACTCTATCCTTGCGGAGAAGCTCTTCAGGGGCGATCTTCCCCAAAGCCCGGGAATCGACCGCTTCCTTACTCGCAAGAACGCAAAACTGATTGTTCTGTGGGGAAAGAACACAGCCTTCACCAGCGCCACAACGGCATTTTACCGGCACCAGCTGATCAGGCAGGACTCAGGTGCCAAAATCTACTCCATAGCCCCAGATTACAACAACAGCGCAGTGGCACTTGGAGCACTATGGGTGCCGGTTCGCCCCGGAACCGACAGCGCGTTACTTCTCGCCATTGCATATCATATGATCGAAAACAATCTCCAAGACCAAGATTTCCTTGATCGCTGTTGCGTCGGGTTCGATGCCGACCATATGCCGGAAGGAGCTCCGATTGAGGAGAACTTCAAGGACTATGTTCTGGGAACCTATGACGGCGCCCCCAAGACCCCGGAGTGGGCGTCAGAGATATGCGGCACAGCCCCGGAACTGATCAGGGAACTCGCGACCGACATGGCCACCATCAAGCCCTGCCTCTTCGATATCAGCAGTCAATCCATGTGGCGTACCTCCAATGGTCGTGGCTCTGGCCATGCGGCCCACACTGTTGGTTGGATGACCGGGAACGTTGGAATCGAAGGCGGTTGCGTCGGCGGTCTGGCGGGTTATCGCAGTCTGGGAGAAGATGCGGCCTCTTGGATATATCCGGGGCAGAGCCCTGATCCGAGAATCAGCAATCCGGTCTTCCCAAAATCAGCAGTATGGGGCGGATATGGCTATGACGATCCCTTCGATGAGACAATCACTGCCATCGCCTACTCGGAGACAGCAGACGCCATACTCAACAAGGAATTCACGGCCCCTTCACGAGGCAAGGTTCCCATCGATCTCAGGTGCATAGTCAACATCGTAAATTTCGGGTTGGGCAACAACTACATCAATTCGACAAGTGGAACCGTCAAGTCTATAGAAGCGTATCGTACCCTGGAGTTTGTCGTATGCCATGATATCTCGCTCTCGGCTAAATCCAAATATGCCGACATTGTCTTTCCTGACACCTTTGCCTGGGAAGAAGAAGGTTATGTGTTTCCTACGTTGGGAGCTCCTACAAACGCACTGTATTGGATGGAGAAAATCATCGAGCCTCCGTTTGAGTGCCAAACATCCCGTTATCTGGAACGTGAGCTGGCGCGAGGCCTTGGCGTCGATCCTGACGACGTGCATCCGTTCTCAGACAAGCAGCTGTTCTTCGACCAGGTGGCAGGCGCAATCTACCTGAGCCCAGAAGTGCAGCAGATGGCTCCGCTCGTCACAATCACTCAAGAGGACATCGACAACTACGGCGTGAAGGGCACTCCACAAGAAGGCATCATAGACTTCAGGGAGACCCTCGATCAAGGTGGTTATATTTTGCACCGCGAGCCAGGAGACTTCTATGAGATGGCCAGTCAGGCCAACACCAGTGCTGCTTTCCGCGCAGACCCTGAAGGAAACCCCCTGAGTACCCAAAGTGGCAAGTTGGAGATCTACTGCTCCGAACTGAAGAGAGTTTTTGAGGCCTTCATGTTTGAGACAGACGTCCAGTGTTCTCCCCGCTATCGGAAGACCTTTGACAGCTACGAGGATTCTTTCGGCGACTGGGAAAACAAAGTCAGGGGCCCCTATCCTATACAGATAGTGACGCCGCATTCGATACGCGGAACCCATACCTGTCTTAATGACATACCTTGGCTTCGCCGTGCCCATCCCCGAGAGTTCGTCATGAACATAATCGATGCTGAGGCCAGAGACCTGAAGACAGGTGACACTGTTTTGGTCACGAGTCAATTTGGCAAAGTGCTTCGCAATGTAGCTGTTACCGAATCCGTCATGCCCGGAGTTGCCCTGGCTTGGCACGGGTCATGGGATGACTTTGATGAGAATGGCATCGACCGTGGGGGTTGCACGAATACGCTCATTGGAGCCCGGCCCATGGGATATGGCTCACAGGCGTATAACTCGACCCTTGTCGAAGTAGAGAAATGGACCGGGGAACCGCTGCCAGCCGACTACCTGTGGCCAGCGAGAATCCCCCTGAAGGACGAGGAGTAAGTCATGGCGCAAATGGCCTTCTATTTTGATTCCCGCGTGTGCACCGGTTGCAAGGGCTGCCAGGTTGCCTGTCAGCAGAAAAATGGCCTTCCCGCAGCCATCGTATGGCGCAGAGTTATGAGTTACGGTGGCGGGAATTGGATAGACAAAGGCAATTACCAGGTTCCGGATGGCGTGTTCCGCTATTTTGTCTCCGCCACATGCAACCATTGTGCAGCGCCAGCCTGCCTGGCAGTGTGCCCCGTCAATGCCATAACAAAAGACGACGACACAGGAGCAGTTTGGATTGATCAGGACGTATGCATTGGCTGCAGAAGTTGCGAAGAGGCATGTCCGTACAAGATACCTGTTCTTAACGAAGAAACGGGCAAAGACGTCAAATGCGATATGTGCAGAGACTATCTTGCGCAAGACAAATTGCCCCTCTGCGTTACGATGTGCAACCAACGTGCTTTTGATTTTGGCGATATCGAGGAACTGAAGGCAAAGTATCCGGATACCACGGATGCTGTCGAGCCCCTGCCGCAGCCGACAACAGGCCCCTCTCTTCTCATATATCCTCATAAGGATGCGCAGAGGTCGGGAGAAGGCACCGGACGGATTTTGAGCCTGCCTTACGAGTACTGAAGATGCCCATGAGTGACTCAAAGCCGTCAGATGAGACGCTCCTTGCCGCATCGCTGACGTTTGGTGTACTGGGCAAGGCTCTCTATCGCGAATTGGACAACGAAGAGCTTGACCAATTGCTCAGAACGCGGGTGTTTACAGAGATTCCTTTTGGAGAAGGACAGGCGGACTCACAGAAGGGGATCAAAGAACTAAGCGATTGGACAGAAGAAAATGCTGACGGCTTGAGTCAGGATTCTTGTAATGACATACGTCATGACTTCTTGTATCTTTTTGCCGGAGTGGGGCGTCCTTTGGCTGCGCCTTGGGAGTCAACCTATTGCAATGAGTCCCGCACGATGTTTGAGAAACAGACGCTTCAAGTTCGCGATTGGTACAAAGAGTACGGCCTGATGATCGGGCGTAAGAACAAGGAGCCTGATGACCAAATCGGCTACGAACTGAGCTTCATCGCCCATGTAGCGCACGTTGCTTCTGAGGCCTCGAAATCCGGAGACAGCGTTGAGCTTGAAGACCTCTTAGATGCGATTAGAGATTTCTTGTGCCAGCATCTGCTCCGTTGGGCTTTTACTTGGTCAACACGAGTTCAAAAAAACGCCCGATCGAACTTCTATAAAGGCCTGGCTCTGTTAGTGAGTGGGTCACTTCAAGCCCTTTCGCTCGAACTCGGAATTAAAGCTCAAGATGTCAAGCAGTGCGTTACTGACACACCCCACTGTCACCCCGGCCCCCCCCGGTGACCCCCGCCCCCCCCCGGGGCCCCCGGCCCCCCCCGGGGGCCCCCGGCCGGGGCCGGGGGCCGCGCCCGCGCCCGGGGGC
>JAISGJ010000204.1 GCA_031263105.1 Coriobacteriales bacterium
GGGGGCGAACAGCAACGAACGCTGTCGAAAGAACAGTGGGAGCAATGCCGGACGAGCGGGGCTGACGCCGTTTCGCCGCAGTGGCATTTATCACCCTTTTGGGGGGCGAAGAGGAGGGCTGGCCCTCCTTACACTATTCAATAATGAGCACGGTCATCGCTCGCTGTGCCAGAACAGATTGTACGCAGCACAAAAGAGGAAGCCATAAGGAGTTTTTTTGCATGTTCAGGACTTCATTGAAAAAATCGCTGCTGTCGGTATTGGTGCTTGCGCTTGTGCTCGCTTCGACCGGGATAACCCCTGGAGGAATCAGTGCCGCGCAGGCAGCCGACGCGTATGAGCAGGAAACTGCGGACATCGATGCCGTCGAGTTGGAAGCGGACCATCCTGTGCAGACGGATGCACCGACAGGGGAGAGCGATACGCAGCTGGCAGACGCCGATCAGCCGGCAGGCAGCGACCAAGCGGCAGGTGCCGATCAGCCGACAGCTGCCGATCAGCCGGCAGAGCCCGCGCAGGCGGCAGAACCCGCGCAGCCAGCAGACGCCGACCAGTCGGCAGACACCGACCAGTCGGCAGGCAGCGAGCAGCCAGCAGACGCCGACCGGCCGAAAAGCGACAAGCAGCGGGAAAGCGACAACCCAACAGTGCTCCCCCTTGCTTCGAAGGGCAGGGCGGAAGAGGAACGCATCGCAGCACAGCAGCAGGAACCGGGCGGCGTGATAGTCTCTGTTCCGACAAAATTTGAAAACAACTCGAGCTACCAAGTGTTCTTGCCGGTGTTTCACTATCGTCCGCAGGGAACGGAAACCTGGATATCGGTCAATGTGGACACAGACACGGCAGGGCATTTCCGGTTCTATGTTGACGCGCAAAAAATCACGGCCGACACGACCTATGAGTATGTGACGACCTATCGTCTCGCCAACTCCTCCAGCAATACGTCTTTTCAGCTATGCAAGCTGATCGGGACGTTTCAAAGAGACGCGTCCGGACAGTGGGCGCACGTCAACAACAACCAGGAAAACGTCACCACGCAAAGAGCAGTAGACGACAGAGACGGCTATAGCTTTATGATTGAGAACAGTTCGCGCATCAAATCATTGGTCTACAGCGGTCGCGCTTTTTGGTTTTATCCCAGTGTGCCGGGAACGAATGTCTATATGAGCGCGACCGACCCGTTCGATGGGACCCCGGTGCCCGTTTCTTATGGAGGGAGATTCTCTGCGGCTGTTCATGCCATCGTAAAAGGCGGGCCGAGCCAGCCCATAGGAGTGTATAAAGCGGTCACCACGGACGGAAGCGCAACGGACGGCGCAGGCATCTCGTATCGCGACTTGGCGTACCCGTACCGCATCGATGTCCCCGATTATCTTAACGCCAGTGGCACGTACTATCCCCTTTTGGCTTCCGACGGCAGCTACGATGCCAAAAACGGCGGCAGTGTGGTCGTCGAGGGAAACACCCACACGATGACGCACACGGGACTCGGGGTGCCCGGTCGGTGGGACATCGGGTTGAAATACGCAGTCCCCGGCATCACGATTCAGAATCTTTTGGAGAACACAGAGATCACGTTGATCGAAGGCGACCAGGGCAGCTTTGAATACAACCCATCGCCAAGCGGCATGGTGTTGCAATTCAGGAACCTGCCTCCCGGCGAGAACAAAGTGGTGGTAGAGTTATCCGCAGAAGGCCTGTTCACCGTACCGCTGCGTCTTACCATTGACGCCGATACGGCGACGTTGAAATTGACCAACATGGATGAGATCGCGGAACTGACCTCTTCCGCAACGTATGACGAGCCCAAAGGCCTGTTGACTCTGACGCAGGTCATCAAGATGGACATGGAGCGTGAGAACGGCGAAGTTTTCGCCAAGTCCCCCTCGATCTTCAAGTCCATATCCAACAACCGTCTGGTGCCGGGCGTCCCTGCCACAAGGCAGTTCCGTGTTTACAACGGAAGCGGGACGGCGTCATACAAGGTGACCGATTACTATATGAGCCCTCAGTACACCAGGCTCTCCACACGGAGCGTCATCCGTGCCCTGCCCAATGGGGATTCAGCGATTGACAAATATATGCAGAAATACAATCCCGACGAATTGGCCAAAACCCCCATGCGGTACGTATACGATTTTGAAGGGGTAAACGGCGAAAGCCTGTATGACGGCCTGCTGCGCTACTACAGGGAACTTCCGGGCGACCCGTATCCCGGCTTGGAAAAATTGGAGGACCTGCCTGCGACGGTGATCGGTCAAGAGATATTCACAGGCCCTCATCCGTACTATACGCTGTCCCAGGTGGATACCGCCAATGAGAACGTCACGCAAACATCCACGAATGCCTATGTCGTCTGGGAATATGACCCAAAGATGATAGACCTTGCCAACCATCTGCTGTACGAACATGCCCTGTACATCAGTTTCGACAGCAGTCCAGATGCGTATCCGTGGTCAAGTTCAAACGCGGCGGAGTCCTACGGCGCATATCGCGACAGGACACCGGAGAACAAAGCGATGATGGACGACATCATCCGCGGAGTGCCCGCCATGGCGCCCGGGAACTATGCGGCCTTTGACAATTTCTCCTTCGGTGTCAGCGGCACTCTGATCAACAATCCCTACCTGTTCTCACGTTACAATTTTGGATTTGACTTCAGGTTGTTGCTTTCTGTGGTCGGCGTGGAAGGCGTTGCGTTCGAGGACGTCAATGCAAACGGCGTATACGACAGCGGCATCGACCGCCTGCTGCCGGGCACCAGGGTGCAATTGTTCCGTGACGGGGAATCGGGTCTCACTGCCGAAACCACAACCGATGAGCATGGTCGCTATGAGTTCGCGAGTGTTCCCCATGGAAGCAGCTATTACCTGTCGGTGGAGACTCCTGCCGGCATGGAGTTGATACAAAAGGGAACGAGCAAGGTATCCAGCCATTTCGATCCGGGCAGCAGCAAGACCGAGACGTTCCTTGTGGAGAAAGACGAGGCCTACCGGTACAATGCGGGCTTTGTGGCAAAGCAGGACAGTTGGACCGTCACGTACCATGGCAACGGTGCAAGTGGCACGGTGGTTGACGGGAACAGCCCCTACTCCGGAGGCACCGCAACTGTCCTGCCGCATGATCACACGCATGCAGGAGCGCCGGTCAGCACAGGGTTCGAGTGGGCCGACCGCTCTTTTACCTCCTGGAACACCGCAGCTGACGGAAGCGGAACGAGGTATCTGCCCGGTGACAAGGTGACAATGAACCAGAATTATCTCCTCTATGCACAGTGGGAGATAGAGGGAGCCGAGACGCTCTGCCGGGTGGACTTTGACTCCAATGGCGGCAGTCCGGCGTTCGAGTCCTATGAAGGACTGCGCCATGACAGCCGTATCGACTCTCCGGGAGAGCCTTCTCGCGATGGATATGTTTTCCAAGGGTGGTATCTGGGAGAAGAGAAGTGGGACTTCAACACGGATACGGTCAAGCAGGACATCACGCTTGTAGCGCACTGGAAACCTCGGGAGGAGCCTTCGACCCCCCTGCCGGAACCGGGGGACAATACCCCGCCCCCCTGCCCGAAGCCCGGCTGCGACGCCCCGCCCCCCTGCCCGAAGCCCGGCTGCAACGCCCCGACCCCCTGCCCGAAGCCAGGCTGCAACGCCCCGACCGCATTGCCGAAAACAGGAGACTCCAGCTCCCCATGGCTCTTTGCCCTATTGGGAACAACGTTGGCCGCCGCCGCCGTCTTGTTGGTGCGCAAGATACGACGAAGCGACTGACACCGTGTGACAAGGGGCGGCATGTGACAAGGGTGCGGCAAGGGTGCGGCAAGGGACGGCGCTCTGGTCACATGCATAACCTGTGAAAAAATCTCAAAAAACTTTCAAAATGCCCTTTACTATGACCTAGGGTCATAGTTTATCGTGAGGTTTGCGTTGGGAAACCTGCAACGAAGGAACGACGACGAAGGGCTGTTGTGAGAGGAGGCCTGCTGTGAAGAGTGCGGAGCTCGCCCGTTTGGCGGGCGTTACGGTCAGGAGCCTGCGGCATTACCACCAACTCGGCATACTCGCCGAGCCGCAGCGCGACGAGAACGGGTATCGCCACTATTCCGTCTCCGATTTGTTCAAGGTGGTGAGAATAAAGAACCTCGCATCTGCCGGCGTCTCCCTTCGGGAGGTGGCGCAGCTCCTGCAGGAGGAAGAGGGGGTCGATTTTGGCGAGACCCTCAGGCGCGCCGACAAGGAGCTTGCGAAGGCCATCGAGCGCCTCAACGAACAGCGTGCGCTCATTGCGCTTGCCCTCGAGACCGAGCTGCTGCCGGACATGCCCGGCGAGGCCCTGCCCCTCGTGCAGCGCCTCATGGCCAGCGACACCTTCGTGCTCGACCAAGAGTCCAAGGAGGCGTTGCCCACCCTTATCAACCTGATGGACTTTTCCAAAGGCGGAACGTTGGACGCGTTCATCGATCGGGTGGTCGACCCTGCGCTCAACGAGCGTTACGCACGGATCTGGGAACGCTTCGAGCGGCTGACCGAGGACAGCGATGCGGCTGAGATAGGGGCGGTGATCGAGGAGATGGAGGCGGCTCGGGGCGTCATGGATGCGGACGGCCAGCTCGAAGGCCTGATAGACACCACCGACATGCGTGCCTTTCTCACCCTGTACGCGCAGGAACACCTGAACAGCGCACAGCGCATCGCGGCCACAGCCTTCTCGGAGGATGGCGGGCGGCCCACAAGAGGCACACAAGACACGCACGTACCGGAAAGAGGGTGACAGACATGATGAGTGCGATTCTGGTTCTTCTGTTGCTGGTCTACATGGCCCTGAGCGTGGTCATGGGATTGCGAGAGGTGAGAAGCGCACGGCAGGCGCAGGAACCGGGGCAGGCGCAGGCGTCGGCGCAGCCCGCTGTGCGCGCTGAGGAGACGCGACGTCTCCGCTTGTACCGGGCGACCATCCTTCAGTCATGGGGGGTGACGCTTTGCCTGGGCCTTGTCGCACTGGCAGGTGGCTTCACCTTGTCGCAACTGGGCCTGGGCGCGTTTTCACAGGCGTCGTTCGGGGTAAACCCGGTGTTTGCCACGGTAGCCTTCGTCGTCTGCGGCGGCTTTTGCGTGTACCTGGTGGCTCAGTGCATCTATTTGCAGCGAAACCACGAGGCCCTAAGCCGCGCCTGGCAGCAGACGGAAAAGGATGCCGTCGCTGCGATGCTGATACCACGCTCCCTGCGCGAGCGTCGGCTGTTCCTCCTTGTCGCGCTGACCGCCGGCATCTGCGAGGAGTTCGTCATGCGCGGCCTGGCCTTCGCGCTTCTGCAGGACTTCTTCCCGGGCATGAGCGTCTACCTGCTCCCCGTGGTCGCGGGCCTCGTGTTCGGTGCGATGCATGCCTACCAAGGGGTTGCGGGAGTCGCCAAAACCGGTGCGCTGGGTGCGCTGTTGGGCTGCCTGTACCTTGCGACGGGCACCCTGTATCCTGCCATGCTCGCACACTTCGTCATCGACGCGACAAACTGCCTCATCGCCCCACCCGAGAGAGCCGCAGACACAGACGGAGCCCACGAAGCATCCGAGAGCCTTGCTGTTGAGCCTGTCAATCCTTTTGAAGCTCCAACACCGCATGTCGTCATCATTGACGAAGGGCTAACCGACAGACGGTGAAGCAGTCTCCTCGTGTGTGGCAGGGAGCGCCTTCTTCTTGCCCTTCTTGCCCTTCTCGTTCTTCTCGCCCTTCTTGCCCTTTCCGTCCTTCCCGTCCGTCTCGTCCGTCTCGTTGCCATCCTCGAGTTCTGCGAACTTCGCCTTCATGGTGGGGTTTCCTCGGGTCAGGCGCTTGATGGTCAGGTCCTCGGCCTTGTTGTTCGCGAGGCGGAGGTTGTTCTCGGAGCTCAGGAGGTTCTCCTTGATCTTCTGGAGGTGGTCGATGCTCTTGTCGATCTCGTCGACGGCGGCCTTGAACCTGCGGCTCGCCAGGTCGTAGTTCTTGGCAAAGCCCTCCTTGAACCTGGTGATCCGCTCCTCGAAGTCGGTGATGTCGATGTTCTGGTTCCTCACGAGGGCGAGCTCCGAGCGGTACGCAAGGGAGTTCAGCGCCGCATTGCGCAGGAGCGTTATCATGGGGATGAAGAACTGGGGGCGGATGACGTACATCTTGGGGTACCGGTGCGAGACGTCGACGATGCCGGTGTTGTAGAGGTCGCTCTCGGCCTCGAGCAACGACACCAGCACGGCGTACTCGCAGTTCTTCTCGGTGCGGTCCCGGTCGAGCTCCTTGAAGAAGTCCTCGTTCCTGCGCTTGACGCTGTTGGTGTCGGATTCGTTCTTCATCTCGAACATGATGGAGATGACCTCGGTGCCGGACTCGTCGGCCTCGCGGTAGATGTAGTCCCCCTTGCTGCCGCCGCGCACGTCGTTGTCCTTCTCGAAGTAGGCGTTCTGGAACCCCGTCGCACGGAGCTTGTTGAATTCGACCTCGCAGTGCTGCTCCAAGGTCTCCCCGAGCATCTTCGTCGAGAGCCTCGTCCTCATGTCCTTGAGGCGTTCGATCATCTCGTCCTTTGCCTCGATCTCTCCTTGGTACCTCTCGCTGAGCGAGACCCGCAGGGTCTCCTTCTCGCCCTCTTGGGCTGCCAGTTGGGCGAGAAGGGCGTCGCGTTCCTTCTCGACGGCGCCCACCGCCTCGGCGAGGGCGAGCTTCTTCTCGGCCTCGGCGAGCTCGACCTTCGACCTGAGGGCGGCAAGCTCCGCGTCCTTCTGGGCCCCCAGCTCGGCAAGCCCCGCGTCTTGCTGGGCCTTCAGTGTGGCGAGCTCTGCATCCTGCTGGGCCTTCAGCTCGACGCGCTCTGCGTCCCGCTGGGCCTTCAGCGTGGCGATCTCGATGTCCCGTTTCGCGAGGTCGTCGCCCAGGGCGTTTCTGGCTGTGGCCTCCGCGAGCTTGACGGCGGCCTCCTTGTCGGCCTGCAGAAGCGCCTCCCGCTCGTGCAGCTCCCTGGCGAACGCGGAGTCGCGAACCTGCTTGAGGATGCCCGCGTAGTCCGCCTCATCGACCTGGAAGACGCTCCCGCACTTCGGGCACTTGATCTCGTTCATCGTCGCTTCTTGCCCTTCTATCCGACACAGGCAATCAGATCCGGGACTTCTTCCGCATGAATCTTCTCCAAGTCAACGGTTCTCATCCTGTAGGTGATCTCCAGGTTCATCCAGAACTGTGGGCTTGTCCTCAGTGCACGCCCGAGCAATGTCGCCATCTCTGGAGTGATTGCCCGCGTGCCCTTGACGATCTCGGAGACGGCCGACTGTGGCTTCTGGATGGCCTTCGCCAATCTATACTGAGATATCCCCAAGGGATCCAAGAACTCCTCCTTGAGAATCTCGCCCGGGGTGAATATACAGCTTGTTTCTGTCATACGATAATACTGCTGTCTTGCGATAGTAATGTCAAGCGCCGCATGCCTGCCGCCGCACAGAGGCACATATACGCATGCCGTTAGCCCTTGCATGCACTCCGTTGCCGTTACACGTCACACCCCGCTCACCCCGACCCCACCGTCACCCCGACCCCACCGTCACCCCGAGCCCCCACCGCCACCCCGACCCCACCGCCACCCCGACCCCACCGCCCCCCCGACCCCCACTGTCATTCCGAGCCCCGCCGAGGAATCCTTGGACACGCAGTGTCCAACGGCAGGCCAGGGGGCCCCTCGACCTGTGGTCGACCGCTGGCGCGGCCGAGGATTCCGCGCCAGGCTCGGCATGCCAGTGGGGCACGGGGTGGCGGTGGGGTC
>JAISGJ010000222.1 GCA_031263105.1 Coriobacteriales bacterium
CCTCGGCGGGGCTCGGAATGACAGTGGGAGGCGTACAGTAACTCCCAAGTCCTTCCCAGGTCTCCTGCTTGTCGAGTTCGTCCAGCACCGTCGTGGTCATGTCGTTCACGGACTGACCCGACGTGACCGTTCGGACGGATCCGAGCAGTTCGGACAGATCGGTGTTGCCGGTGCGCTGCGCCGCTTGGGTGATGCGCTCCATGTCGTGACAGTAGAAGCCGGAGGAGGTGGACATGAAGGCGTCCAGTCCGCGCAGCAGCAGCTCGCGGCGCAGGTCGAGCAGGACGATGATGTCCTGCACTGAGGCGGGCAGTCCGGCGAACTGTGCGGAGGCGAGAAAGTCGTCGGGTTGCGCGGGGCGCGCGAACCATAGGAACTCGATCTTCTCCAGACCGTCATACTCGGCCACTGCCGCAGCTGTGATGCGCATGCGATCCGACAAGACGACATTTCCCGGATCGAACCTGTGGTCATGCTGCGCGTCTATCTTTTCCAACTCCCGTGCGAGCCACGACTGCGCCAACCGGGTCGTGGACAAAACGAGTGACGGCTGGCTGACATCCTCGTGTCTTTTGTTGTAGCTGCGCACAACGACGTAGGCGACCGCCACCAAGACAGCGCCGGGTATGAGGCTGACCGCCCGAAGCACGGTCGAGCCTCCCCATCCGGAGTCCTCGCCCACGCTCAGAATGAGCACCGAGACGCCAATGAACGCCAGCAGCCAGCCAAGGATGCTCGTGATCAGGGACTTCAGGCGCGTGCCGAGCGGCTGGCGTTCCTTGGGGGGCCTCACTGCGGCAGGGTCAGCGTCCACAGGTGGTCGACGCCGCCCTTGATCGCGACCACGGCCACGTTATACTCGAAATCGGAAGGGGCCATGACCTGATTGGTGCAGGCATACACCCCGAAGCGCTCTTGGAACCACTGGCACAGCGCACGCGACCGCATGCCCTGCCAGACGAAGAAGGCATTCTGCTTCTTGTCCCGGCCCTTCCAGGTCGCCTTTCCGTCATCTTTAATCATCTTGACCGGTAAAGCGGTATTGATCGCCACCCGGATAGCCTCCAGATCGGGAGTCACCTCGGCGGGGTTCCAGTGGACGTAGATAACCAGTCCCGTTCCCGTGCCGCCGGGCGCCGGCATGGGGGCGACGGCGCCCACGAAGCGCTCGTCGGCTGAATCCCACAGCTCATAGGCCGCTTGGGCCTGCTTTTTCGCGCCGAAGATTCCCGGTTCATCAGTCAGCGACAAGAATCCCTCGGCCGATGTCAGTTGCACCGCAATCGCATTGGAATCAATCATGGCTCCCTCTTTCTGAAATTCGGTGAAGCGAAATTGCGTTATACGGATCCTGCCTGAGACTCATAGAGCTGTTGTTTGGTGGAGCGGAGTTATCGCTCTACGAACCCAAGACAGGGTTCGTAGAGAAGTTGTTTGGTGGAGGTAAGGGGGCTCGAACCCCTGACCTCATGGCTGCCAGCCATGCGCTCTCCCAGCTGAGCTATACCCCCACGTTGTCAAATCGCCCGCACGCGGCTCCTTGCCCCGGGCGGCGCGAATTCGAAGTATACCATATACCCTTGGGTCGTTTGCAAGAGAAGAGGCCGGCGCATCAAGCACCAGTAACCGTCCTTTGGTTACTCGTCACACCCTGTCATCCCGAGCCCTTCGGCTGCGCTCAGGGTAAACTCCGGGGCGAAGCCCCGCAGCCGAAGGGCTCAGGTAGATGACAGGGTGTGACGAGTAACGTCCTTTGCCGATACGATAAAAATATCCTGCCGTGCGCTATATTGAGCGGCAATAGTTTGCTACAATGTATGCCGCAGAGGACATGCTGGAAAAGGATTCATAACTCTGGAAAGGTGAGCCATGGACGACGAGACCGTAGTGACCGACCAAGAACCGAAGGACGCAGAGGAGCCCTCTGCCGACGAGGCAGCGCCCGCCGACGAGACGGCACCGACTGACGAAAGCGCCCCCAAAGCGAAGAAAAAGGGCAAGCTGGGGATCAAGATCCTGATTGCGGTCGCAGCCGTCATCGTGGTGCTGGGAGGCGGCGGCGGCGCTGCCTATGCCATCTTCCACAGCAATCCCGCCTTCTGCAACTTCGTCTGCCACACCCCCATGGACCCCTATGTCGAGAGCTACCAGTCAGGTACCTCGATCAATGCCGCCCAGGTGGATTCCGGGGCACGTTTGAGCGTGACCCTCCACAAGGAGAGCGACCAGCAGCTCAACTGCCTCAGCTGCCATGTCCCCGACATGGCGGAGCAGATCCAAGAGGGCATCAAATGGGTGACCGGCGACTATGAGCTCCCCCTTGAGATGAAGCTCGCTGTCCAACTCAAAGAAGGAGTGGACGGCAAGGACGGCACGGCCTTCTGCCTGCGCGAAGGCTGCCATGAGGGCATCACCACACTTGACGAGCTGAAGGCGGCGACCTCCGACCAGCACCGCAACCCCCACGACTACCACGGCGGCAAGCTGGACTGCGACACCTGCCATCAGACCCATGAGCAGTCGGTCCTGATGTGCACGCAATGCCACAACGACATAGATCTGCCCGACGGCTGGCTGACCTACAAGGAGGCCTTGGACCAGAAGAAGGCAGCCGGGCAGTAGCACACCGGGCCCGGACGGGCCTCTCAAGCGCCTTTCTTGCAAAAGCGCCCCCGAGGACAAGGTCCTCGGGGGCGCATGCTTTCAGGGGCAACGGCGGGACGGCGTCTCTCAAAGGGGGATGCTGACGAGGTCGTGGGGGGAGCGGGTGAAGTCCTCGAAGCCCTCGGAGGTGACGAGGCCGTAGTCCTCGATGCGCACCCCGCCGATGCCTTCGAGATAGACGCCCGGCTCGACGGTGACGACATTGCCCTCCTCGAGGACGGCCTCCACCTTGGGACCCAAGGTGGGAAGCTCATGGATGTCGATGCCCACCCCATGCCCGAGCGCATGGATGAGCCTCCCCTCGAAGCCATGCGCGGCGACGGCCTCGTCGGCGAGCGCCTGTGCCTCAAGGCCGCTCACTCCGGGGCGCAGCATCGCCATGACGGCGGCCTGCGCGGCGCGTGCCGCCTCGTGCATCGCGCGTTGCTGTCTGCTCGGAGCGCCCATCACGACCGTGCGCGTCATGTCGGAGCGGTAGCCCTCGAGGCGGGCCCCGAAGTCCATGAGCACGAGGTCGCCACGGTCGATGGCGCGCCCGCCGGGCACCGCATGGGGAACCGCGCTGTTCGGCCCTGTGGCGACGATGGTGGGAAAGGCCGCCGCATCGGCGCCCGCACGCCGCATGAAGGTCTCGAGCTCGTTGGCTGCGTCACGCTCGCTCAGCCCCGGCCTGAGATAGCCGAGCATATGCCCAAAGGCCGCGTCGGTGATCTCCTGGGCGGCCTTGAGGATCTCTATCTCCCGCGCGTCCTTGCACGCACGGAGCCCGCGCACGAGGCCGGACGTCTCGACCAGCCTGTAGGCAAGGCCCTCGATGCCGTCGAGGGCCGTAACAAGGGCACGGTAGGAGTCGAGCCTCAGGTCGCCCTCGATGCCGATGTGCAGCGGCCTGTCCTGTGGACGGGAGCCGAAGAGCCCTTTGACGCGCTCGGCCACATAGGCAGGGCGTGGCCTGCGCTCGTCGAGGATGCGCCAGCGCCCCTGCACGTCAAGGCGGGCAAGCGCCCCGGAATAGCGGGTGTCGGTAAAGAAGAGGGGGCCATGGTCCGCCGCGACGAGCGCGAGATGGGCCTGCTCCTCGTCAAAGACCCCCGAGAACCCTGTGAGCCAGTGGATGTCGGCGGTATGCGTGGCGAGATAGACGTCGATCCCCTGAAGGGCAAGCGTATCGAGCAGACGGGCGAGGCGAGAGGCGACCATGGACTCAGCCCCTGTCCCCCTGGGCATCGAGATGCCCGACGAGGGCGTCGAGGGCGTCGCAGTAGGAGAGCGCACCTCTCCCCTTGAACTGTGCGAGGCAGACCTCCTCCATGACCGAGACGGCGCGGAAGCCCTCGCGTGCGGCGATGTCGCTCAGATGCACCTCCACCACCGGGATGGGAATCGCAGCGATGGCATCGCGCAGGGCGATGGAGTAATGCGTGTGCGCGGCAGGGTTGTACACGATGCCCTCATAGCTGCGCGGGGCGCCTTGGATCGTGTCGACGAGCACGCCCTCATGGTTCGACTGGTAGAAGTAGAGCTTGATCCGCTCCCCTTTCTGCATTCCTTCCCCGATCCCGCGCAGCCTGTCCAACTCCTCACCGTGCCGGGCAAGCTGCTGGTTGATCTCATGAAGGGTCAGCGCCCCATAGACGTCCGGTTCGCGCTGCCCCAAGAGGTTGAGGTTCGGCCCGTTCAGCACCAGTATCTTCACAGCTCCTCCTGTCGTTTGCCCATACGGGCCTGCTCCCAAAGAATGAGATAGATCTTCACAAGGTCGGGGTCCACGGCGACGGCCTCCCACGCCCCGGGAGAGGCGAGGAGCACGAAGCGGAGCCCGCCGTTGCGGACCTTCTTGTCGGAGAGCATCAGCCCATAGAGGTCGTCGGCGGCGAACGGCTCGGTCACCGGCCCAAGGCCGAGCCGGTCGAGCAGGGCGTCCTGGGCGTCGGCGAGGGCGGCGGGCGCACGGGCCGCCTCGACGGCGAGACGGGCCGCGAAACGCATCCCCTCCGCGACGGCACGGCCGTGCGGGATGCGGTATCCCGATACGGCCTCGAGCGCATGGCCGAAGGTATGGCCGTAGTTGAGGCACTCGCGCACGCCCTTCTCCTTCTCGTCGGAGGCGACGATGCGCGCCTTGAAGGCCAGCGAGCGCACGACCGCCTGCTGCACGGCGCCCCCGTCCTGCGCGGCGAGGGCGTCTGCGTGGCCGTCGAGCCACGAAAGGAACTCCCCGCCGTCGACGAATGCGGACTTCGCTATCTCGGCAAAGCCGTTCCCCCACTCCTCGGCAGGCAGGGTGCCCAAGGCCTTGAGGTCGGCCGTCACGTAGGCCGGCTGCTTGAAGGTCCCGACAAGGTTCTTGCCGCCGTCGAGGTTGAGTGCGGTCTTGCCGCCGACGGACGAGTCGACCATTGCAAGCAGGCTCGTGGGCAGCTGGACGAAGTCGATGCCGCGCATATAGGTGGAGGCGACAAAGCCCGCAAGGTCGCCTATCACACCGCCACCGAGCGCGACGAGCAGGCCGTCCCGTCCGATGCCGAGCAGGGCGAGCGCGTCCCAGAGCTCGGCGGCGACCGCAAGGCCCTTGCTTGCCTCCCCTGCGGCGACGGTGAGGTCGAAGGGCTCGAAGCCCTCTTGGGCAAGCGCCGAGCGCACCTGCCCGAGATAGTGCGGCGCGACGTTGCTGTCGGTGACGATGACGGCCTTTTTGGCCTCCGTCACCTCGCGCAGGTGAGCGCCGAGCCTGTCGAAGAGGCCTTCGCCCACACGGATGTCATAGCTGTCGTCCCTGCCGAGGACGACCTTCAGGCGCTGCGTACCCATGGTATGGACATCGCTTCCTTTCCTTGAGGATGCCCCTGAGGGGCCGGACCCTACGACTTCCCCACAGCTTCCCTACAGCTTCCCCGCCGCACGGAGCATGCGCCGCACGGCGACAACGACCTGGCCTATCGAGCGCCCGCTCGTATCGACGGTGAGGTCGGCCACGTCCTCATAGTAGCGCAACCGCGAGGAGAGTATCTCGTCGGGCCGGAGGCCGCCCGCCCCCTCCGCAAGCAGCGGCCTGCCCTCAGGGCGCGGGATGCGCGAGACGGCCTCTGCGGCATCCACCACGAGGTAGACCACCGTCCCCAGGCATTTGAGGAGGGAGCGGCTCTCGTCGCGCACGACGACGCCGCCGCCGCAGGAGAGGATGCACCGGTCGCGGGCGGGCATGGAGCGCAGGAAGTCGAACTCCCGCAGGCGAAATCCCTCCTCCCCTTCGGCGGCGAAGATCGCAGGGATGTCCCGGCCCGCCTCCCGCTCGATGAAGATGTCCATGTCGATGCTCGTCATATGCTCGAGGCGGGCAAGCCGACGGGCGACGCTCGACTTGCCGGAGCCCATGAAGCCTATGAGGATGATATGGTCGGCGAGCTTGGCCATAGGGATGCGCTCAGCGCACCGCTATGCGCGCGACGTAGGACTCGAAGGCCCGCAGCGCGTCGTCGAGGGCATCATGCCCGAACTTGTCCCCATAGGCACCGGCCAGGACGAGGGCGACCTCGGCCTCCGCCACCACGGCGGCCGCAGGGACGGCACAGACGTCGCTGCGCTCCGTGGATGCGTCCGTGGCCTCGTGCGTCTCGAGGTCGATGGTCCCAAGCGGCCTCATCAGCGTGGGTATGGGCTTCATGACGGCATGGACGACGAGGGCCTCGCCAGTGGTCATGCCGCCTTCAAGGCCGCCTGCGTTGTTGCGCGCACGGCCGATGCGCCCAAAGGCGCCGGGCTCCTCCCGGTAGACGATGGGGTCGTGCACCTGTGAGCCCGGCAGCGTGCCCGCCCTGAAGCCGAGGCCGAACTCCACGCCCCTGATGGCAGGGATGCTGAGCAGGGCGCCGCCGATGCGGCCCGTCAGGCGCTCGCCAGCCTCCGCATAGCCGCCGAGGCCGGGCACCAGGCCCTGCACGGTGACGGTGAACCAGCCTCCCAGGCTCTCGCCCGCCTCGCGGGCTGCATCGATGGCGGCCGTCATGCGGGCGCCGGTCTCCTCGTGGGGGCACCGGACAGGCGACGACTCCACCTTTGCAGAGGCAAACACGCCGCCCTTGCGCTCGACCTCTGCGGCGGGAAGCATCACGTCCCCGATGCGCGTCACATAGGAGCCGACCTCGACCCCGAAGGCCGCGAGGCAGGCACGGGCGACCGCCCCTGCCGCCACCCGCGCGGCCGTCTCTCGGGCGCTCGCGCGTTCGAGCACGTTGCGGCAGTCCTGCGTGCCGATCTTGAGCGCACCCACCAGGTCGGCGTGGCCGGGACGGGGCGAGCGCTCGGATGCCAGGTCGTGAGGGGGCCTGCCCTCCTGCGCCATGCGCTGGGCCCAGTTCTCCCAGTCGCGGTTCGCGATCTCGAGGGCGACGGGGCTGCCCAGCGTCCTGCCGAAGCGCACGCCGGACAGTATCCTCGCCCGGTCATGCTCTATCTGCATGCGCCCGCCGCGCCCGTAGCCGCCCTGGCGGCGCGCAAGGTCGCTGTCGATGGCGGCGCTCGACAGCGCAAGCCCCGCCGGCACCCCGCTCACGATGGTGACGAGGGCCGGCCCATGCGACTCGCCTGCGGTCCGATACTCCATCTCGCTGCTCCGTTACGGTAAGGGGGGACGAGGCCGAGCCGGCACCTTCCCCGCTGCATGTACGATGAGCCTTGATTGTACCATGATGTGATACCCTATCAGGGAACAGAGTGCGCCGGGGCGGCGCCCGCCGGCCGGGGCGGCACCCGCCGGCCGGGGCGGCGGGCGCCGGCCGGGGCGGCGCCGACCCCCACTGCCACCCGGCCCCCACTGTCATCCCGAGCCTGCCGAGG
>JAISGJ010000002.1 GCA_031263105.1 Coriobacteriales bacterium
GAACCTGTGAAGGCTTATCCTGCAGGGGGCACCATGTGTTTTGAAAAAGTTGTCTATGTTTTGGAGGTTCCATGGGAGTCTATACGCCACTCTATCAACCGAACGGCGACGAGATCGCGGTCATCGAGACGAGCCGGGGCACGGTGCGGATTAAACTTGCCGGCAACGACGCGCCCATCCACGTTGGCAATTTTGTTGAGCTGGCACGCAAGGGCTTCTATAACGGGCTCAAGTTCCATCGTCATGAGCCGGGCTTTGTCATCCAGGGCGGATGCCCCAACACCCGCGAGCTGTCCGCCGAGCAGGTGCGGGCCGGTGGTACCTATCCGCCTCCCGGAACCGGTAACCCCGGTTACAGCATCAAGGGCGAATGGATGGTCAATCCCAACAACAAGCATCAAGACGGCACGCTCGCCATGGCTCGCTCGCAGCATCCCGACTCCGCGGGCTCGCAGTTCTATTTCTGCCTCGGCCCCCAATCCTTTCTTGACGGCAACTATACGGTCTTTGGAGACCCTCTCGACGAGGAATCTATTGCCGTGATACATTCGTTGGCAAAGGGCGACGAGATACTCTCCATCGAGATAGAGAATGGTGACTAGGAGAGCAGGAGCGCAGATTGCAGAGCACATCATACGAGCAGGCAACCACCGACTATAACGCGGGCGATTACCCCCACGCGCTCAAAGGTTACTATCAGTGCCTGAAAGAGGACTGGAGCTCCTTTCAGCCGGGCGACGCCGGGCTCGTTTACCACCGAATCGGAAACTGTCTCATCAAGATGCGGAACTTCAAAGAGGCCGCCGTCAGTTATCAGAAGGCTCTTCAGGACGACGACTACTTCGAGAAGACAAGCATCTATGTGAATCTCGGCACCACCTTCAATGGCATCGGGAAGTACCCCGAGGCCATCGCCTGCTTTGAGAAGGCCCTGACGGATGCCAGTTACGCGACGCCACACCGCGCCTACATGGGCATGGGGAACGCCTATGCGAAGCTGGGGAAATATGTCGATGCTGGCACGGCGTATCGCAAGGCTGCCCTCGATGAAAGCAACCCCAATCCCGTCAAGGCCCTCATGAGCCTCGCCTCCTCCTTCTCATCGCTGGGTCGCCCGGATGACGCGGTCGAGGCCTATCTCGCCATCCTCGACTTCCGCGTGACCGGCAAGGTGCTCAACACGGTTCTGGAGCGTCTAGGGCAGGCATACGTTGTCGCGGGGCGCTATCAGGAGGGGCTTGAGACCTTCGCGGACGCGCTCGCGCGGGAACAGTTCACGCTTTCCCCTGAGGCAGAAGCGGACTATCGGAAGGCGCGACTGGCGCTCGGCATCGTTGCCGACCCCGAGCCGTTACCGGCGTCGCAGGCCGCCCTCGAGGAGGACGATTCGCTTTCTGGCTTTGACCTCCGGGAACGTTTCTCGTCAAATCCCGTAGGGCACTACTCCGCCCTCGATTTCAACGAGGACGACGACTTTGGCACCGGTAACGTCCCCCATCCCGGCGACACGGGCTTTTTCACGGCGACTGACGCCGACCTCATCGCAACGGGCAAGCGCGAGATGCGTCGCGAGCGCAAGCTGCGCCACACGGGGCTCAAGGCATTCTTTGTGATTTTGCTCATCCTCATCGTCGCCCTCGGCGTCTGTGTTGTCGCCTATTATCAGGGCGTCGGCATACCCTCGCAGGAGAAGGTCGTCACGGACTTCTTCAGCGCCTACGCGGCGGGGGAACCCGTCGAGGAGTTCTGGGTCATCTCCAGCGACGCGGACAGGACAACGCTCGCGCGCTTCCTTGATGGCGTTGCCCGGTCATCCAACGTCAACATCATCGCCATCGACTCGCAGATGAGGGAATCGCAGGTGCTGGCCGATGTGAAGTTGTCCGAGGGGGGCACCGTCCATTACCGCATCGACCTGGTGCGTGATGTCATCGGCTGGAAGATGCGGGGAATCGAGATGGTGTTCGCTTCAGTTGGGTAAGGACGGTCGGCCTGACGCTTTGGGTCGCAAAACGCCCGGCCTGGTGCCTGCGCGTCACGGGTCGTGGGCGATGTGTGGGTGTGGGAGCAGGACGGAAATTCAGGAATAGAACAGTAACAGGAAAGGACTGTCATGGTGCAGAAAACGTACCTCATGCTCAAGCCGGATGCCGTTGCGAATCGGCATGTCGGCGAGATTATAGCGCGCATTGAGCGCGCGGGACTGGTGATAGAGCGGCTTGAACTCGCCAACGTCACGCCCGAACAGGCTGCCGCAAACTACGCGGAGCACGAAGGGAAGCCCTTTTACGAGGGCCTGGTCGCCTACATCACCTCGGGACCGGTCGTGAAGATGGTTGTCAGCGGCCCCGACGCGGTGCCCATCGCCCGCAAGCTCATGGGGGCGACCAACCCACGCGACGCCGCTCCTGGCACCATCCGGGGAGATTTTGGGTTGGTAATGGACGCGAACGTCATACACGGCTCCGATTCTCCGGAGTCGGCGGAGCGGGAGATAGCGATATTCTTCCCCGTTTGATGGTGACGATTTTATAGAATGCCCCTTGATGTGCTAAAATATTCTGTCGGACAACGCGACAGAACGCTGAGGCTTTTGTCCCAACTGTCCCCTTTAAGTCGAGTCATAGGAGAAATGAGCGACGATGTCGTTTTTCGATAACCTTTTCAGCCAGTGGAGCTATGATATGGCCATTGACCTTGGCACGGCGAACACGCTGGTTGCGATAGCGGACAGAGGCATTGTC
>JAISGJ010000005.1 GCA_031263105.1 Coriobacteriales bacterium
GCCGCTTAGGGAGATGGTTACTGAGCTCGCACCCCACTGTCATTCCGAGCCCCGCCGAGGAATCTTTGGACACGCAGTGTCCAACGGTAGGTCAGGGGCCCCTCCGACCTGCGGTCGGCTGCTGGTGCGGCCGAAGATCCCTCGGCTGCGGGGGCTTCGCCCCCTTCGCTCGGGATGACAGTGGGGCTCGGGATGACAGTAGGGTGTGAACATAGTAACCTTTGTGCTGCTAGAGCACGCCTCGGAAGAAGTGGCCGGTGGTGTGGCCTTCGCGTTTGGGGAGGCTGCCTGCCCCTTTGACGGCGAGGTCGCGGGCTCGCACCGTGCGCTCGATCGCCGCCCTCAGGTCTCGGGCCGCAAGCAGCGTGCCGTCCACGACGAGGGTCGAGACCCCCAGGCTCACCAGCTCGGGCATCGAGGGGACAAGGTCGAGCGGCACGGCGTTGAAGAGGTGGCTGCGCCCGGCGTCGTCGGTCCGTATGGGGAGGCGGTAGCCCTTGCGGTCCTCCAAGAGGCGGGGCGCGCGCCGCCGCACACAGGTCTCGCAGCGTTGGTCGCAGGGGCCCTGTGCCATGAGGACGCAGTGCTCGGTCACCATGACCTCCTGCTGCCCGAAGACGGTCAGGGCGAGGGGGAGCGGTGCCGTCGGTGCGACCTGCGCGATGTCCCGCTGGCTCAGCTCGGGGCTCAGCCATGCCTGCGAGGCGCCGAGCCGCGCCAGCAGCCCCAGCGTCTCGCCGTTGCAGATGCCGAGCGAGGGGCCGGCCTCCCACGCCGCTTCCGCCTGCCTGAGCGCCTGCAGCCCGCCGAGGTTGTTCGCCACGGCGGGCGTCCCTTCCTCGACGGCCCTTTGGATGCAGGCGGTGTCCTTCTCATGCGTGACGGCGGGCAGGAACCATCGGACGGGCAGGCCCTTGGGCAGCCCTAGCCCTGCGATGGACAGGCTCGGGCTCGAAGCGGCAGGCGACCCATCCGTGCCGTGCGGCCCCATGGCGGCCTTCCGCCCTGCCTCCCCGGTGATCTCGAAGCGCAGGCTGTGCAGGTAGACGAGCTCCGCCCCGCCTTGGGCGGCGGCACGGGCGCCTGCCGCGTCACGGACGAGGGCCGCCACGCGCGGCCTGCCCTTCCGTGCGGGCGCGAGTGCCGTCGGCTCCTCGTGCGGCGTGAGGTGCCGGTTGCGCCACGGGGCGAGCAGCGCCTCCGTCAGGGCCTCAAGCGCCTGGGAGCGCAGCCGGTGCAGGCTCGAGAAGCCCATCCCGACCCCTTCGTCGAGCCGGATGTCCCAGCTTCGGATGGAGAAGGGCGTGCCGCCGACACGCCCGACCTGCTCGCGTATGTCCTCGGCGCTCAGCGGCTTCGTCCGCGCCGCCTCGACCAGAGGGCCGGTGACGGCGACGGCGAGGGGACGCAGGGGGACGGGACACAGGGGGACGGTTCTTTTGTGCAGCCGTATCGGCTTCGCCCCTCTTTCGGTAGCACAAAAGAACCGTCCCCCTGTGTCCCGTCCCTCTGCGTCCCCTCGCCCCTCCGTGCCCTTCTGTTGGCACACCTCGAACGTGAGCTCCCACGCCTCGCCGAGGCGGGCCGAGACCTGCGCGTGGAGCGCCACGATGCCGTTGTTGCCTTGGAACACCGTGTTGTCGAAATCAGGCCCCATGCGGGAGGCAAGTGCGGCGCTGCGCACGCGGAACACCCGGTCGCCCTTGTGGATCGCCTCGGCGGTTCGCAGGTAGACGCGGGTATGCCCGCCCGAGTCGTCCAAGGAGGAGCCGTCCTGCCCTGCGCCGTCCGCCGTCGCCCAAAGGCCCTCAAGCATGAGGGTGCAACGCCCGCGCGAGGTCCAGAACTCGAGCACGTCGCCACGGCTCAGCGGCTTCGTGACCTCGATGCCCGCCACGCCGCGTCCGACCTCGGCGATCCTGCCGACGGCGACCCCCCGGTTGTTCGGTCGCGTGTAGCTCATCATGGCGTTGTCGCGCCTGCCGTCGAGGTAGGCCGTCGTGAAGCCCCGTGAGAAGCTCTCGGCAAGCGTGTCCAAGGGCGGGCCCTCCTGTGCGCTGCCCCGCCCGCCTGCTCGGCCCGCCTGGGCCTCGGCCCCGCCACGCCCGTTTGCCTCCCCATTCGTCTGCGTCCCGCCACGCCCGCTTGCCTCCCCATTCGTCTGCGCCCCGACTCCGCTTGTCTCCGGGGCGATCAGGGCATCGAGCGCCTCGCGGTAGGCGTGGGTCGCGCTCGCGACATAGAGGGCGGACTTCATGCGCCCCTCGATCTTCAACGCAGTGACGCCGGTGGCGAGCAGCTCGGGCAGGATGTCTACGGTCGCCCGGTCGGCGGGGGAGAGCAGGTGCTCGCCGGGGGTCCTGATGCCCTTGCCGGTCGAGGTGTCGATGAGACGGTAGGGCAGGCGGCATGCCTGGGCGCACAGGCCTCGGTTGGCGGAACGCCGCCCTACGAGCGAGGAGAACAGGCATTGGCCCGAGTAGCAGACGCAGAGCGCGCCGTGGGCGAACACCTCGACCGGCACGCCTTCCTGGGCGATGCTGCGTATCTCTGCCATCGAAAGCTCACGGGCCAGGGTGACCCGCGAGGCCCCCAGCTCGGCGGCAAGGCGCACGCCGGCGATATTGTGCAGGTTCATCTGCGTGGAGGCGTGCAGGGCAAGCTGCGGCATCTCGTGGGCGAGCCGTGCGAGCAGCCCCAGGTCTTGGACGATGAGCGCGTCGATGCCGGCCTCCCATGCGCGGTGTGCGACCTCCACGGCACGCCCCACCTCGCTTTGCAGGACGGCGGTGTTCAACGTGAGGTAGATGCGCCTGCCTGCGACGTGCGCAAGGTCGCAGGCCTCGGCAAGCTCTCCGAGGCTGAAGTTCGTGGCGTTGCGGCGTGCGTTGAGGTCCTCTGTCCCCAGGTAGACCGCGTCCGCCCCTGCGCTCAGCGCGGCGAGCAGGGCGTCCCGGTCGCCTGCGGGGGCAAGGAGCTCGGGCAGGGGGCCCGCCGGCCCCGTGGTGACCCCTGATGCGGTTCCCGCCGCGCCTGTCTCCGGACCCTCCGGTGCGGCCACCGGCGCGTCCGCCCTTGCAGCCTCCGGTGCGGCCCCCGATTCATTCCCTGAAGTAATCATTCGTTTACATTCACCACGTATCGGTCGGTCATACGAGCAGAGCATCCGTGTTTATGGCACTATAGTACCCTACCCTGATGGGAGGTCCGTATGTCATCTCGCAAGAAACGGGCGAAGCAGCAGCCTAAACGCCACCTTGTACCGTTTGCGCTCATCCTCATAGTCTCCATAGCCGTCGGGCTGGTCGGCTTCTCGGCCGTCGGCGCCTTTGCACTCGTCCAGTCCTGGCTGGAGGACGTGCCGTCCCTGGAGGGGGTGGACGCCTTCAATGTGAGCCACAAGACGCGCGTCTATGCCGCCGACGGGGTGACGGAGATCGGGTCGTTCTTTATGTTCGACCGGGAGCCCGTGACCGCCGAGCAGGTGTCCCCCAACGTGTTCGACGCCACGGTCGCCGTCGAGGACGAGCGCTTCTGGGGGCACCACGGCGTCGATTACTACGGCATCGCCCGTGCTGCGGTCAACGACTTCATGGGCGGCGACCTCCAGGGCGCCTCGACCATCACCCAGCAGCTCGTGCGCCAGACCGTGCTGACGGAGGAGGCGAACGAGACCACCATCAGACGCAAGGTGCGCGAGGTCCATCTCGCCACCGAGCTCGAGAAGAAGTACTCGAAGCAAGAGGTGCTGATGATGTACCTCAACACCATCAACTACGGCGACGGCGCCTACGGCATCCAGTCCGCCGCGCAGCACTACTTCTCGAAGAACGCCTCCGAGCTCACGGTTTCCGAGGCGGCGCTGCTCTGCGGCATCCCGCAGAGCCCCACGCACAACAACCCCGTCGTGTATCCCGACAACGCCCTCAAGCGCCGCAACGTCGTATTGGACCGCATGTACGTCAACGGCTACATCGGCACGGAGCAGGAGCTCGCCGCCCTTAAGGCGACCGAGCTCAACCTCAACGTCCGCGACACGACGCTCGACGGCATCTACCAGCAGCCCTACTTCACCTCCTTCGTGCGCGACGAGCTGTTCAAGAAGTTCCCCAAAGACCAGATCCTCAAGGACGGCCTGACGGTCTATACGTCCATCGACCTCGCCATGAGCGCCTATGCCGAGGAGACCTGCGCCGCCAAGGAGGCGAACCTGCCGGAGGGCGTCGAGGTCTCCCTCGTCTGCGTCGAGCCCGGCACCGGCTACATCAAGGCGATGCGCGGCGGCACCGACTTCTACGCCGACCAGTTCAACACCGCCACGCAGATGATGCGCCAGGGCGGCTCGACCTTCAAGGTCTTCGCGCTCGTCACCGCGATAGAGCAGGGCTACTCCCCTCAGACGCTGGTCTCGGGCGCATCGCCCGTCTCCATCGACATGGGGGACGGCTCCCCGCCTTGGCCCGTGTCGAACTACGGAGGGGCGAGCATGGGGACGATGTCGCTTGCCCAGGCGACCTGGTCCTCCTCCAACACCGCCTACGCCCGCGTCGTGCGCAAGCTGGGCGCCAAGCCCGTCCAGGACACGGCCATACGCATGGGCGTCGGGAGCCTCGACCCCGAGAAGGCCGACAACCCGGACCAGAAGAAGCTGTTGGAGCAGATCGGCCCCTCCGTGGTGCTGGGCGGCTACGGGGTGAACACACTCGAGATGGCGTCGTCCTTCTCGGCACTGGCGACGGGCGGAGTCCTCCACGAACCGACCGCCATCGTGAAGGTCGTCGACCACGAGGGCAACGTCATCTACGACCATACGAACGAGGCGGAAGGCAACCGGGTGCTCGCCCCGGAGGTCGCCTATGCCGCCAACCAGGTGCTCAAAGGCGTGGTGAGCGGCGGCACGGGCACGTCGGCGAACCTCGGCTGGCAGGTCGCCGCCGGCAAGACCGGGACCGCCGACAACTACACGGACTCCTGGTTCGTCGGTTACACGCCGCAGCTCTCGACCGCCGTCTGGATAGGCATGCGGGACAAGATGGAGTACATCCCGGACAACGTCGGCGGCTCCAACTGCTGCCCGGTGTGGCGGGAGTTCATGAGCAACGCGCTGCAAGGCGCCGAGGCCCAGGACTTTCCCTCTGCGAACAACCCTGCCTACAACGCCAAGGCGACCTTCCTAAGCGCCGAGGAGCAGAAGAAGCTCGAGGAGGAGGAGGCCAAGAAGAAGGCCGATGAGGAGGCCGCCAAGAAGGCCGAAGAGGATGCTGCCAAGAAGGCCGAGGCCGATGCCAGGAAGAAGGCACGGGAGGACGCCAGGAAGAAGGCCGAGAAGGAGGCCGAGACTCCGCCTGCGTCCGAAGGCGGGAGCGGCTCCGGCTCCGGCGGCGCGAGCAGCGGCGGCGCCGCAGGCAGCGGCTCCGGCTCCGGCGGCGCGAGCAGCAGCGGCGGCTCCAGCGGCGGCGCCTCTGACGACGACGGCTCCGGCGGGAGCGGCGCGGGCAGCGGCGGCTCCGGCGGCGCGGGCTCCGGCGCGGGCGACGGCTCCGCCCGTGCCGGCTGACGGCCGGAGCGGCCCGCCCCTCTCCCTGCGGTTACTGTACACGCCCCCACTGCCACGTCACGCCCCCACTGTCACGTCACACCCCCCCTGTCATTCCGAGCCTGTCGAGTAATCTTCGCCCGCGCAAGCGGTCGACCGCAGGTCGAAGGGCCCCCTGACCTGCCGTTGGACACTGCGTGATCCGTGGGCCTGTCGGCCCGGGGGCGGGGGAAAAAACCGGGGGTTTTTGGGGGGGCCGGCCCCCACAAACAACCGCGGGGGGCGGGCAGACCCGGG
>JAISGJ010000032.1 GCA_031263105.1 Coriobacteriales bacterium
CCGTGGGCCTGTCGGTTCCATGGGCTCACCCGCTCAGGGGCTCACCCGCTCAGGGGCTCACCCGCTCAGGGGCTCACCCGCTGCTTCGCAGCTTCGCCCGGAAACAGCACACTGTGCTGTTTCCCAACGCAGCTTCGCCCGGAAACAGCACACCGTGCTGTTTCCCAACGCAGCTTCGCCCGGAAACAGCCCACTGGGCTGTTTCCCAGTCCGCCGGACTGTCGCGCCGTCCTCGCTGAAAACGTGGTGCGTTTTCCGGGCGCTCGGACCCAAAGATCCCTCGGCGGGGCTCGGGATGACAGTGGGGGCGTGAACAGTAATATCAAAAACCCCGGACTTTGCACCATCCTGAAAACCATCGTCACTTGCATATCGGGCATAGGGACTTATTTCATGAGGGACAGTCGGGTGAGGATGAGGCAATTCATGAGGCAACAACCGCCTCGGGGTCGCTTATAATACTGCGAGGGAAGTGCCTGTTTCGATCAAAGGTGGCCATGCAAGCGTATCCAACACTCGACTCTGTGACGCGAGCGAGAATACTGTCTGCCGTTGTCCTTGCCATCGGGTTGACGTTGGCGGGCGTGTGGACCAATACCGTCGGCTACAGTGTCCAGATATTGCCTTTGGGGGCCGAGCCGATCATCGGGATTCCGAGTGCCGACGCCTTTCGTTTCGGACGGCTGTTCACAGGAGTGCTCTTCATCGTGTTCGCCCGAAAGTTCCCGAAGGCCCAAAACACGGCGGTGATCGTTGCGGCACTTGCGCTTTGCATGGGAACAGGATCCCTGGTCATCGCCTATCATCAGACCCTTCTCGATGCCCAGCTGCTCTCCCTTCTGAGCATCTTTGCTGCAATAGCGTGCTATTCGTTTCTCGTATGGGTCTTTTACCGGCAGTTCGCGCGAAGGCTGCCTGCCATATACGCGGTCTGGGGCATTTCCGCAAGCCTGGTTCTCGAGCTCTGGCTTTCGGCATTCGTCTGTCTGTCCGTGCTGTCCGAAGTCCAGATCGTCCTCTCCCTTCTCATTCCGTTCCTCATTGCCGCAGTGTATTTCGTCGCCTATAGGTTCGATGCCCAGAATCCCGACCCAAAGCCCTTTCCCCGCGTATCCAGAAAGTCGGAGAAGTACTCCCTCATCGCCCAGGTGATCCTCATCACGGTTGCCCTTGTGTTCATCCAGGCTCTCAGCGAGGCAGGAACGTGGGGAGAGTCACGGGGCACGTATGCCGGGTCGGACGAGTTCGCTCCCGTCCAGCTGGCCGTCGTCGCAGCGATCGTGCTCGCACTCACGCTCCTTGTGTTCCATGCGCCCAGGAGACGTCTGTCCCTGTCGCTTCGGTGCATAATCGGTTTCGGCGTGTCCCTTATGGGGCTTCAGATACTTGCCCTCATCAATGACTTGGGAGTGGACCCTCGCCTTGCCCCTGTCGCCGTTGCGATCGAGGCATTCGCGCATCTCGTGCGCTGGCTTATGGTCATCGAGTGTGTGAGCATGGTGTCCATGCCCTCATACCGGGTCGCCGGCATCGCGCATGTCGCTTCGGCCCTTGTCGGCCTGCTCGGGACCCATCTCGTTTCCGAGATGGCGTTCGGAAACTCCGCCTTGGTGATGGTGACGATATATCTGCTTCTCATGTCGGTGATCGTCGTCTTTGTGAGGGGCTACTACAGCCAAAGCACGAGGCTTTGGGCCACCGAAGGCAGACAGGACGACGGTTCCGCCAAGCGCTTCGCCGAAGAGCACTCGCTCTCGCCTCGCGAACGCGAGATATTCGCACTTCTCATACAGGGCCTGAAATACATCGAAATCGAACAGTCGTGCTCCCTTTCCTCCGGCACGGTGAAGACCCATGTCTCCAACCTCTACAAGAAGCTCGACGTCCACTCCCGCAAAGAGATGAGGGACCTCTACAACCGATACCGCTCGGACGGCTAGCTGCTACCACCCACACCCCACCGTCATTCCGAGCGGAGCGAAGCGAAGCCGAGGAATCCTCGATCGCAAAGCGATCGACTGCGACCGGAGGGACGCCTCTGCCCGCAGTCGGCTGCTTCGCAGCCGAAGATTCCTCGGCGGGCCTCGGAATGACAGTGGGGACGTGAACGGCAACCGAGCAGCCGTCACTGTTCGCTCAAACGCAGTTCGCTCAAATGCCCGTCAAGGCCGGTTCGGGTCTGTCCGCTGCGGTATACTGGTGTGATGCAGAACAGGATCTCCGATACCACAGCTACGGTCGGACGGCCCATCGGCGTGTTCGACTCGGGGATAGGGGGGCTCACCGTCGCGCGCGAGATCGCCCGGCGGCTGCCGCACGAGTCCATCCTCTACCTGGGCGACACGCTGCGCTGCCCCTATGGGCCGCGCCCCCTCGCCGAGATCAAGGGCTATGCACGGCAGATATCCTCCTGGCTCGCAGGGCAGGACGTCAAGCTCGTCGTCATCGCCTGCAACTCTGCGACGGCGGCGGCCCTGGAGTGCATACAGCAGGAGTCGCCCGTGCCCGTGATCGGCGTCGTGGAGCCGGGCGCGCGCGCGGCGGTGCTCTCGACGCTCGCCCGCCGCGTCGGCGTCATCGGGACGGCGGCGACCATCGACTCGGGCATCTATGCGCGCGCCATCCGCAGCCTCGACGCAGGCATCACGACCTTCTCGGCCGCCACCCCCCGTTTCGTCGAGATGGTGGAGCAGGGCCTGCGCCTTGACCGCAACCCCTTTGAGGACATCATGGCGCATACCTCCGCCATCTACATCCGCCCGGCCTTCCTCGAGATCGCCCGCGACTACCTCGAACCGCTCAAACGCTGTAGAATTGACACCTTGGTGCTCGGTTGCACGCATTACCCCCTCCTTGCGCCCTTGCTCTCACAGGTCGTCGGCCCCGAGGTGTGCATCATCTCGAGCGCCGAGGAGACGGCGCGCGAGGTGGAGGAGGTGCTTGCGCGGCGGGGGCAGCTGGTGCCCGACGCCCGTGCGCCCAAGCACCGCTTTGCGACGACCGCTGCAGACACGGAGGAGTTCGCCGCGCTCGGTGCCGCCATCCTCGCCCATCCGATGTCCCGGGTGCAGACGGTGGCCATAGCGGAGCTCGAGGATGCGCTCGCGCGGTTCGAGGAGGGCCTCGCGCGGGCCGAGAGGGCCTTGGAGGAGGCTCCCGGGGAGGCTTCTGCGCGGGCCGAGGGGGCCCCTGTACAAGCCGGGGAGGACCTTGCACGGTCGGAGGGCGGGCGGCCTTCCGTGACCCTGTTGCCCTTTGGGCAGGAAGGAGGAGGATACCATGTCGACGACGCGCGCGAACGGCCGTGACGGCGCCTCGATGCGGCCGGTCACCTTTACGCGCGGCTGCCTCAAGGGGCCTTTCGGCTCCTGCCTGGTCGCCTTCGGCGACACGAGGGTGCTCTGTGCGGTGAGCATAGAGGAGGGCGTCCCGAGCTGGGTCAAGGGCACCGGCAAGGGATGGGTGACGGCGGAGTACGCCATGCTCCCCGCATCGACGGCCCGCCGATCCCGCCGCGAGACCAGCGGCCAGAAGGGGCGCACGCATGAGATCCAGCGCCTCATAGGGCGCTCCCTGCGCTCGGTCGTGGACCTCGGCCTGCTCGGCGAGGTGACCGTCACGGCGGACTGCGACGTCATCCAGGCGGACGGCGGCACGCGCACCGCCTCGGTGTGCGGGGCCTGGGTGGCGCTCCATGACGCGCTCGGCGCCTGGACGAACGCCGGCAGGGTCCGCTCGAACCCCGTCTTCGGGCAGGTCGCCGCCGTAAGCGTGGGGCTGGTCGACGGCAGGGTGCTGCTGGATCTGGACTATCGGGAGGACTCGCGTGCCGAGATCGACATGAACCTCGTCATGAACGGCGCGGGCGAGTTCGTCGAGGTCCAGGGGACGGGCGAGCGTGCGACCTTCGACCGCGCCCGGCTCGATGCCCTGCTCGACGCAGGGACCGTCGGCCTGAGGCAGCTGCTCGCCGCCCAGCGCGACGCACTGGAGGCGTGAGGCCCCGGGCGGGCCCATGGGCAGGAGAGGGAAGGCATGGGCCCCGGAGCCGACGTCCAGGGCCGGAACCTGCGTCCGGCCCTGGGGCCTCGGCCCGGACAGGACAAGAGGACAAGCGAAGAGTGGAGAGGACCTATCGTGGAGCGATTCTGGAACACCGTTCTCGTCGCATCGAACAACAGGGGCAAGATCCCCGAGATAATCGAGAACCTCGACATGGACGGATGGCAGTTCTTCCCCCTGCACTCGCTCGGCATCGCCGAGGTGCCCGAGGAGACGGGGGAGACCTACGTCGAGAACGCGCGCATCAAGGCACGTGCGGCCAGGCTCCCGGAGCGTCCCATGGCGACGCTTGCAGACGACTCCGGCCTCGAAGTGGACGCGTTGGGCGGTGCGCCGGGCATCCGTTCGGCCCGCTACAGCGGTGAGCGCGCGACGGACCAGCGCAACATTGCCAGGCTCCTTGCGGAGCTCGAGGGCGTAGGCGAGAAGGAGCGCACCGCGCGCTTCGTCTGCCAGATCGTCTATATCGACGAGGAGGGGCGCGAGCTCACCGCCGAGGGCGTCTGCGAGGGGCACATCGCCCTCAAGCCGCGCGGCAGGGGCGGCTTCGGCTACGACCCGCTGTTCGTGCCCGCCGACCCCGGCGACGGCCGCACGATGGCCGAGCTCGCCGCCGAGGAGAAGGGCCGCGTGTCGCATCGCGGACGGGCCCTGCGCTCCCTGCGCGAGAAGCTCGTCGTCCATTACGGCTTCCTCCAGTACCGCGCCGAGGACATAGGGCTGGGCGACTTCGACGAGGGGCTCGGCTGCGAGGGCTGCCCGGGGTGTCGTTCGTGACAGACGCGCCCGTCCGCATCGTCGCCTTCGACTTCGACGGCACCCTCCTGGAAGGCCACTCGCCCGTGCGCATGGTACGTGCGCTCGCGCGCCGGGGCATCATCCCCTACGGCACCGCCCTTGCGGCGCTGTGGTGGGGCGTGCGCTACAAGCTGCGCATCCCGGTGGAACAGAAGGTGGTGCGCGAGTACATCTTCAGGAGCTTCTCGCAGTTCCCGGCGGCGGAGGCCGATGCGGTCATGGCGGGGCTCTACCGGGATCAGCTGCGCCCCCGCCTGCGCCCCCAGGCGCTTGAGGCCATCAGGGGGCACAAGGAGGCGGGGGAGAAGGTCGTGCTGGTGAGCGCGTCCTTCTCCCCCCTGCTTCGAGAAGTCGCCCGCGACGTGGGCGCCGACCGGTTCATAGCCACGCAGATGGAGGTCGCAGACGGCTTCTATACGGGCAAGGTGGCAGGGCAGCCCCCCGAGGGCGAGCAGAAGCTCCTCCAGCTTGCCGCCTGGGCGGACGGCCGCTTCGGCGCCAAGGGATGGGTGCTGACGGCCGCCTACGGCGACCACCGCAGCGATGCCCCTCTGCTCGCAGCGGCTCGGTGCGCCGTCGCCGTCAACCCCGACACCGGGCTCGAACGGACGGCCCGGCGCGAGGGCTGGCGCATCGTCGACTGGAGTGTCAAGGTACGATGACCCGGAAGGGGGGAGTCGGGCGATATGATCTTGCAGCTCGTGCTCTTCAGTGTCTCTCTCGTCACCTGTTCGGTCAACATCTACTTCATAGCGCTCATCTGGCTTTCGGACAAGCGCACGATGCAGATACGCGCGCTCATCGCGATGGGCGTGGCCACCTGCTACTGGACGCTTTTCGACGCAGTGGCGCAGATAGCCCAGAGCTACACCTATGCCTACATGTATACGCTGCGCTCGGTCATGCTGGTGGTCGCCCCCGTCTGCTTCCTCTGGTACATGCTGCTGTTCGTCCGTTCGAGTTTCATCCACAACAGGGTGGTCCATGCGATCGTCTGGGTGATCCCCTCCTTCGACATAGTGCTGTTGCTCACGAACCCCCTGCACCGCCTCATCTTCTCCCGCGACGGCTTCCCTCTGCCCGAGTACGGCCCGCTCTTCGTGTTCCACGCGGCGGTCGCCTATCTCACCATCGCCGTCGGGGTCGTCCTGCTCGTCCGCTATATCGTCAAGACGCGGCCGTCCCCGGCGTTCTCGGTGGCATGGCTCTTCGCCTGCTTCGTGCCGATTCTCGTGAACGTCCTGTTCACGATAGGCGTCATCGACCTCAGCCAGGACATCGCCCCCTTCGGCTTCGCGTTGATATTCATGCTGTTCGCGCTCTACTCCTATCGCTCGCGCCTGAACAGCCTGCGCACCATGGCCTTGAGCGACGTCTTCGCGTCCTACGGCGATGCGATCGTGCTCGTCAATGCAGGGGACCGCATCGAAGAGGTCAATGCCACGTTTTGCGAGACCTTTCCCGACTGTCCCGTAGACCCCCAGGTGACGACCGTCAAGGAGCTGTTCGCATGCCTTCAGGGGCACGGGGGCGTCGATGCGGCCGCCCTGTTCGACCGTGCGGCCTCCGATACGCTCCCGGAGTCGGGAGAGGAGCTCTCGATAGGCGTCGCCCCCGCTTCCAGCGGACGCACCGACGTTGCCGCCGGCACCGCATCCGCGCCTGCGTCCCTGCAACGCCGCACCTTCAAGGTCGTGCGCCGCAACGTCCGCAAGCAGAGCGGGCGTGTGACGGGCTGGCTGCTCATCCTCTCCGATGTCAGCGCCTACTACCAGATGATCAGCGAGATCAACCAGCAGAACACCCGCCTTGCCGACCTGCGGCAGAAGGCCGAGGCCGCATCGGAGGCGAAGAGCACCTTCCTTGCCAAGATGAGCCACGAGATGCGCACGCCGCTCAATGCCATCATCGGCCTGAGCGAGATAGTCCTGCGTCGCAGCCTCGATGCCGACTCGCACGGCAGCATCGAGAAGGTCTACGAGTCCGGGCGCAACCTCCTGAGCGTCATAAACGACATCCTCGACATCTCGAAGATCGAGTCGGGGCATTTCGAGCTCGTGCCCCTCGAGTACCGCACGGCCGACATGATAAACGACGCGGTGAACATCAACAAGGTGCGCATAGGCAGCAAGCCTATCCAGCTCAAGCTGCAGGTCGACCCCCGGATTCCCGCCACGCTGTACGGCGACGAGCTGCGTGTGCGGCAGATATTCAACAATTACCTGAGCAACGCCATCAAGTACACGCATGAGGGCACGGTCACGCTCGCCGTTCGGCTCGACGAAGGGGGAGGGGACCCGTCGTGCGGCGAGGGCGGGAGGGCACAGGGGGAGGAGGCGCGAGGCGACGTTGCGCGGCCATGCGACGGCGGGCATGTGCGCATGCGCATCGAGGTGAGCGACACGGGCATAGGCATCAGGCCCGACGAGCTGTCCGAGCTGTACTCGGAGTACCAGCAGGCCGACCTGAAGGCCAACCGCGGCCTTGAGGGCACCGGCCTCGGCCTGTCCATCTGTCGGCACCTCACCGAGCTGATGGGCGGCACGGTCGAGGTGAGAAGCGAGTTCGGCAAGGGAAGCACCTTCATCTCGGTGGTCTGCCAGGCCCTCCCGGCAGGGTGGGAAGACGGTGCCGTCGAGACGGTCGGTGCCGGGACGGCCGCTGCGCTCGAGGCGTTCCGCTACACGGTCGAGCGCTCCTCGGCCAACGATGCCTTCACCTTCGTGCCGGTCCCCGACGCACGCGTGCTGGTGGTCGACGACGTCGAGGTCAACCTCGAGGTCGCGAAGGGCATGCTGGAGCCCTATCGGCTCACGGTCGACTGCGTCGACAACGGAGCCGAGGCCGTCGAGCTCATCAGGGGAGGGGAGCCCCGGTACGACCTCGTCTTCATGGACCAGATGATGCCCGAAATGGACGGCTTCGAGACCGTGCGGGCCATCCGCGAGATGGTGGCGACCGACTACGCGCGCTCCCTGCCCATCATCGCCCTGACCGCCAACGCGATGGTCGGCAGCGAGGAGCGCTTCCTGCAGGCGGACTTCCAGGGCTACCTCGCCAAGCCGATAGACCCTGCTGCCTTGAACGGCATCGTGACCCGCTGGCTCGCCGACCGCTGACCCCGTTGCCCCTATGCAACGATTTGGCAAATAGTCGTACAGGCGCATCCGCTTTCTCCCCTCTCACGGTATGATGGGAAGAGCATGTGCCCTTGAGAGGATGAAGTATGAGCCAGGAGCGAGAGCCTCATAACGGTTTCGAGAAAAGCGCGACCCTCTACCTTGAGGCTGCCCAGGCCGCGCTGCTGAACAGGCAGCCGCGTCTGGCCGTCCACCTGTTCCGCGCGGCCTTCGAGGTCGAGTCCTCCTTCGGTCGCCTGGTCTCCGCCCAGGTCCTCGACGGGATGAGGAAGGCATGGGACCTTGCTTTCGAGATGGGCGACCGTTCGGTCGCCGAGTCCCTTTTCACCGACCTTGTGCCCTATAACAGCCCCGAACAGAACGAGCAGGCCACGATGCGCCTGCAGGCGCTTGCCCTCGGCCAGCTCGAGAGCATGGGCGTCACGGAGGACGACCTCGAGAGCATCGCGGACACCTTGTCCCACGAGATGTCCGGCGCGGACGACGGGAGGCTCCTCGACTCGCTCAAGTCGGTACTGGAGCAGATCGGCATGTCCCTCGAGGCGGACGGGCCCTCCCAGGCGATCCAGAAGCTCCCCTCGATCGAGGCCATCATACCGGCAGCGTCCGCAGCGTCTGCGCAGGAGGCCCCCGCAAAGGCCGGGCTCGCCCGCCTGGGCGGGAAGCTGCGGGAGAGGGACGGCCGCCCCAAGGATGGGGAGCGTCCCGGGCGCCTCGACTACCAGGTGCTCACGGGCTATGACCGGGCGCTCGCGCACATGAGCGGCTTCGGCTTCCTCTCGTCGGACGACAGCGGCCATCACCGCTTCATCGAGCGCAGCGCGGCCATGCACGGGCTCCCCAGGCTCTCGCTGGACGGCGCCTTCCTTTTCTTCGGCCCTTCCCGGGAGGACGTCTCGTTGTTCGCCCACGCGACGGCCGGCGAGATAGGCTTTCCCATGCTCCACGTGTCCGTCGACCTCGACCGGCAGGGCAACGGGACCATCAAGCTCGTCGGCCCCTTCAAGCGGGGCTTCTTCGGCAGCCCGCCCGACTTCATGGACATGGTGCTGCCCTGCACGGTGCTCATAGAGAACATCGACCATCTTCAGGAGATGTTCGACAACGAGCAGCAGGCCATCAGGCGCAACGGGGGAAGGGGCAGGGCCATGATGGGAGGCCCCGGCCGCTCCATGCAGGCCGAGGTGACCGGCTACCTCCGCGCCCTGAGCAACAAGCCCGGCATCGTCCTCATGGCGACCGCCCAGCACACCGCCGTCCTCCGCGAGCCCCTGCGGGGCCTGTTGGGGCCGACGCACGACATAGAGGTCGGTGCCCCTGTGGCGGCCGAGAGGCGCGACGTGCTCGTCAGCTTTGCGGGCGAGCATCCCTCCTTCGCGGAGCTCGACGTCGACCGCATAGCCCGTCTCTCCGAGGGCCTCTCGCGCAACGACCTGGTCTTTGCCGCCCATTCGGCCGTGGAGTCCGCCTATCGCGACTCCCTTCGGACAGGCCGCTATACCAAGGTGACCATCGGGGACGTGATGGTGCAGCTCTCCCCGTACCTCGACCACGACTCGCCGTTGTATCAACAGGTCGAGGACGAGGCCGTTGCGCAATTCGTCTGCGATCTCCGTCTTGACGACGATATGTGATTTCTCTGACAACATTTGTGATAAACTGAACAAGTGGGGAAGGGGCGCTCTGACAGGGGGCCGTGTCGGATGGATTGAAAGACGGAAGACGGACTATGGAGATATCAAGAAGAACCGATTACGCTATACGTCTCATCGCCGCCCTGCTGCAAAACGAAGGGATGCCGCTTTCCGTGCGCGAGGCGGCCAGCACGCAGGGCGTGCCCTATGCCTTTGCGCGGAGCATACAGTACGACCTCATGCGCAGCGGGATCGTCTCGTCGGTCCGTGGTGCCCGTGGCGGGATGCTGCTGGCGGTAGACCCTACCGAGCTCACCCTGTACCGCCTCGTCGAGGTCGTCCAAGGCCCGGTGAGCGTGTCGATCTGCGTGAGCGACAAGGAATGGTGCGACCGCCATGAGACCTGTCGCTTCCACAAGGTGTGGGAGGGCGCGAACTCGATCCTCAAGGACTACCTCTCGTCAGTGACCATCCAAGAGCTTCTCGAGGGCAAGTCCGCCCACCTCGCAGCCGGGGTGCCCGGCTGCATGGCGGGGTAGGCGCCCACGTACACGGAATTCGTCGATCTGGTACGCCGGGAGGGCAGGCGCCTGTACCGTGACCTGCCGTGGCGCAGGACGCGCGATGCCTACCTCGTCCTCGTGAGCGAGGTCATGCTCCAACAGACCCAGGTCGTCCGCGTGCGCGCCTATTGGGAGCGCTGGACAACGGCCTTTCCCACGGTGGACGCGCTCGCTGCGGCCTCGACGACCGATGTGCTCGAGCTGTGGCAGGGCCTCGGCTACCACCGCCGTGCGCTCGCCCTCAAGCAGACGGCGGCGACCTGTGCGGACCGCTACGGCGGCCAGGTGCCCCGTTGCTACACGGATCTGCTCGGGCTGCCGGGCATCGGGCCCGCCACGGCGGCCGGCGTGTGCGTCTTCGCCTACGGGCAGCCGCAGGTCTATCTGGAGACGAACGTGCGGACGGTGCTCCTCCACCATTTCTTCGAAGGACGCGACCGCGTCCCGGACCGCGAGCTCGTCCCGCTTGTCGAGGCGACCTGCGATGCCGCCGACCCCCGTGGCTGGTACTACGCCCTGCTCGACTACGGCAGCCACCTGAAGGGCATCCTCCCCAACCCCTCGCGGCGCTCGCGCCACCATGTGCGCCAATCGAATTTCGAAGGCTCCGTGCGCCAGAAGCGCGCCGAGCTGCTCCGCCTCGTGCTTGCCTGCCCCGGCAGGGGGACGGACGGCATCGCCGCATCCCTCAACGACCTCGAGCGCACGGCAGGGCGCCCCGCCACAGGTATCGACGAGGTGGCCTCCCTTCTCAAGGCCCTTGCCCGCGAAGGCTTCCTTGCACGCACGCCCCCCTGCGACGCCCCCCCTGCCGAGGCCGAAGCCACCTGGCACTTAGCCGACTGACCCCCCCCCCCCCCGCCCCCCGCAACCCCGCCCCCCATCTGCCGTCCCAAGCAAGACGGCGAGGCTGAATACCCCACCCCCCTTTGCCCGGCGGAGCCCACCGAGCAGACTTTACCTCGATCTGACAAAGGCCAGACAAGGACTTGACATAACGGGCATAGGATGGAACGCGAATGCGACGAGACATTGCATGCGTCGCACCCATCATGTGGATCTGAAAGGATAGGAGATACCATGCTTAAGAGGACGCTCGTCATCCTGGCATCCGTAGGGGCGCTCCTGGCCCTTGCGGCGCTGCTCGTCGCCTGTTCCGGCGCTCCGGCCGCCTCCGGGGAGGCGGACACGCCGGACACGCCGGCGACCGCAGGCCCCACCGGCGCGGCGGTGGGGCCTGCGGAGACGGCGGACGGGGCTGACGAGGATGCCTCCTCGGGGCCGTCGGCGGTCACGGGGGCCATCTCGGTCATCGCGCGGGAGGACGGCAGCGGCACGCGCTCGGCCTTCGTCGAGCTCTTCGGTGTGGAGGAGGAGCTGAACGGCGAGAAGGCCGACGGCACCACGCTGGACGCGGCCATCACCAACTCGACCGCGGTCATGCTCACGGCGGTGGCCGACGACCCGCGCGCGATAGGCTACATCTCGCTCGGCTCCCTTGACGACTCGGTCAAGGCGCTTGCCATCGACGGCGTGGCGGCGACGACGGACAACGTCAAGGACGGCAGCTACGGCATCCAGCGCCCCTTCAACCTGGTGACCAACGGCGAGCTTGCGCCTGTCGCACAGGACTTCCTCGACTTCATGCTGAGCAGCGCGGGGCAGAGGGTCGTCGAGGAGAACCACTACGTGGCGGTCATCGATCCTGCACTCTCCTCCTCGGCCTATGTGCCCGCACCCGGCACGGCGGGCAAGGTCGTCGTCTCCGGCTCCTCCTCGGTCACGCCCGTCATGGAGAAGCTCAAGGAGGCCTACCTGGCGCTCAACCCGGACGTCAGCATCGAGATCCAGCAGAGCGACTCGTCGACGGGCATCCAGGCGGCGGTGGACGGCATATGCGACATCGGCATGGCGTCTCGCGAGCTGAAGGACACGGAGTCCGCAGCGGGGCTTTCCGCAACGGTCATCGCGCTGGACGGCATCGCCGCCATCGTGAACACGGAAAATCCGCTCGACGGCCTGGAAGGCACGCAGGTGAAGGACATCTACCTCGGCGCCATCGCCCGTTGGGAGGAGCTGGAGGGGTGAGCGCGGCAACGGCTGCGCCGCCCCTGGGCCGTGTCCCCGAGGGGGGCTGCGGCGACGGCAGGCGGGCAGGACGGACAGAGGGGCGCGGACATGGGCGCAGGTAGGCTCAAAGAGACGGTGGCGCAGGCGGTCTTTGCCGGCGCCGCCTGCGTCTGCATACTGGCGGTCGTCCTCATCTGCCTCTTCCTCCTCGTCAACGGCATTCCCGCCATCGCAGAGATCGGCCCCCTCGAGTTCCTGAGCGGGACGTCCTGGCGTCCCGCCAACGGGCTTTACGGCATCGCGCCGATGATCATAGGCTCGCTGTACGTGACGGCGGGGGCGCTCGTCTTAGGGGTGCCCCTCGGCCTTACGACCGCCCTCTACCTGGCGCGCTTCGCCTCGGCGCGCGTGCTGCGCCTCCTGCGCCCCGCCATGGAGCTGCTCGCGGGCATCCCGTCGGTCGTCTTCGGCTTCTTCGGGCTCATGCTCATCATCCCTGCCATACGCGGGGCCTTTCCCGACGTGCAGGGCATGAGCGTGCTTGCCGCGTCCCTCCTGCTCGGCATCATGATCCTTCCCACCATCATCACGGTGGCCCTGGCGTCGCTCGAGGCGGTCCCGGAGAGCTACTACGAGGGCGGGCTCGCCCTCGGCGCGAGCCATGAGCGCTGCGTCTTCAGGCTCCTCGTCCCTGCGGCCGCGTCCGGCATCATGGCCGGCATCATCCTCGGCGTGGGGCGCGCCGTCGGCGAGACCATGGCGGTCATCATGGTCATCGGCAACCAGCCGCGCATACCCTCCGGCATCCTCGAGGGCGCCCGGACCCTCACGGGCAACATCGTGCTCGAGATGGGCTACGCCGCAGACCTGCACCGTGGCGCGCTCATAGGCACCGCCGTCGTGCTCTTCGTCTTCATCCTCCTCATCAACTTCCTCTTCTCGCTCCTCACCAGGAAGAAGGTGCATGCATGAGCGCCCGCCTCGCACGCTGGGCGGTCTTTGCCGGTGCCGCCGTCAGCGTCTCCTTCCTCCTGTTCATCATCGCCTACATCATGGTGATGGGCATACCCCACATCCGGCCCGAGCTGTTCTCCTGGACCTACGACTCCACGAACGTCTCGCTCATGCCCTCCCTCATAAACACGGTGCTCATGGTGCTCATAGCCCTGGCGATAGCGACCCCCTTGGGGCTTTTCTCCGCAATCTACCTCGTGGAGTACACCAAACGGGGCAACCGCCTCGTCAAGCTCGTCCGCCTGATGGCGGAGACGCTTGCGGGCATCCCCTCCATCGTCTACGGGCTCTTCGGCATGCTGCTGTTCGTGACGGCCCTCGGCTGGGGACTCTCGCTTCTGGCAGGCGCCTGCACCTTGGCCATCATGATCGTGCCGCTCATCATGCGCACCTCGGAGGAGGCCCTGAAGGCGGTGCCCGACTCCTACCGCGAGGGGAGCTTCGGGCTGGGGGCAGGGCGGCTGCGCACCGTCTTCAAGGTCGTCGTCCCCTCCGCCGTCCCGGGCATCCTTGCGGGCGTCATCCTGGGGATCGGCCGCGTGGTGGGGGAGACCGCCGCGCTCATGTACACGGCCGGCACGGTCGCCGAGGTGCCCCAGGGCGTCTTCGACTCCGCCCGCACGCTCTCGGTGCACATGTACGTCCTTGCAAGCGAGGGGCTCCATCTTGACGAGGCGTATGCGACCGCCGTGGTGCTCCTGCTGCTCGTCATCCTCATCAACACCGCAAGCGCCCTGCTCGCGCGTCGTATGGCAGGGGAGAGGGGGCTGAGATGATCAAGCTCTCCGTCGAGTCCCTCGACCTGTACTACGGCGGGCTGCAGGCCCTCAAGGACGTCAGCCTGCGGATACACGAGCGGCGCATCATGGCGCTCATCGGCCCCTCGGGCTGCGGGAAGTCGACCTTCATCAAGACCCTCAATCGCATGAACGACCTTGTCGAGGGCTGCCGGCACACCGGCCGCGTGCTCCTGGACGGCAGGGAGGTCTACCGCGAGATCGCCACGAACGAGCTTCGCAAACGTGTGGGCATGGTCTTCCAGAAGCCGAACCCCTTCCCCATGAGCGTCTACGACAACATCGCCTTCGGGCCGCGCTCGCACGGGGTACGCTCGCGGGCGCGGCTCGACGACATCGTCGAGCGCTCGCTTCGGGACGCGGCCCTGTTCGAGGAGCTGAAGGATCGTCTCAGGGCAGACGCCCTCGGGCTCTCCGGGGGCCAGCAGCAGCGGCTCTGCATCGCCCGTGCGCTGGCGGTCGAGCCGGAGGTCCTGCTCATGGACGAGCCGACCAGCGCGCTCGACCCCATCTCCACCGCCCGTATCGAGGACTTGGCCGTCCAGCTCAAGGAGCGCTACACCATCGTGATCGTCACGCACAACATGCAGCAGGCGGCCCGCATATCCGACGATACGGCGTTCTTTCTCCTCGGCGAGATAGTAGAATGTTCTGATACGGCCACGCTCTTCTCCCTACCGGCCGACCGACGTACCGAGGACTACATCACAGGGAGGTTCGGATAGCCATGGCACGAGAGTTCTTCGACGAGCAGCTGGAGCGGCTCGACACCGAGCTTCTGAGGATGGGCGCCCTGGTGGAGCGCGCCTTGGACGGTGCGCTCCATGTGCTCGAGGACGGCGACGGCGCACTGGCGGCCCGCCTCGTCGAAGCCGATGACGCCATCGACCAGAAGGAGCGCGAGATCGAGTCCCTCTGCCTCGACCTCCTGCTCAGGCAGCAGCCTGTCGCGCGCGACCTGCGCCGGATAAGCGCCGTGCTCAAGATGGTCACCGACATCGAGCGCATAGGCGACCAGGCGGCCGACATCGGCGGCATCGTCTTGGACATGGGCAGGGACAGGGCAGGGGGGCAGGCCTGGATCAGCGCGCCTTCCCTCCAGCAGGCGCGCCATCTCGTCGCCCTCGGCTCGGCGGCCCGTTCCCAGGTGAGCGCCGCGATAGACGCCTTCGTCTCCGGCGACCTTGGCCAGGCGCGGCAGGTGATCGCCGACGACGCCACCGTCAACGGCCTCTTCGCGGCGGCGAGGTCCGAGCTGTTCGATTGGATGCGTCGCTCGGACGAGGAGCAGCACGACGCCATCGACCTCCTGCTCGTCGCCAAGTACTTCGAGCGCATAGGGGACCACGCGCAGAACATCGCCGAGTGGGTGGAGTACTCCGTCACCGGCAGCTACAAGGGGGTGCCCCTCGCGTGAGCCCGAGTCCCACGGTCTACTACGTCGAGGACGACCAGAACATCCGCGACCTTGCCTGCTATGCCCTCGGGCAGGCGGGCCTCAGGGCCGTGGGCCTCGCCGACGCGTCGGCCCTCTACGAGGCCTGCAGGGAGCGTGTGCCCGACCTCGTCATCCTCGACATCATGCTTCCCGGCACGGACGGCCTCGACATCCTGCGCCAGCTGCGCCAGAGCGCCCGGCTCGGCGACCTGCCCGTCATGATGCTCACCGCCCGGGGCACGGAGCTCGACGTCGTCACGGGACTCGAGGCGGGCGCCGACGACTACCTCGCCAAGCCCTTCTCCATGATGGAGCTCGTGTCGCGTGTGAACGCCCTGCTGCGCATGGCAGCACGCGGCTTTCGCCTCTCCGCTCCCGAGCCGCCGCCCGCCCTGTGCTGCGGGGCGCTCGTGCTCGAGCCGCGCTTCCACAGGGTGCGCTCGGACGGGAGGGAGGTCGCCCTCACGCTCAAGGAGTTCGCCCTCCTCCAGGCGCTCATGGAGCAGCCCGGCCGCGTCTTCACGCGCACCCAGCTCTTGGAGCAGGTCTGGGGCTACGACTACGGGGAAGGCACGCGGACCGTGGACGTCCACATCCAGACCCTGCGTCAGAAGCTGGGCGGTCCGGGAGCGCAGGTCGAGACCGTCCGAGGCGTCGGCTACCGCATGGGGGGCACGGCCCCGGGAGACGACAGGTGACGCCCGCATGTCGGCCTCCGGCCCCGCCCTCGGCCCTGCTCGCCCCGTCCGTGCCAAGGGAGGCATCGATCAATTGCTTGGCCGCCAGGTGGTGCGCAACGAATAAATCGGTGCTTCCCAAGGGAGGAGGGATGAGGTGCCTTCGTTGACCGGGCGCATATTCAGGAGCATCCTCCTCACCGTCGTCGCGGTCGTCCTCGTGGCCGGGGTCCTTGCCTCCGTGCTGGTCTATGCGGTGCTCGACGGCCAGCTGCGCCGCGAGCTCCTCAACATCGCCGAGGTCGTCGAGGGGGCGCTCCCGGCGGTCGACGACGAGGCGGCCTACCTGACGGGGCTTGCGGTGCGCGACGTCCGCGTGACGTGGATAGCGCCCGATGGCAGCGTCCTCCATGACAGCGTGGCCGGCGACGAGGCCGGCCTCGCCAACCATCTCGACCGGCCCGAGGTCCAAGACGCCCTGCGCACGGGCTCGGGCATCGCGCATCGCCGCTCGCAGACCCTCGACGAGGAGACCATCTACCTTGCGCGCCTGTTGCCCGACGGCAGCGTCCTTCGGGTCGCGGGCACGCAGAAGAACCTCCTGGGCCACATGGCGACGGCGCTGCTGCCGGCCGTCCTCGTCCTTGCGGCCCTGGCCCTTGCCGCCGCCGCCGCCGCCCGCATCATCTCCCGCCGGATACTCAGCCCTTTGGGCGCACTCGACTTCGACCGTCCGCTGGAGAACGTGGCCTACCCGGAGCTCACGCCCCTCCTGACGCGCCTGAACGCCTCCCGTCGCGAGATAGCCGCGCAGAACGCGCAGCTCGATGCCCGACAGAGCGAGTTCGACGCGGTGGTCGGCAGCATGCGCGAGGGCCTGGTGCTCATCGACTCCCAGGGCGGGGTGCTCCTCATAAACGACGCGGCGATCGACATCTTCGGCGCCTCGGCTACCGAGGTCGCGGGCAGGCACCTGCTCGCCCTCAACCGCAGCGAGCAGATACAGCAGGTCGTGGAGAGGGCGCTGGGAGGCGCGCGCGCGCAGGGCTACTTCGAGCGCGAGGAGCGGGTCTACCAGCTTCTCGCGAGCCCCGTCCCCGCAGACGGCGGAACGGGCGGGGCGGCGCTCCTGGTGCTGGACGTCACCGAGTGGCATCGGGCCGACGTCCAGCGCAAGGAGTTTACGGCGAACGTATCCCACGAGCTCAAGACCCCGCTGACCGTCATAAACGGCTATGCCGAGCTGTTGGAACAGGGCATGGTGGCGACTGAGGACGTGGGGCGCTTCACCCGCCTCATCCACGACGAGGCCACCCGCCTCATCACGCTGATCGACGACATCATCACTCTCTCCCAGCTCGACGAGGGCGCCCCGGACGGGCCGCCCGCCGTCGAGGAGGTCGACCTCGGTGCGCTTGCCCGCGACGCCGTCTCGCGCCTCGCCTCGTTCGCGCAGGAGCGGGACGTGGCGCTCTGCCTGCGCCCTCTCGTCGAGGACGCCGTCGTGCAGGGCGTCCCCGTGCTGCTCGCACGGATGCTCTACAACCTCGTCGAGAACGGCATCCGCTACACCGATCCCGGCGGCGAGGTCACGGTGGGGATTGGCCGGGACGGCGACGAGGCCGTCGTCTCCGTGCTGGACACCGGCATCGGCATCCCCCGGCGCTTCCATGAGAAGGTGTTCGAGCGCTTCTTCTGCGTCGACGCCAGCCGCTCCCGCTCCACGGGCGGCACCGGCCTCGGCCTTGCCATCGTCAAGCACGGCGCCCTCATGCACCACGCGCGCGTCGCCCTCCACAGCTCCGAGGGCGCAGGCACCCTCGTCGAGATCCGCTTCCTGCGCACATCCTGACGCCACAGGCGCGTGTCAGCGTACGGCACGCCGCCGCGCTGCTTACTGTCCACGCCCCCCACTCTCATCCCGAGCCCCACTGCCATCCCGAGCCCCACTGCCATCCCGAGCCCCACTGCCACCCCGAGCCCCCACTGCCATCCCGAGCCCCACTGTCATCCCGAGCCCCACTGTCATCCCGAGCCTGTCGAGGGATCCTTGATCGCGAAGCGATCAACTGCGATCGGGAGGCGCACCTGTCCGCAGTCGGCTGCTTCGCGTTCCGTGGGCCTGTCGGTTCCATGGGCTCATACGCTCAGGGGCTCATACGCTCAGGGGCTCATACGCTCAGGGGCTCATACGCTCAGGGGCTCACCCGCTGCTTCGCAGCTTCGCCCGGAAACAGCACACCGTGCTGTTTCCCAACGCAGCTTCGCTGGGAAACAGCCCACTGGGCTGTTTCCCAGTCCGCTGGACCGTCGCGTCGTCCTCGCTGAGAACGCGGTGCGTTCTCCGGGCGCTCGAACCCGAAGATTCCTCGCGGGACTCGGAATGACAGTGGGGTGTGAACCCGCGTTGGTTACAGGTCATAGCGTGCCACGACCCCCCACTGTCATTCCGAGCTCCGCCGAGGAATCTTCGGACACGCAGTGTCCAACGGCAGGTCGCAGGGCCCTTCGACCTGCGGTCGACCGCTGGCGCGGTCGAGGATTCCTCGGCAGGCTCGGGATGACAGTGGGGTGTGAACAGTAACGATTGCCCCGTTACGATCGTTGCTCTGCCCCTTACCGCCCACGTCAACATTGCGCTCGGCCTGGGCGCGCCGGAGACGACCGTGCACGCCTCCGGACTCGTCGCCCTCGTCTACGACACCTGTACCAACTCGGCAATCGACAGCGCAGGCTTCGATGCGCAGAAGGAACTCGCGCTGGTGAGGTAGGCCGCTCCCCTACACGCGGTTGAGGGGGCTTTTGTAGTAGCGCACCCTCGGGAGGTCGCCGCAATTCTTGAAATGCTGAACAAGACGCCCTATCGCGTCGGAGAACATAACCTCGTAGAACGCTTGATGGCTGAGCTTCCACTCGTTGTACAGGTCCCCTTCTGACTTGCTCGATGCTCTGCTCATGACAATGCCCTTTCACCCACGGATGCCCGGATAGCTTGCGACACCGCCCAGGACATAGGCGACCTGCTGCTCCAAGGAGGTCGTGCCGCTGATCGCAGGTGGCGAGAAGGTGACCGTGACGCTCTCGCTCGCCGCGCTGCTCGTCACGGAGCTCACCTGGTAGCTGTCGGAGTGCTCGCCCAACGTTATGAGGCCGAGGAGGGAGAGCCTTGCGCTGTTGTGGGTCTCGAAGTGACTGCTGACTGAGGAGACGTCGACCTTGTGCATGGTCATGGAGACGGTCGGGTACTGGCTGATCACGAAGGTCCTGAGGCGGGAGAGGCGCCCGCCCTTGCCGAAGAGCCCGCCCACGCTGAACTCGTCTCCGTGCAGCTGGTAGCCCGTGGCGTCCTTGCCGCTCTTTTCGGCAAGCTCGGAGAGTATGTCCTCGGCGTACCATCCGGTCGCCCCGTTGGCCACGAGCGCGGAGGGCTCGGCGGCGACCAGCGTCAGACCGGGGTACTTCATGTCGATCTGCATGCTGGAGTCCTCGTGCATGTACGTGGAGTAGTCGAACTCGCTCGAGTGGCTGACCGAGAGGGCGAAGAAGCCCAAGGGAACCGTGAAGGAAGTCCGGTTGTCCATGCGCAGGCTGGTCGTGCTCGTGGAGAAGTTGCTCGCGGACAGGGAGAGGGAGATCGCGTTGCCGCTGCTCTGCAACGAGCCTATGAGGGTGTTGGCGTCTGGCAGCTTCTCCGGCGTGTAGCCCACGGCCCAGCTCGCTGCGCCGGTCTGCTGGCCGCCGTTGGCCTTTGAGGGCGACTCTGCGTTGGCGATCGCCTGCCCCAGGCGCACGGACGCCTTCGTGCTGCGCGAGTGCAGGTTGTAGCTGTTCCGCGTGGCCTCCTCGTAGGCGGCCAGGGCATTGCGCAGCCTGCTCATGCTATCCGGTATCTTCTCGATGCTCCCGTACGTGGTGAGCACCTGGTTGAAGACGTCCTGCAGCTTGCCGCCGAGGGGCAGGGGGCTCGAGTACGCGCCGTCTATGTCCTCGAACGCCCTCAGGACGGAGGAGACCTGGGCCTGCGCCTTGTTGTCCTCGTCGTTCATCGTCTTCTGGTCCGCCTGCGAGAACGCGAAGACGCTGCTTCCCAGCACCTGCGCGTACAGGGTGGAGAGGCGCTCGTGGCCGAGCAAAAGCTGGTGTTGGTTGTCCTGCTTCTTGTCCGTCGCAGGTGCCCCGTCATGCATAACCCACCTCGAGAGTCCGGGCCTCCCTGCACGGAGAGGATAGCACCCTTATCCGGAATGCAGACGGAACGCAGACAGAGAGCCGTCGGAAGACGCCCGACCACGTCACAGGGCATGTGGTCTTGCAGGGCCATCTTCTCGATAGCGGTCAATGCATGTCTGGAGACATAAAAGAAGCAGCTCCATAGAGTACTTCAAGGGTTTCGTCGAAGCGTTGAACGCCGATTATGTGTACTCCTTTAGTTTTTGCATGCGCTGACAAAATATTTCAACCGTGGTTTTCAAGACAAGGTAGGTTTTGCCTAAACGACGTAGCCCCGCGGATGCCATGGCTGTGCGGATTGCGTGCCCCGTATTGCGTTACAGTTCACACCCCCACTGTCATTCCGAGCTCCCCACTGTCATTCCGAGCTCCCCACTGTCATTCCGAGCTCCCCACTGTCTTTCCGAACTCCCCACTGTCTTTCCGAGCTCCCCACTGTCTTTCCGAACACCCCCCTGTCATTCCGAGCTCCCCACTGTCATTCCGAGCTCCGCCGAGGAATCTTTGGACACGCAGTGTCCAACGGTAGGTCGGGGGCCCCTCGACCTGCGGTCGACCGCTTGCGCGGTCGAGGATCCCTCGGCAGGCTCGGGATGACAGTGAGGTGTGAACAGTAATCGTGCCCTTGCACAATGAAGCCCGATATAGGATAATCGGGCAGAGCAGCCGGTGGACGGCTGAAGGAAACGGGTGAAAGGGGATCGACATGCCTAGATGGGACTTCAACCTGACCGTCACCAACGAAACGGATAGGAGCCTGGAGCTGATCTCAAAATCGGTCGCTTGGGGCGACATCTCCAGTCCCCAGGCCTCGATCGCCAAGGGGAAGAACGCAACCTACAACATCTACGTCCCGGGCGGCATCGCGCACGGGTACGAGTTCACGCTCGTCTTCCAGGACGCGGCCCCCGAGGGGGGCGAGCACTACGGGACGCTGACCGTCTATGTGGACGTGCCCCTCACCAAAGACAACCACTCGAGCATCCAGGCCACGGGCCTGCTCGAGACGAGCGGCTGGGACGGGAGCCTCCCCAAATCGGGCCACGACTTCGCGAAGACGCTGGTGGTCAGCAAGAAGAGGATATAGGGGCCTGCCGTGGACATATCATACGCCGACTGGGGCACGGTGGAGCCGCTGCCCATCGAGGACAAGGTGGAGGTCATAGCAAACCTGCCGCGCAAGGTGACCTCGGAAACCAGGCTATGGCTCGCACGGACCCAAGAGAAGCCCATCCCTCCCAGCGCTTGGTCGCAGATACGCGACCCCGGCCTGGACGCCTCGGCAAAGAACCGCTACGTGGACTCCTACTTCACCGTCTGCGTGTTCGAGCTGAGGCAGGCAAGGACGCTTTCCATCCCGAGCGGCCAGAGCAGGGAGAAGGTCGTGGAGGTCTCTCACAAGTCTGCGGTGAGGTCGAGCTACAGCACCAAGCTCCTCATCGAAAACGTCGTCGAGGGCGGCCTGTCGGGCGGCGGGAAGCTGAACTTCAACCTGAAGGAGCAGCTCACGACCTCGTACTCCATCGAGACGCTGACAGAGTACAGCCAGGAAAGCAGCGACCTCGAACGGGTCACGGTCACCTATCAGTCAAGCACGGAGGACCGCACCGTCCAGTGGTGGGACCTGGTCAAGGTCATCGGCCTGTACCGCAGGTCGACCGAGGGCACCGTGTCGCTGGTCGGGCTGGAGGACTACCTGGCAAAGATGGTCGCGGTGACCTACACCAACAACGGCATCATGTCCGCCGACGGGTCGGCGCAGCTGTCGGTGGCTTGACGAGGAGGGCATCGGTCAGGCCAGCAGGTCGTCTGCCGAGAGGGTCACCTGAGCAGCCAGTTGACTAGGTTGAACACGACGTTCCCGATCAGGTGCCCCATGTCTTCCGGGCTCCTGCGCCGGATTGCGCTGCCCCTACAGGTTCCCTCGGTAGAGCTCTCTCAGCAGGTAGTCGCTGACATTGCGCCTGCCGTCTATGACGACAAGGATGTGGACGGCATCCTCGCTGGCGCGGTAGACGACCCTCCAGGACTTGACGACGACCTCCCGATATGCGCGGATCCCAAACTCCAGCAGCTCGGGAACGTACCTGCCCCCCTGTGGCGACCGGCCCAACCCGTCCACGTGCGCCCGTATCCTGCTGAGCACGGCCATGGCGCTCTTGGGGCTGTCCTCGGCAATGGAGGCGACGATCTCGTCGAGCATGGACTCGGCGGCATCGCTCCAGACGATCCGGCGGTCACCGCTCATGCTGGGCAAGCTTTTCCTCAAGCCTCGCGAATACGTGCGCATGGCTTTTGGCCGCGCCCGCCCCGATGCCCGCATCAGAGCGCTCGATGAGCTTCATCAAGATCAGGGCGTCGGTCATCTTTTGATATGAGCCGATGTCCAGCATGACCCCGCGGGCCTCGCCGCTCTGTGTGATGATGATGGGGTTTTTGCTGTCGTTGATGTAGGCGAGCATATCGGCCGCATTTGTCTTGATGTAAGAGATGGGCTTCACGTCCTCTATGAGGCTTATTCCCACGGCGGCTCCGCTCCTTGATCGTGCGTGACACCTTTGGTCAGTCCGTATATGGTACCACATTAAGACTGATTTTGCACCGTAGTCTGGGGGGGGGGGGGGGGGGGGGGGGGGGGGGGGGGGGGGGGGGGGGGGGGGGGGGGGGGGGGG
>JAISGJ010000067.1 GCA_031263105.1 Coriobacteriales bacterium
CGTCCTTGCGGGCCGCGACGGGCTGTCACTGGTGTGGGTGCTGGGCGTCATCCTCGTCATCACGCTCGTGCTGGGGACGGCCTTCCTCGTCACGAACGGCCGCACGGGCGCGCTTGCCGCAAGCCACGGGCGGCAGCAGGCGTACCATACGGCGCTCTCCTCCCTGGAGACGGTCTCGCAGTGGATATCCACCGGCTCGGCTCCGGGGGCCCCGCATCAGCAGGAGGCCGAGGCGCTGCTCGACGAGATACGGCTCCACGCGAATGCCGGGGGCCTGACCTGTCGGCTCGAAGGGCTTGCGGGGACGATGGGGCAGTGCAGCATCCACTTCGGGTACCTCGACAAGACGGGGGCCGAGCTGACGCTCACGGCGACGGCCACCTACGCCGCTGCGACCGAGGTGCTGTCCCTGACGATGCGGGAGGGAGAGCCCGTGCCCGTCGTCGGCAGCCTGCCGGTCTCGACCTATGACGGCACCCGCTACGACGCGCGCGCCGCCGAGGTGGACGCGCTGGCAAGCGACGGCATCGTCCCGCTGTACGACGACAGCGCCGCCGACAACTCGCAGAAGAACCAGGACGACCTCGCGCTCCTCGGCAAGGAGATACCGGATGCAGGAAGCACCAAGGAGGCGCGTTGGACGAACGTGAACCTGAAGGGCACAGGCAGGTTCGACCAAGAGGTGCTCGGGACGCAGCGGTACCCCCGCAACGGCCGGAACGACACGGCCACGGACAACAGGCGCTTCATGGTGCCGGTCAACGGCAGGATCATGATCGACCCCTTGGAGGGGGGCGCATCCCTCTCCGAGTCGGCGACCGCGTCCAAGAACACGAAGCTGGCCGCGCTTGCGATAGACAACACCGCAGGCAAGGACGTCCTGTTCCGGCTCGCGTCGGACAGCGAGGCGACGGGAGGCGGCACCTACAGGATGCGTTCCGAGAAGTGCCTCAACTCCCTCATCATGCTCGATTTCACCGACAACGCCAACCGCAGCGAGTCGTTCGACTACCAGCTCGACGGGCAGCAGAGGAGCCATACCTGGCACCCGGACAACTGGAAGACGCTCGATCTGTACGTGCAGTCGGGGGCCAAGGTGACGTCCAACCTCGTCTTCGGGCCCTTCGGCCACAAGTACGACGACTATCTCGATTACTGGTCATGGGGCAACTTCGTCGACAACTGGAACGGCACGACGGAGCGCGAGTATGTCAGCCTCTGGCCGTACACGTCAAGCCCCAGCTCCAACGGCGGCAACTATCGGGGCCTGCCGATATTCCCCGTCACCTTCGGCAGGGATGCCTCGTTCTGGATACTCGACCGCCGCGCCGACCGCTCCTTCCGTCTGATGCAGGGGGTCGATGTCATCGAGGGCACCGTCTACTCCACGCGCCCCACCGTCATCGGCGGCGGCATCCTGCGCAGCAACACCTCGGGGAAGACCACCGACGGCATCAACTCGGACCGGAGCGGCTACTCCCACGGCTCCAGCTCCAGCCACAACCTCTACGCGGATGCGACGGTGCGCTACGACCAGCTCATCTACGACACCGACATCGTGCTGAAGGCCCCTGCCTCCGGCACCGCCCGCTCGGTCGTCCGCAGGCCGGACACCTGGGAGGACAAGACCGTCTCCTACCACAGCTTCGACCAGGGCTTCAACCCCACCATGACCATCAAGGGCGGCACGGTCTTCGTGGGCGCGGGGCAGGCCCTCACGGTCCAAGGCGCGACGCGCGACAACATGTGGATAAGCCCGGAGCGCATCGTCGTCGAGACGGGCGGCTCGCTGACCATCCAGCCGAGCGCCCACACCAACGTCCTCACGGACGTCTACGTGGACGGGGGAGTCCTTGAGATAGAGGCGGGCGCGAAGCTCAAGGGCAACATCTACGCCTACAACGGCGGCGAGGTGCGCATCGGGGGCGGCTTCACCCTCGACAGCCCCCACGACGACCTCGACGCCTCCGTCCTGACTGCGGACGAGGCGAAGGACGGCATCCATATCTACGGGAAGGGGCTTGTGGACGTGGCCGACGGCATCCTGTCTCCCGGCGTGCTCGTCCTTCCCAAGGCGTTCGACGCGGGCGCGCTCGTGATAGGCGGCTCGGCGAACAGGGTGCACCTGCATGGCGTCCATGACGGCTCCCTGGTCCACGCCCCGGACGGCTCGTCGTTCGGCCAGGCGATGAGGGAGAGGGTACAGTCCGAGGTCCTCTGTCGGGGCAGCGACCCCAAGACCGGCATCTGCACGCACTACGGCCTCATCGGCGCCTGGCAGGCGGGGAAGTACGCCCGTGGGTAGGGAGGCGGCGCGTCGGCCCCTATGGGCGCTGCCGCAGCCTGCGCACCCGTGGCTCTTGGGGAGACGTTCGGCCGCCCCCGCCGCCCCCGCTGCGGCCGCCCCCGGCGCTCCCGGCCGCCCCGGTGCCCGCAGCGCCCGCCCGCGCCCCGCCCGCGCCCTCGGCGGCTTCACGCTCGTCGAGGTCGTCGTCACCCTCGGCATCGCGCTCATCGTCCTCGGCGTGACCCTCGTCATGCTCGTGGCGAGCATGGGCATATCCGGCCGCATCGTCAGGGACGCACAAGGGGAGCAGGTCGCCGATGCCTGCCTCGACCTCGTCGCCGACCGGCTCCTCCTTGCAGGGGCGGTCGCCCCGTCGCCCCACGACCTCGCAGGCGCACTCGCCGGGTCCGAGGACCTCCTCTACGTCGGCGACGCGTCCGGGCAACCGAGCGCGCGCGGCTGGCTCTACCTGCGCGCCCGCCAGACGGCGCCCACGCCCGAGAACGCCTTCGGCGAGCAGTTCTACCTGGGGCAGACGCTCTCGTTGGACGTCACGCAGACGCTCGCGGTGGGACGGCGCCCTGCGCTCACGATAGAGCTGGGGCTCTACGACCCTTACGGCGTCGCCGTGGCGCACCGACGGCGCAGCATCGTGCTCGTCAACGCGGATGCCCTCGCCCTCAAAGACGCCGCCTCCGCCGGCAGCACCCCCTTCCCCCCCGACACCATCCTCACGATAACCCCGCCCAGATAACCCCCCCCCCCCCCCCCGGCCCCGGACGCGCCTCCTCCCCCGGCCAAAATTGCTGTTGAAAACCCCGGCGCTCCCACCGAGCCCCGCCCGCA
>JAISGJ010000079.1 GCA_031263105.1 Coriobacteriales bacterium
GGAGGCGTGCCGCTCGCAAAGGGGGGAGGAAGCGAAATCCCTTTCGCTTCCTCCCCCCTTTACCGGCAGCGCCCTCCTTCAATCGATGTACCCCCGTGCTCTCATGCGTTCGGGCCGGGCGAAGCGCGCCATTCCGGTTTTCATGCGGGCACAGCCCAGCTTCTCGTAGAAGGGCTCCTTGCCGGCGCTGGCGAAGAAGATGACGTTCTGTCCTTCGAGGCCCGCAAAGACCTCTTCGACGATGCGCCGCCCCAAGCCTTTGCCCTGCATATCGGGTGCCACCGCCACATCGTAGAGCGCGGCCTCGTAGGCGCCGTCGGAGAGCGCCCGCCCGCAACCGATCAAGCGCTCTTCCTGCAGGAGAAATACGACCACCCGGCTGTTCTCGAAAGCGGCGCGGCGGACGTCTGCAGGAAAATCCCCTATGCCCACCGAGGCAAGCAGCGCCGCCACCTCCTCAAAGTCGATGCCCTCGGTCGTGCGACGTATCGATATGGTGTCCATCAACCAAACTCCCCTCAGATGCTCCCTACAAGGCTGTCATATTTCTTCACTATACTACAGGTCATGTTAAGAATTCGGAAAGACAAGCTAAGAATTATTGAGGATAGAGGTAATAGGTATGGCGCTGGGGCCGCCCTATACTGAACGCGGAGTACCGTGTGGAAGATGCGAAGGAGGAATGCGATGCAGACGTATGTGGAGAAGATTCAGCAGTTGACCGAGATCGAGCGCAGGGACTTCGTCAAAGTCGCGGCCGCTTCGGCGGCCGCCCTTGCGGCTTCGAGTGCGCTTGCGGGATGCTCGAACAAGGTCGAGCCTGTCGAGGGGCCCGTCGAGACGGCGGAGCCGCAGGTCGACCCCGAGGAAGGCGCAACGTGGGTCTCGGCCGCCTGTTGGCACAACTGCGGCGGGCGCTGCGTCAACAAGGTCTTGGTAAAGGACGGCGTCGTGCTGCGCCAGAAGACCGACGACACGCACGAGGACAGCTACGATTATCCGCAGATCAGAGGCTGTGCGCGCGGTCGCTCGCAGCGTCGGCAGGTCTTCGGTGCCGACCGGCTGAAGTACCCCATGAAGCGTGCGCACTGGGAGCCGCTTACCGGCGGCGACAAGAGCCTGCGCGGCCGCGACGAATGGGAACGCATCAGTTGGGACGAGGCGCTGGACTATGTGGCAGCAGAGATCAAGAACGTCATCGAGACCTATGGCAATCGTGCCATCTACTGTCCCTCGGGAGACCAGCTGTACTACACGCTGGCAGCGGCCGGCGGGTATATGAGCTCGTGGTGCACCAGCTCGGTAGGCAACTGGGCTTGGGCGAACCAGGCCGGGTACGGCATGATAGGCCGTGGCGGCAACGACCGCTACGACATCTTCTTAAGCGACTATGTGGTGATGATAGGCTGCAACCCGGCTTGGAGCGCAGCGGGCAATCCCACGTGGTACTACAAGAACCTCAAGGACGCAGGCGTTACGTTCATAGCCGTGGACCCCTTCTATAACGAGAGCTACGACGTGCTCGATGCCCAGTGGATCCCCGTGTATCCTGGCTCTGACGTGGCTCTGCTGCTGGGTGTGGCCCACACGATGATTGCCGAGGACGCAGAGAGGGGCCTCATCGACTGGGACTTCCTCAACACCTACGCCAGCGGCTTCGACGAGGGCATGATGCCCGAGGGCGCTGACCCCAAAGAGAACTTCAAGGACTATGTGCTGGGCACCTATGACGACGAGCCCAAAACGGCGGACTGGGCCTCCGAGAGATGCGGGGTCAGCGCCGAGCAGATACGCGAGCTGGCCTACGTCATGGGCAAACAGAACAACGTTGCATTGCTGGCAGCCTTCGCGCCGGGTCGCTTTACCAACGCCGAGTACTTCCCCTTCCTCTTCGGCACGGTCGGCATGATGGGCGGGCACATGGGCAAGCCCGGCAATCAGATTACCGAGACCTCCAACGGCACCATGGCCAACCAGCGCTCGATGATGTTCGTCGGAGGCGACAGGGGACTCCCCGCCTTGGAAAACCCCATCACCGAAAAAGTGAACGATGTTCAGGTGTGGGAGGCCATACTCAGCGGGAAGTACCACTTCAGCGGCGGTTCGACGTATGTTGCCGCGCCGGCCGAGGAGCGCGATATCGACATCCATCTCATCTATCACGGTGGTCTCAACGGCTGGAGCCAGGGTCAGGAGGTGGTGGGCCTGCAGACCAAGCCCAACATCGCCAAGGGCATAGAGGCACATCGCAAGGTGGACTTCGTGGTTGCCAACGCCTTCACCCTGAACACGCAGGCCGCCTATGCCGATATCGTGCTGCCTGTCACCACCGAATGGGAACGTCCGGGTCGCCTGCTGAACAACCAGGTGGAGGCGCTGATATTCTATCAGCAGGTGGTGGAGCCGCTGTATGAGGCACAAAGCGACCAGTGGGTGGCCGAGCAGCTGGCGAGCCGCTTGGGGCTTGACCCGAAGGCGGTGTTTCCCCTCGACATGAAGCAGCAGTACTTCAATGAGCTGGCCGGCACTACGGTAATCAGTGCTGATGCTACCGGCTTCGAGCCGCTCGTCACCATAACTCAGGCTGATATCGATGAATGGGGCGTTGAGGGAACCGCTCAGGAGGGCCGTATTGGACTCACCGAACTGTTGGGGCAGGGCATCTATCAGGTGCCGCGCTCAAAAGACGACGTCTATTCCTCGGAGCTTGGGTATGCGGCCTTCATCAACGACCCGGCTGCCAATCCGCTCAAGACCCCCAGCGGCAAGTTCGAGATTCACTGTGCCACCTTCCGCACGTTCTTGGAGACCCGCAACCACGGCGAGGGAATCGCGAGCGCCATTCCCGTCTGGCAGCCGCAGCCCCACGGTCACGAAGGCACGTTGAGCGGCGACTATCCCTATCAGGTCTTCAATCCCCATTACCTGCGTCGCTCGCATTCTACCTTCGATCAGGTGGGTCAGCTGCGCAACGCCTTCAAGCATCCTGTCTTCATCAACGCTCAAGACGCTGCGGGCAAGGGCGTCAAGACGGGCGACACCGTGCTGATTTTCAACGACAACGGCAAGACGCTGCGTTTGGCCTCGGTCACCAACCGCCTGACCCCCGGTGTTATCGCCCTGCCTCATGGTGGCTGGGTGGATATCGACGAGGAGACCGGCATCGATCGGGGCGGTGCCGACAATATCCTCTGCGGCTCTTACACGAGCAAGTCTGGCGTTACCGGCTGGAACGCCACGCTTGCGGATTTTGAGAAGTACTCCGGCCCGGCTTTGGAGCCGGATGTCGAATGGCCGCAACGCATACCGATCAAGGAGGCATAAGGATGGCGCGCAAAGGATTCTACTACGATCAGACCTCCTGCATCGGCTGTCGTGCCTGCCAGGTGGCCTGCTGTGACAAGAACGACCTGCAGCCCACGATGGTCTTTCGTGTGGTGAGCAGCTACGAGGCGGGCGAGTACCCCACTGCGCGTGGGTACCACTATTCCGCGTCCTGCAACCATTGCGAGACACCGGCCTGCACGTCGGTCTGTCCCGTCGAGGCGCTGTATGTTGACGAGGAGGACGGCACCGTCCAATACGATGCGGAGAAGTGCATCGGCTGCCAGTACTGTGTGAGGGCCTGTCCGTATGAGGTGCCGCAGTACTTCGAGGACGACCAGAAGGTTCGCAAGTGCGATGCCTGCAAGCTGTTGCGCGCCAAGGACGAACAGCCGGCCTGTGTGGCCATCTGCCCGATGCGCGCCTTGGCCTTCGGCGACATCGAGGAGCTGCGTGCTGCATATCCTGATGCGGTTGATCAGATCGTCGTTCTGCCGGACGCTGCCCAAACCGGCCCCTCAGTGGCAATCCGGGCCAAGGAGATCGCCCTGCGGCCCGACCCGCAGGAGTATGTCCTGTAAGGGCCCGCAGCCTCTCGTGTACGTGTGCCGCAACAGGTGGGGGAGTGCTTGTTGCGGCGCTCCTTGTCGGAAGGGCTTGCATGGAACCGTCGTCTGAGACCCTGAGAGTGCTGTTGGCCAACAGGCGGTTTCTCTATGCCTGTTGCTCCCGCATGTTTGCGGCCGAGCCGGACAGGCATCTGCTGGACGTGCTCTGCGATGCCCAGACTGCCGCGCAGTTCGGCCTGCTGGAAGGCGGGGGAGACAAGCGGTCGGTTGACGGGGGTGCTGCCGCGCTCGCTCCCGGGGCCGCCAATGGAGCCGCCCCCGCCCCTGCTGCCGGGGCCACAGCCCTCTGGCAAGACCTGCACGGGTTCCTCCGCAGCGGCACAGACGTGCTCCCGCAGCTGCGCAACGAGTACACCCGTCTGTTCCTTGGCCCCGCAGCGCTTCCTGTGCCTCCCTGGGAGTCGGCCTTTATGGCCAAGGAGCCCGTGCTGTTCACCAAGGTCACCTTGAAGGTGCGCGAGGCCTATGCCCGGGCAGGCTTCCGGGCATCCGGGTATCGCTATGAGGCAGACGACCATCTGGCGACGGAGCTGGACTTCATGGCGCAACTGGCCGCCCGAACGGTGGCAGCCAACGACAGCGGCGACAGAGAGGGCGTGTCGCTGCTGCTGGGCCGTCAGCAGGATTTCCTGCGGGAGCACCTGTTGGCCTGGATACGCGGGTATGCCCAAAGCCTTGCTGAGGCCGATAGGATAAGCTGTGTGTACCCAACGCTTGCCGCACTTGCCGCCTTGGTTTGCGAACGTGACGCCGTGTTGATAGAGGAGATGCAGGCGCTCTGATATCCCGTGCCTTGGAGATTCGGTGGGCAACATCAAGCTGATGAGCAAGTTCTTCCTGCTGTTCACGCTGCTGATCATAGCGGCGTTGGGAATCAGTCTCTCTCATTCCCAGACCAGCCAGAACGAGGTGATGCTGCACGATCTGCGCGAGAAGGGCTGGGCGCTCTCCCAACAGATGGGCGCGGTGTGGGACTTCATGTCATCGAATCAGGACCGGCTTGACCTTTCGGCCTACAGCGACGACGGGGAGTACTTCGGGCTCAACTGCGCCATTGCCGGGCGCAGCATCGGGCAGCTCTTCACGGGGCGCAGCGACTACGTCACCCGTTATGTGAACTTCGGCCCCCGCAACAAGAGCGATGAGCCGGATTCCTTCGAGTCCGAAGCGCTGGATGCCTTCTATGCCGATGGCAGCCTTACGGAGTATTGCTCGATTGCCGACTATCGAGGTGAGGAGGTCTTTCGTTACCTTGCTCCGATGAGGGTCAACAAGAACTGCCTGGAATGCCACGGTGAGCCGGTCGGGGAGATCGACAAGACCGGGTTCGCGCGCGAGGGGTGGCTGGAGGGTGAGGTGGGCGGCGCCATCAGCATCGTCATACCGCTTGATGCCTATCTCGAGGTACGGCGCAACAACGTGCTTTTCGACACCGTCTTCTTCGTCAGCCTGCTCCTGCTGGCGGTCGTCTGTTTTTGGATCGCCCTTTCGCGCTTGGTGACTGGCCCGCTGCGCAGGATTGAAGGGGGCTTCAGGCAGATCCAAGACGGGAATTTGGATGTCAACCTTGACCGCACCAAGTCCTCGCGTGAGATAAACGAGATGGTGGACGGCTTCAACAAGATGTCCAGCCAGCTCAGCGACATCTACGAGAGCTTGGAGACCCAGGTTGCTGATCGCACCGAGCAGCTTGCAAAGGCCAACGAGGTGCTAGAGAACCAGCGGCAGCAACGCCCTCAAGTTCACGCCCCAAAAGGGCGCGGTCAGCCTTTGCGTCTCCTTTGTGGCGCAGGCCAACCAGATTCGCATCGATGTCATCGACAACGGCATCGGCATAGCAAAGAAGGACCAACAGCGGATTTTCGAACGCTTTGTTCAGGCGGACTCGTCCGTGTCCCGACAACATAGCGGCACTGGACTGGGCCTGACCCTGGCCAAGGAGTACGTTGAGATGCACCAGGGCAGCATCACGGTTACAAGCGAGCCAGGGAAGGGGAGCACGTTTACCGTGCGTGTCCCAGCCGGTGACGTTGGGAAGGAGGAGGACTGATGGCCAAGATACTGCTTGTCGATGACGACCATGCTCTGCACAAGGTGATGCGTGAGACATTGGGGGACCTGGGCCACGAGATGATAAGCGCCTTCAACGGCGATGAGGGGCTGACGCTCGTCGCTGCCCAAAGGCCAGATCTGCTCTTGTTGGATGTGATGATGCCGGGCATGAGCGGCTTCGAGGTCTGTGAGCGGATGCGGAGGGACGGGCGACGCATCCCCGTCATCTTCCTTTCCGCCAAGGGCGACATAGTGGACAAAAGCATCGGCTTCAAGATCGGGGCCGACGACTATGTGGTCAAGCCCTTTTCCACCGACGAGCTGCTGCTGCGGATCGATGCGCACCTGCGCCGCCACAAGGGCGACCTGGCCTTCTCCAAGGCCATAGCGCGCAACGGCTCCAACAGGGTCGGCGATCTGGAGATTTTCTTCAATCGCTATGAGGTGCTGCTCAAAGGGCGTCCAATCGATTTGACCGCGAAGGAGTTCGAGATACTGGCCCTGATGATGGCAAACCCCGGACAGGTCTTCTCGCGCAACCAGATTGCAGATCACATCTGGGGTGAGAACAGCCTGTCCGACGAGAACAGCATCACCGTCTTTGTCCGAAAGATTCGCGAGAAGATCGAGGACAACCCCTCCCAGCCCCGCTACCTGCTCACAGTCTGGCGCGTCGGCTACAAGTTCGCGAAGGAGCTCTGAGCGCCCCCTTGCTTTGACCGGGACACGCCAGGACACACTGCAAAGCAAAAAAGGAACTTAATGGTAGTCGAATATGGTATACTTTTCTGTATGGTATTGCGTACACACGAGCGAAGGGAAACCCATGAAGACCTATACGGTGACAGAGCTGAAGAAGGACACGGCAACCATTCTCGCAGGCACTCGGAACGAGCGCATCTCAATGATCACGCAGAACGGGAAGCCCAAAACGCTTCTTCTTGATATAACGGATCTGGACTTAGAGAAAGCCCTCATCGAAGCCAGACGTTATCGTTCGCGTTGTGCCATAGACGCCATGCGCGAGCAGTCGCAGCTGCGGGGCACCAAGGACTTGACCATGGACGAAGTGGATGCGCTCATCCACTCGACCCGCAAGGCGCGTCGATGACTAGGGCCGTCATCGACACCAACGTTCTTGTTTCCGGTCTCCTTACCTCACATGGCAACTGCGCGGTTGTCATCGAGATGATTCAGGGCGGCCAGGTGTCGGTTTGTTACGACATGCGCATTCTTGAGGAGTATCGGGAAGTTCTGCTGCGCCCTGAGTTCGGCTTCAGCAAAACGCAGGTTAATGACCTTGTGGATCTTATCAGATTGACCGGCGAGGAAGTCATTGCTCCGCGTTCCTCCCAAGACCTGCCCGATGAAGACGACAGGATGTTCGTGGAGGTTGCCCGTAAGGCCAATGCTCCGATTGTCACCGGGAACATGAAGCATTTTCCTGAAGTCGATCAGGTGCAGACCCCCGCCCAGTTCGTATCGCATGGCATCTGATTCACGTCGCGGGTCGGCGTAGGCAGTATTCTGCGATAATGGGTACCTATGATTCTCAATGTCGACAAGCTCAGCAAATCCTATGGTTCGCGTGTTCTGTTCAGGGACGCAAGTCTTCGCATAAACGAGCGGGACCGCTACGCGCTGGTGGGGCCGAACGGCGCGGGCAAGACGACCCTGCTCAACATCATCGCGGGGGTGGACGCGCCGGACAGCGGCACCGTCGTCTTTGCCAAGAACAGCAGCGTCGGTTATCTGGAGCAGTCTGCCATCGAGGCGGACGCAGGGAAGGATCTCACGGTACTGGATGCCGTGCTTGCCGCCGCTGCGGATCTTCTCGACATCCAGGCGCGCCTCACCCATCTTGAGCAGCAGATCGCCGATGCCGCCTCCGACGGCGAGGGGGGCGGTGCCCCCGGCGGCGAGGGCGGCGAGGGCGGCGGCGCCCCGGATGCCCCGGACGCCACCCAGGAGCAGCTGCTCGTCGAGTACGGCAGGCTGAGCGACGAGTTCGCCCATGGCGGCGGCTACACCATCGAGCCGCTTGCGCGCAGCGTGCTGTTCGGCCTGGGCTTCAAGGAGGGCGACCTCGCGCGTTCGACCAGCGAGTTCTCCGGCGGCTGGCAGATGCGCATAGCGTTGGCGAAGCTGCTGCTGCGCAGGCCCGACCTCCTCCTCCTCGACGAGCCGACCAACCATCTCGACCTTGCGAGCGTGCGCTGGCTGGAGGGCTTCCTGCGCAGCTACGAGGGCGCCGTCGTCGTGGTCAGCCACGACCGTGCGTTCATGGACGGCATGGTCGACCATGTCGTCGAGGTGGACAGGGGCTCGCTGACAGGCTACCGGGGCGGCTACACGGACTTCGAGCGCCAGCGCGAGGAGGGCCTGGTGCGGCTGCGTGCGGCCTACGAGGCACAGCAGGACGAGATCGCCCACATGGAGGCCTTCATCACGCGCTTCCGCTACAAGGCGTCCAAGGCAAAACAGGTGCAGGATCGCGTGAAGAAGCTCGAGAAGCTCGAGCGGATCGAGGCGCCGGAGGTCTCCAAGAAGGTGAGCTTCCGCTTCCGGCAGCCGCCGCGCACGGGCGAGAAGGTGATCGAGCTCAGCGACATCCATAAGGCCTACGGCAGCAACGTCGTCTACGGCGGGGCGGGCCGTCAAGGGGCGGAGCTCGCGCTGTATCGTGGCGACAAGGTCGCCCTCGTCGGGCCGAACGGGGCAGGCAAATCGACCCTGCTCAAGATGCTCGCGGGCACCCTCGCACCCGATCAGGGCAGCCGGGTGCTCGGGGCCCACGTGAGCGTGGGCTACTACGCGCAGCACCAACTCGAGGAGCTCGACCCGCGCAACACCGTCTACCGGGAGCTCGACGGCATCGCCCCCGGCTGGACGCAGGCGGAGGTGCGCACCCTGCTCGGCACCTTCCTGTTCACGGGCGACGACGTGGAGAAGAAGGTGAGCGTTCTCTCCGGCGGCGAGCGCAGCCGCCTCGCCCTCGCCAAGATGCTCGTGCAGCCCGCGCCCCTGCTGTGCCTCGACGAGCCGACCAACCACCTCGACATCGCGAGCGCCGACATCCTCGAGAAGGCCCTCCGCTCCTTCAGCGGCAGCCTCGTCTTCATCACGCACGACCGCCACCTCATCCGGGCGGTCGCCAACCGCATCGTCGAGGTGAGCGACGGCACGGTGCGCAGCTACGCCGGCGACTACGACTACTACCTGTATAAGACAGAGGGGGAGAAAAGCGGTGCCCCCGCCCCCGTCGGCCGTCCCAACGCGCGTGCCGCCAAGGGCAAGGGCACCGATGCCGCCGCTTCCGCCCCCCGCTCCGTCGGCAAGACTGCCGGTGGCGGCAGCACTGCTGGCAAGACTGCCGCCTCCAGTGCTGAGACAGCTCCCGCAGGTGCCGCCCGCGACGGTGCTGCCCTTGTCCCCATCGATGCCGATGCGCCCCAGCCCCGCAAGACCAAGGAGCAGAAGCGCGCCGAGGCGAACGCGCGCAACCGCGCCTACCGCGTGCTCAAAGACGAGCGCACGCGCCTTGCCGAGGTGGAGTGCCAGCTCGACCGCGACAACGCCCGCTACGACGAGCTCGTCGTGCTCATGGCCGACGAGCAGCTCTATCAGGACAAGGAAGCCTTCGACACGACCCTGAGCGAGTACCACGAGCTACGCCGACGCATCCCACGCCTTGAAGAGGAGTGGTTCGACCTCACCCAGCGCATCGAGCAGGAGCTGGGAAAGACGGATGGCGGAGGTGACAGGCAGACAAGGCGATAGACGCTCTTGTCCTCCTGGGATCCCATGCCTCACGAAACTCAGGCAACCCTGAGAACGTGTTTTGTGCGTTTGTGAGCCTTGAGCCATTCTCGACGATATTCATTCAGGCTTGACTCATTGGCACCGCCCGAATAGTCCGGGTTGCCGTTCTGCAGGGCATCGTCTTGCCATCCGCACAGAGGGCAGATCTCAAAGATACTGTTGTTTGGCAGTGTCGGAAAGCCGCAGCATGCGCAACGTTTACTGTGCGTTTGGGTCATATATCTTCACCTGTCCTTCCCAATAGGATGGTCCGTTTGTTGGCTTGTAAAGCGTTACGATTTCTCCGTTTGGCTTGGTAATCAGGAAATCGTTCGTCGAACTTATAGTCATCAAGAAAGAAGTGTATCGTCCTATTCCGTTGAGGCGTTTCTGTCTCATCGTGTCTGGTGTTGCTGAAGGCAATGAGGTCAATATCATCTAATGCGATGTCCTGCGCATAAAGGAAAGGCATATCATGGTTTCCCACCATGTACTGCTGATTGCGAAGAAAGAGGAGGTCGTTTCTGTAATCGTAGCTTTTCATGTTGGAATTGTAGCATAAGTTAAATCCAGTAGTTATGCAGCCTTTTCCCCTGCTAAAGGCCGATGCTCGCGCTGCCGATGCTCGTGAAAACACGGGATGGGCCTCTGCATGTGTCAGGGATGTGTCAAGGAGGCACCGACGCACTGTCAAAAGGTGTACCTTTTGATAGCGTACCGATGGTACCACAAAATCGACGAACGCAAGAGGATTCTGTGCGAAAAGCAGACCGAAAACCAGCCCGATCGCCACTGTTCACGCCCCACTGTCATTCCGAGCCCCGTCGAGGAATCCTCGGCTGCGAAGCAGCCGACCGCAGGCCGGAGCGCCTTCCGAGCGCGATCGACCGTTTGCGCGGTCGAAGATCCCTCGGCAGGCTCGGGATGACAGTGGGGGTGTGAACACAGCAACGCCCGATTGAAGCACGGAAGCAGTGTTTGTCCCAAATACTCGGCATAGAACATAGGTGTCAAAAGGTACACCTTTTGACAACGGCCGCCGCGCCTGCCCCTCCCGCACGTGCCGGAACCGGCGCAGGCTGCCTGTAGTTGTCACAGAAGCAAGTTCAAAAGAAGGAAGTGACAGGTATGGTGGCGCCATCAACCATGAACAGGCGACTGTTCAAGCTGTGTGTGGCAACAATAGTGGCCATCGCAATGGTGGTTACGATGTCGATACCATCGACGGCTTATGCCGACACCGATAATCGACGAGACCCCGGGCTGTTTGTCCAAATGCTCACACATGACGAGGACGAAAAGGACGGGACACTACACAGATAGCAAGGCGTCAGGCGGCAAGAAGCTGACCGTGTTCAAGAAGGCCCGTCCCGTGACCATCATAGGCAAGAGCGGAAGACTGTACAAAGTACAGTTCAAGCTCAACGGCAAGGCGACCACGGGCTACGTCGCCCAGACGTTCGTAAGCGTCAAGTGAGCTGTCGTGCCGCCACACCTCCCCGCTGCGTCCGTAGGGGACGGCGTCCTCGACGTCCCGCCGTTTGACGGATGGCAGGGGACGAGCTTGCCATGCAAATCGGGAATCGAAATCCTGATTTGCAAGATTTTCAGCTCAGTGATACACTCACACCATGATTAGGCGAGACATCGAAAGCTATCTCAAAAGACTTACGCAGCAGTCACGCGTCGTTGCGCTCACAGGGCCGAGGCAATCGGGGAAGACCACCCTTTGCAAAAGCGAATTCGCGGACTACTCATATTACAATCTCGAAAATATCAATACCTTCAATACCGTTACAGCTGACCCGGTAGGATTTGTCGAGACCAATTCACGGGCAGTCATCGATGAGATTCAGAAGTACCCAGACCTGCTTTCGCAAGTACAGGTGCAAGTGGACGAGAGGGGCAGGTACGGCGATTATGTTATCACAGGTTCTCAAAACCTCCTGCTCTCTGAAAAAATATCCCAATCGCTTGCAGGAAGGGCTTCCTATGCGACGCTGCTCCCACTCTCTATTCATGAGTTAAAAAACGCCGACCTGCTGTGCGACAGCTTTGTGGATCAAATCATACGGGGATTCTATCCCGAAACATACGCAGCAGATATCAACACGGACATATTTTATGAAAGATACCTGAGAACCTATGTGGAACGTGACGTGCGAATGATAAGAAACATATCCGACCTATCAACGTTCCAGAGATTTCTCGGCCTGCTTGCTGGAAGGATCGGCCAACTCGTGAACCGCGAGTCGCTTGCCGGGGATGTTGGCGTCAACGCGAAAACGATCGAAAACTGGATATCAATCCTTGAGGCGAGCTACGTCATCTACAGGCTTCGACCGTACCATGTCAATTTTGGCAAGCGCCTCATAAGGGCGTCGAAGATATATTTCCACGATACCGGCCTTGCATGCCACCTGCTTGGCATTACCGACAGAAACATACTGGAAAACCATTATCTGCGGGGTGGACTGTTCGAGAATATGGTGATTCTGGATATATTGAAAAATATATCCAGCGGAATGTTGCATTCTAACACAAAATTGCATTTCTATCGAGACAATGGCGGCAACGAGATTGATCTTGTCATAGACAACGGAAAAGAGCGGCTGCTCATGGAGATCAAAAGCGGATCGACGTTTGCCTCCGATTTCCTCAAAGGGATCAAAGCCTTTGAAAGGGCATCGGGCACAGCCAGCAAAAGCGTCATCGTCTATGCCGGGCAAAAGGGGCAGGTGGGCAACACCTCTCTCGTGAATTGGCGGGACATGGAGGTTTGTTGGTAAGAGGACGGGCCGCCCTTGTCCCCAGACATCAACCGAAGCGCAGCATGAGGTAGATGCCGGATATCACGATGGAGAGCAGCATCATCGGCACGCCTATCTTGAGGAAGTGTATGAAGGTGAGGGGATAGCCCTCGCGGTTGGAGATGCCGGAGAGGACGACGTTGGCGCTGGCGCCGATGAGTGTGCCGTTGCCGCCGAGGCAGGCGCCGAGCGAAAGCGCCCACCACAAGGGCATGACGTCGATGCCGCTGAGCTCCATGCTCTGCAGGACGGGGATCATCGTCGCCACGAAGGGGATGTTGTCCAAGATAGCCGAGATGCCGGCCGATGCCGTGAGAATGACCGGGATCGCCATGGTCTCCTGCCCTTGGGTGATGCCGACCAAGAAGCCTGCGAACAGGTCGATGACGCCCGTCTCGACGAGCCCTCCCACCACGATGAACAGGCCGGCGAAGAAGCCTATCGTCGTCCATTCCACGCCAAGGACGGTCTCCTCGACGTCCTGACGGCCGATCAGCATCATCACCGCTGCGGCGGAAAGCGCGATGACGGAGGACTCCAGGTGCAGCAGCCCGTGCAGCGTGAAGGCGATCGCCACGAGGACGATCATGACGATGCTCTTGACGAAGAGGCTCTTGGAGAGGATGCACGTGTTCTCGTCGAGGGCCATTATCGCCTCGCGCGCCTCTGCGCTGACCTTCATCTTGCGCCCGTAGATAAAGCGGAAGCATATCAGGGTGGCGATGAGGATGATCACCACGACGGGGGCATCGACGAGGATAAAGTCGAGGAAGGAGAGCTCCGCCGCCGTCCCTATCATGATGTTGGGAGGGTCGCCTATGAGGGTGGCTGTGCCGCCGATATTGGAGGCGATGATCTGCGTGATAAAGAAGGGCACAGGGTCCAGTTCAAGTTCGCGGCAGATCATGAGGGTCATGGGGCCAACGAGCAGCACGGTGGTCACGTTGTCCAGAAGCGCGGAAAGGCAGGCGGTGATGGCCACGAGCGCCACCATGATGAGCCAAGGGTCGCCCTTGACCATACGGGCCGCCTTGACGGCCACGAACTCGAAGAGCCCTGAGCGCCTGACCACCGAGACGAAGAGCATCATGCCCACCAGCACCCCCAAGGTGTTGAAGTCGATATGCTCCAGGCTGTTCTCGAAGGGAACGATATTGACGACCATGATGATAACGGCACCGACCAATGCGGCCAAGGCGCGATGCACCTTCTCGGAAACGATAAGCGCAAACACGGCGACGAAGATGATGAGAGAGACGATTTGGACCGCAGTCATGAGCAGATGAACCTCCAGGGTATTAAAAGGGGGCGGCACGGCACGAAAGGACGGCCGATGCGCAAATTGGCATGAAGGACAGTATAGCGTTATATCGTGTCCGCTGCCGAGGTAATGCCTACTGCCCCCCCCCCCCCCCCCCCCGGGGGGGGGGGGGGGGGGGGGGGGGGGGGGGGGGGGGGCGGGGGGGGCCCGGGGAGGGGGCACGCCCGGCGCACGACGACACGGGGGGCACCCGGCGCGCCGCAC
>JAISGJ010000117.1 GCA_031263105.1 Coriobacteriales bacterium
CGGCCAGACTTTTCGTCAAGCCCACCCCCTCCATATCTTTGGAGCAGCGGACAGTCGACGTTGACGGCGGCCGGACCGGCATCTCCGTCCAAGGCCGCCACGACCCCTGCCTGGGACCAAGGGTGGCCCCGGCGGCCGAGGCGGCCTGCCTGATCGTCCTGGCCGACTTTTACCTGCGGGCCCCGGCCCGCCTGGACAAGCTTGAGGAAATGTGGGGATAGGCCGCCGGGCTTTCCGCCGGGGGCGCGCGGGTCGCGGCAATCGGTCGGGACAACCGGGCTCCGCCGTCCCGGACCCGCCTCCCCCGCCGCGCCGGGCCCGCCCCCCCCCCCCCCCCCCCGCCCCCCGCCCCCCCCCCCCCCGACCGGGCCCTCCTCCGCTGCTTTGCCGGACGCCTCGTCCGCCCCGTCGACCGTCGGCTTGGCCCCTGTGAGCCGCTCGGGGTCAAAGCCGCTGATGCGGCTGGCCACCTTCAGGATCGGACTCATGAAGACGAGCACGAACATGATGGCCAGCACCACTATCAGCGGCAGTATGGTCACATAGAAGCCGATGACGGCCCCCATGCCCTGGGTAGCAAAGTTGGTGATAAAGGCCACGAAGAAGCCTATCAGCACTCCCATTGCCACACCCAGCGTGACGCTTTGCACGGCATACACGCCCAGCCGTGCCCTGATGCGCAACGCCTGCGCCAAAGCGATGCCCCAGTCAAAGGCCGGCACCAGGCTGCCTATGGTATAGCCAATGAAAAAGGCCAGAAGGGATGCCTGCACAAACGCCGACGGCGTAAGGATAGACAGGGCCTCGTTTCCCGGCAGGTTTTGGACATAGAGCAGTGCGCCCAAGCTGATGCCCAGACCCAGCACCACGTTAATCAGGGCAATAGCTATCTTCTCGAACCAAACGGGGCCCTTCATCACTTATCGTCCCCCTAGCGAACCTTCAGGAACAGCGACAGCACAAACGCCACCGCCACCAGCGGCACCAGGCAGAACAAGGCCACGCTCAGCCAAGAGCCGCCCACGCCCACCAACACGTTGGAGATCACCAACGGCCCCACCAACAGACCGAGGTTCTGGCCTACGGCAGCAACGCCCATGGCCATGCCGGAGTACTCCGGCCTACCGGCAATCTCAGGAGAGGCCGCATAGGTGCCGGTGGACGTGCCAGAGGAGAACACCGCAAGGAAGAACATGGCGATGCAGACGCCCACCATCCCCAGCGACGGATTGAAGATCACGACTGCCGTGACCGTGAGGCCGAACAGCGGCAGCATGATGATCTTCTTGCGTGAGCCGATCTTGTCCGAGATGAGGCCGCAGACAGGCTCCGCAAAAAAGACGACGAAGGCCGAGGCTGCGGTCAGCAGGTTGGCGGTGGTCAGATCCAAGCCGAGCCCAAAGCCGCCAGGCACCAGCGGATCCTGGAGGTAGGTAGGCAGGAACTGGGTGATGCCCCCTGGCCCGGCCATGTTGAAGATCGCAAAGATCAGGGCCAGCAGCCAGAGCTTGCCGTTCCTCAGAACCTTGAGGGACCCTTTGAACGCCGCCAGGGCGTCCTCGCTGCCTTCTTTCTGCACAGCTTCTGCGCCGTGCAGCTGCTGCGCCTCTTCAGGGGTAGGCATCCGGAAGAAGAGCACGACAAGAACCAAAATGACTACCGCGAATATCGCACCGAACCACCAGGATGCCTGCCAGCTCAAAGCCTCGGGGCTGCCAAAGGTCTGACCGAGAAACGGCGCCACGGCCAGCATGACCATCATGCCAAAGGGCACCCACGTGGTGAACACTCCCAACGGCAGGCCGCGCCTGTCCCGGGGGAACCAGATCGAGATGCCCGAGGGGGCGGCAACGCCCAACAGCCCGAAGCCTATGCCCTCGATCACACGGGACACGGCCAGCATCTCGAAGCCCGTGGAAAGCACGCCGATCACCGAACCCAGCGCCGTCGCAGAGATGGCAATGACTATCGAGGCCTTGACCCCCAGTCGCTGCACCAGTATGCCTCCGGGCAACGCAAGGACCAGCCCGGCAATGGAAAACACCGACATCAGGACGGCAGCGGACGTAATGGGGATGCTCAGTGCCGGGATGATCACCGGCATCAAGGCCTGAACCTTGAACATGTTCAACGGCGCGGTGATGGCCGCAAGGTACATCAGCACCAGAACCACCCACGAGTACCTTGGCACAGGCATCTTCCTCGTCCCAACAGCTGTAGTTTGCATTTCTCCTCCTTTTGTTCGACAAGCCGTATCAGCACGTACCTTCCCTACCGCTCCAACGAATCGAGCAGGCCAACGACGGTCGCAAAGAACTCCGTATCGGCCTGCTGCCGCACCTCTGCGGCAAAAGTCGGCAGCCAAGGCACCAGATGCTCGGCAAGAAACGCCCGTGCCTCGGCAGGCCTTCCCTCCTCCCACAAAAACGCCACGAAGCGAAGCTCCAAGCTGATATGGTCGGCAGGCTCGTTGCTCTGACTGAGGTCGGGAACAAAGCCCGATTCGGCGTAGAGCCGCTTTGCCAGAACAGCCGCATCCTGCATCAACAGGCGTTGAGCGCTGCGATAGATCGACTCATAGGGAAAGGGAGCGTCCCTTCGACTGCCGCAGAAAAGCGCGGTGTAGTCCACGGCGATGGCCCGGTAGGCCGCCTCGTCCAAGCCAGCGATGACGCGGGCGACATCCGCACACACGCCGGATCCCTGCCCGCCTAGCGCAGACTGCCAATCCAGCCTGCGCCATGCGGGGTCAAAGGCCTCGATCAGCGGACGACGCGGGGTCGTCCAGAAGATGTCTGCCAACCACTGCAGGAGGCGAGTGTCAGCTTCGTTGTGTTCCACCACGACTGCTCCTCAAAACCGGTGGATCCGGGCAGGCCGTCTTAAGAGCCGTGAAGTCCAGAGAAGTGCCGATTCAGGCGTTGTGCCACGCGGGGCTGTACAAGGTGTCCATGTCTTGGAAGTAGCGTCCCGTGAGCAGGTAGTAGACAGACGGCTGGTTGTCGAGCTCTGGCCGCAGCCGATGAATGCCGCCCATATCCTCATAGACCATCAGGGCTTGGGCCACCATGGTCTCGTCGTCGTCCAGATCGCCGAACATGATGGAGCGGCCAAGGCAGTTGGTGGAGCACTTGGGTGCCCCGCCGGCATCTATCGACTCGGCGCAGCCGTCGCATTTGCCCACCCTGCCGTCCTTGGGGTCCAAGAAGATACGCTGATAGGGGCAGGCGGCCACACAGGGCTTGTCCCGGCAGCTCTCGCACACAGAGGTGTCCCCCACCGCCACGATGCCGTCGGCGCGCTTGGAGAACACGCCCTGCGGGCAGGCCGGCACACAGGAGGGCTTGGCGCAATGCTGACAGGGGACGGGGATAAAATAGGTGTTCGGCCTCGGGTAGTCATCGGTCATCGCAGTGAAGGTCTCGATGTAATGCGAGCCCAAGAACGACTCGGTCTGCTTTTTGCAGGCCAGCATGCAGCTGCGATGGTCGGAGCAGGTATCAAGATTGATAACAAAGCCAAGCCTGGTCATCTCGGCTCCTCTCCACTGAGCGGCATCAAGGCCTCCAGCTCGTCGCGTGTGATCATCGGGTGGTAGCGCTCGATGTCCTCGGCGCTGCACTTGTAGACCTTGCAGAGCTGGGAGCGCAGGCCGGGAGTGCCGGTCTCCGGGGTCTGGTTGTTCATCTCCAGCAGCGCCTCGCAGTTCCACTCAAAGGCGCCGTGCTGGTCGTCCGTCGCAGCCTTCTCCGGCCGCCACCAAGCATGCTGGGAATAGGAGACCAGGCCCTTGACGGCAATCAGGCGGAAGGAGACCCGGCCCATGACCCTGTTCATCGGCGCCCTGCCGCCCTCTGGCGAGGACTCCACCCAGACCCAGTCGCCATGCGTGACGCCGTAGTAGGCCGCCGTCTCGGGGTTGATGAAGACCTCGGGCGTGGGGTTGCTCTCGCGCAGCCAAGGCAGCTGGCGAAACTCCGAGTGGAAGTAGCCTGCCTGACGCTTGCCGGTGGTCAGGACCAGCGGGTACTCCTTGGCCAGGTCCGGACGCGAGTAGGGCGACTCGGCCGGCTCGGCATAGGTGGGCAGCGGCGGATACCCGTACTTGTGATGCAGCGTTGAGAACAGGTTGGCCTTGCCGGTGTCATTGGGGAACTTCCCGGATACCTTGTAGCGTTCCAGCACCAAGGGGATGGTGCCGTTGGGATAGGGCACCTTGCGCTGCTTCAGGCACTCCTCCCAAGACACGCCGGTAAACTCGCGGCACCAGCGGTCGCGCTCCTCGTCGATGGTGTGGTTCTCCCAAAGCTCGCCCACCTCACCGGCCCAGAACTTGGTGTTGTCCGGGTTGCGCAGCCCGTAATTGTAGCTCGGGTCGTACTCTGCGAGCTTGTGGGCAAGAAGAGAGCCGAAGTCGTAGTCGTGCTTGGCCTCGCAGATCGGCTCCACCGCCCGGCTGAAGGCGTTTTTGTAGGGTGGCCCGAACAGTGTGGAGAACTCCAAGTAGTTGCGCTCCATCCAGGTGTGCGCAGGGAACACGTAGTCGGCCATCTCTGCGGTGGGGGTCATCACGAAATCCGAGCAGACGTGCAGCTCGATGACCGACTCGTCGTTGAGCGCCCGCATCCACCGGGCCGTCGTGGGGTCGTGCATCAGGAAGTTGGACGAGATGGAGATGATGCCGTGCACGGGGTAGGGCCGTCCGGTCTCGATGGCCTCTATCACGGCGTGGACATCCGGCACGTTCAAGGTCGCGTCGGCGTTCTCCGGGCGGAGGGGATGCCACTCGGTCCAGTCCTCCCAGGCGTTGCCGCAGGCGATCCGATGCTCGTAGTAGCCCAGGCGCTTGCGCTTTTGGTCCAGCGACATGCCGTCTGCATAGGAGATGTCCCACTCATTGGGGAAGGGCGCCGGTGTGACCGGGTAGTACTGCAGAAACGAGGTGGTGGGCGAGACGTCGATGCTGCCGGTGAGCATCCGTACCACCGCCACGGACAGGAAGTACTGCGAGGCATTGGTTGCCATGTAGTTGCCGTCACAGAGCATGTCCAAAGGCTGGTTGTTCTCGATCAACGTGCAGACCCGCTCTATCTGCTCCGCAGGAATCCACGTCACGCTCGAGGTCTTCTTGAAGGTCCACTCGCTCGCCTTCTCCCTCAGCAGCTGGAAGGCAGGCTTGCAGACGGTGGGCTGCCGGTGCCTGCCGATGGCGACCTCGTACTCGCCATACAGGGCAGGGTCAAAGCTCTCCGGCAGCACTGCGGGGGAATGCTCGAATGAGGGCAGGTCCTGCTCGAAGCGGGCCACGCATTCCTCGAAGTGGGCCTTGCCGGACTCACCGCCCTCCCATTGGATCTCCTCGGCGTCCCAGTACTTGAGCCGACCTTCCTTGATGTCCCACAGCATGTAGCGCTGGCTAGGGCTGCCGCCTGTGGAGAGGTCGCTTTCCAAGAGCAGGCCGCCCGTGTCTTCGCGCACCAGAAACGCTGCGTTGGTCCACTCTTTGACGAAGGCCTCGTTGAATCTGCCGGTCTCGATCAGATGGCGAATCACACACAGATAGAAGGCCAGGTCCGTGCCGGGCCGGATAGGGCACCACTCCTGGCTGCGGGCGGCCTTGGGGCCGCAGATGGGATCCAGCACAACGTTCGGGTAGCCGGCGGTCTCGTTCATCACCTGGGCGCCGGAAAGCGGCGGCGCACAGTACTCTGCCGAGGTTCCGGACAGGATGTGCAGCTTGGTGGTGGCCCCATCGCCCGTGACCGACATGTTCATGATCGTGCCGAAATTCACCTGGTGATGGATCTGCGGCAACAGGCAGAGCTGGGTCACACCGAAGTAGTTGTTGGGAGTGTTGAGGGTGCGGGCGATCTTATGGGCGACCCAGCCCATGTCCTGGCGCCCCGTACGTCCCGGCAGCACAAAGGTCTCGCCGCCGTACTTGCCGATCATTGCATGAATCTTCTCGGCGACTTCGCTGATGGCCTGGTCCCAGCTGATGCGCTCCCACCTGCCCTCGCCACGCTTGCCCGCACGCTTCAGTGGGTAGCGCACGCGAGTCGGCGAGTACTGCACCTGCAGGGTGCCGATGCCGCGACCGCAGATGATGTCCGTCCCGCCCTCTGACATCGGGACGCCGAGTATGTTCACCACTCGGCCGTCCTCGACCTCATAATAGGCGGGGCAGGACAACATGCAGGCTCGACAGTGGCCGTAGACGGTCTCCTTTGCCATTGCGTACCTCCCGCTCTTTCACGGTTCCCTTAAGGAGGCGATGAGCGCTCATCGTCTCTTCGATGAGGTAAGCATAGGTGCTCAGAGTCACTACGGGAATAATCTCTTGATAGCGGAGGTCTCAACCAATGGTTGAAGCAGTATGTGGGGGGGGGGGGGGGGGGGGGTGACCCAAGCGTTACTGTACGCACCCCCCACTGTCATTCCGAGCGCAGCGAAGCGAAGCCGAGGAATCTTCGGATCCGAGCGCCCGGAATGGCAGTGGGTGTGTGTACAGAAACTTCCTACCCGCTCAGGAGGCCTGCGTCGAGGGGGTACTGGGCGCCGGTGGCGTAGCGGGCCTTGTCGCTGGCGAGCCAGAGCACGAGCGCGGCGACGTCCTCGGTCTCGATCCAGGGCACCGGCAGCAGGTTCCCTGCGCTGCGCTCGCCGATCTCCTGGGCGGTGGAGCCCTCCATGGCGGCGAGGCTGTCGTTCATCTGCGTGTTCACGCCCGTCGGATGGATGCTCACGACCCTGATGCCGAAGGGCGCAAGCTCGATGGCCCAGCTCTTCGTGAGGCCCGTGAGGCCCCACTTGGAGGCCGCGTAATGCGAGAGCCGGGCGCCTCCTCGCAGCCCCATGATGCTCGAGTTGTTGATGATGACGCCCCGCCCTGCCGCCTTCATGTGCGGCACCACGCGACGCGTGACGATCATGGGGCCCTTGAGGTTGATGTCGATGGTCGCGTCGAGCGCCTCGTCGGTGATGGCGTCCACCTCGGCGTAGCCGAGCACGCCTGCGTTGTTGAACAGGACGTCGATGCGCCCGAACGCGGCAGCCGCCTCGTTAACCACGCGGCTCACGGCCGCATCGTCGCGCACGTCCGCGACCCCCACCACGATGCGCCGCCCCAGCGCCTCGACCTCCTCCCTGAGCGAGTGCAGGGCATCGCCCTCGCGCACCTGGACGGCGGGATACTCGACGCGCTGCCCCACGTCGAGGGCGACGATGTCCGCGCCCGCCCGGGCAAACTCCAGAACGACCTGCCTGCCCTGGCCGGATGCGGCCCCGGTGACGAAGGCGACCCTGCCCGTGAAGTCGAGCGCCGCCGAGGCGGCCCCTGGGGGCGGGACGGCCCCGATCTTGTCCGCCATCTCTTATCCTTCTGTCGCGTTTACTTTTGCGAGAAACTCCGGGGTGACATAAGGCTCGAGCGGCTCGTCCACGTCGACCTTCGTCACCATGTTGAAGTAGTTGGTGGCGACCATCTGGGCCGCGAAGCCGATGAGGAGGACGATCTGGCTGGGCGTGAACGTCTCTTTGAGCTGCGCGTAGAGCTCGTCGGGGACGGCGTTGGGGTTCCGGGAGATCGCCTCACCGAGGTCGAAGAGCAGCTGCTCCGTGCCGCTGAGCGCGAAGCCGCTGGGATCCTCGCCCGCATCCACGAATATCTGCTGGAAGAAGGTCGAGCAGAGCAGGCAGTGGTTGTTCGTGGAGATGGCGTAGCACAGCAGGTCTGTCGCCCGCTTGCCCACGACGTCCACGAGCCGCGCGTACAGCGTGTACCACTCCATGTAGGCGTGATAGGTCGGCTCGTCGTGCAGCAGCAGGCGCTTCATGTTGGTCACGCGGCCCGAGCGGCCCGTCCAGTAGTCGTACTCCTTTTGCACCTCGTCGGAAGCGCCCTCGTACTCCGTCAACGGCAGATAGCTCATGTGGTGCTCCTTCCCTGTGGGACGCGTGTGCCGGGGCCTGCGTTTGGGGCCAGGCCCCGGCTGCGCCCCGGCTGCATCAAACTATTGGAATCTTATAAGAGTAGTATACAACAACTGGAGGGGATTTGATTGCAGTACTCGACTATCTTTTCCAAAATAGCTTTGTCGCGTTACTGGTCACACCCCCACTGTCATTCCGAGCTCCGCCGAGGAATCTTTGGACACGCAGTGTCCAACGGCAGGCCAGGGGGCCC
>JAISGJ010000127.1 GCA_031263105.1 Coriobacteriales bacterium
ACTGTCATCCCGAGCCCCCCACTGTCATCCCGAGCCCCCCACTGTCATCCCGAGCCCCCCACTGTCATCCCGAGCCCCCCACTGTCATCCCGAGCCTGCCGAGGGATCCTCGACCGCACCAGCGGTCGACCGTGACCGGAAGGTGCCCCGCCCTGCAGTCGGCTGCTTCGCAGCAAAGGATCCCTCGGCTGCGGGGGCTTCGCCCCCTCCGCTCGGGATGACAGTGGGGGCGTGAGCCGTAACGGCGCATCGGGGCGCCGTGCCCTCGCGGTCGCCCTCATGGGCGGGTGTTTCGGCGATTGCGCCTTGACAGTGGGGGCGTGAGCCGTAACGGCACATCGGGGCACCGTGCCCTCGCGGTCGCCCTCACAGTGGGGGCGTGAGCCGTAACGGCGCATCGGGGCGCCGTGCCCTCGCTCGTGCCCTCTCGGGCGGGCGCTTCGGCGGGCGTTTCGGCGATTGCGCCTTGTCATGCCGGGCGGATGCGGCTATTGTTTACGGGTGAAGGACAGCGAGGCCTTTGGGCCTCATCGAGTCTTGGGTCCCGGCCCCATACGGGGATGCGGGGACGCAGGGAGGGCGAGGTGGCGATGACTCAGGAACCCCGGCACAAAACGGCCCCGCGTGGCAAGGGCGGCATCCTCATGGCCCGTGTCCCCGCAGAGTACCGCGAGCGCTTCGAGGCCGAGCGCCTTGAGACGAACACGGGACGCATGTTCGCCTTCTCGTTCTTCATCATCGGCTTCCAGATAGTGCTCCAGGTCGTCAACATCCTGTTCCCCCAGAAGCTGGGGGACGGGATGCCCGTCCCCTTGGACTTCTACATCTTCGCCTCGCTTGTGACCCTGGCCCTCGGAATCGTGTTCTGCGTGCTCATGGGGCGCGCCCGTAGGGGGAAGCTGAGGAGCCGGCGGCTGCAGGGGGCCCTCGTGCAGGTGCTCCTGTACTCGTTCGCAATCATCCAGCTCGCGTTCTGCACCGCGAACATCCTCTCGAACCAAGGGATAAACAGCTACTTCCTCTTCGTCGTGATGTTCTCCATGATCCCCCTCATCCCACGCAGGCAGAGCCTGGCGACCATCCTTGCGGGCTTCGCCTACACCTTCGTCCTGATCCTGGCCTGCAACGGGATGAGCGGCACGGCCACGGACCCTGCAACGGGCGAGGCCGTCGCCTGGACGGTCCACTCGCTCGAGACCGTCTTCTACACCGACGTGCGCGCGGTGTTCTTCGTCATAACGGGGGTCTCGGTCCTTGTCTCCGTCATCCTCTACAACCTCTACGTCAACAACTTCCTGAAGGGCATCGAGCTCGAACGACAGAACGCGCACCTCGAGGAGCTCGTCCACGAGCGGACGCTCGAGCTCGAGGAGAAGACCAGGGCGGCAGAGATCGCCTCGCAGGCGAAGAGCCGCTTCCTCGCGAACATGAGCCATGAGCTCCGCACGCCGATGAACGCCATCATGGGCATGGCGCGCATGGCCAAGACGGCGAAGACCGCCGAGAAGAGGGAGACGGCCGCAGACGCGATATCCACCGCATCGACCCATCTTCTGGGCATCCTCAACGACATCCTCGACATGTCGGTCATCGAGTCGGGCAGCCTCTCCCTCCAGAAGAGCCGCTTCCTCCTGAGAAAGGGCCTGGACGAGGTCGCCTGCGTGTTCGAGCTGCGCGCCGCCGAGAAGGCGCAGACCTTCACGAGCACGGTCGGGGGGATAGAGGAGGTCGCGGTTCTTGGGGACAAGATCAGGCTCAAGCAGGTGCTCTTCAACCTCCTCGACAACGCGGTGCGCTACACGCCGGAGGACGGCGCCGTCGCCTTGTCCGTCGAGCTGCGCTCAGAGGACGAGACCGCCCTGGAGCTGGCCTTCTCGGTCTCCGACAACGGGATCGGGATAGCCTCCGAGGACATCGACCGCATGTTCGTCGCCTTCGAGCAGGGGGTCTCGGACAACATGCAGCACGTCGGCGCCGGCCTCGGCCTTGCCATCAGCGCGAACCTCGTGAGCATGATGGGCGGCACCCTCGAGGTCGCAAGCGAGCCGGGGGCGGGCTCGACCTTCAGCTTCGTCCTCGGCTTCGAGAAGAGCGCCGAAGCCGACGAGGACGAGGCGCTTGTCGTCCCCGACCTTGCCGGGAAGCGCATCCTCTCGGCCGAGGACATCAAGACCAACCAGGTGATCATAGAGGAGCTCGTGTCCGAGACAGGTGCCCTCGTCGAGCATGCGGAGAACGGGGCCGAGGCGGTGCGGATGTTCGCGGCATCCCCCCAAGGCTACTACGACATCGTCCTGCTCGACCTGCTCATGCCCTACAAGAGCGGCTACGATGCCGCGACCGAGATACGCGGCCTGGACAGGGAGGACGCCCAAGGCGTCCCTTTGTACGCAGTGTCCGCCAACGCCTATCCCGAGGACGTGGAGAAGTCCCTTGCGGCAGGCATGAACGGGCACCTGGCAAAGCCCGTGGACTACGCCTCCCTCATGCGCATGCTGGACAAGGAGCTTGGCTGAGCGTCCTGAGACGGGCACCCGCAGGCCGCTCCCGCGCTTGAGCGCTCCCGCGCGGTTACTGGTCACACCCTCCGCGGGCACCTCGCTGTCATTCCGAGCCCGTCGAGGAATCTTCGACCGCGCCAGCGGTCGACCGTAGGTCGAAGGGTCCCCCGACCTGCCGTTGGTCGCTGCGCGTTCCATGGGCCTGTCGGCCCGTCCTCGCTGAAAACCCGGTGCGTTTTCCGGGCGCTCGGACCCAAAGATTCCTCGACGGGCTCGGAATGACAGTGGGGGCTCGGGGTGACAGTGGGGGCTCGGGGTGACAGTGGGGGTGTGACCTGCAATTCTGCGCGGGTCAGCGGTTGTCGGAGACGGCGTGCTTCTCGGCCAGTGCCGCCTGGCCTGCGGCGAGGCGCGCCAAGGGGACCCGGTACGGGGAGCAGGACACATAGTCGAGGCCGATGTCGTGGAAGGCCTTCACGCTCTCGGGGTCGCCGCCATGCTCGCCGCAGACGCCGAGGGTTATGCCGGGGTTCCCCTCGCGCCCCAGCTTGCAGGCCATGTCCACGAGCTTGGCGACGCCGGGATCGACGGTCTCGAAGGGATTGCAGGCGATGAGCTTGCGCTCCAGGTAGCGCGGGATGAACTTCGACTCGACGTCGTCGCGGGAGAAGCCGAAGGCCGTCTGCGTGAGGTCGTTGGTGCCGAAGGAGAAGAAGTCCGCGTGTCGGGCGATGTCGTCCGCCGTCACTGCGGCGCGCGGCAGCTCGATCATCGTGCCGATGGGCAGATCGAGGACGACGCCGTGCTCCTCGGCCACCTCGGCAAGTACCGCCTTGGCCTCGCTGCGCAGGGCCTCGAGTTCGGGGGTCACGCTCACGAGCGGGACCATGATCTCCGGCTCGGGCGACATCCCCTCCTTGATCAGGCGGGCGGTGGCCGTCGCGATGGCACGCACCTGCATGGCGGCGAGCTCGGGGTTGAGGATGGCGAGCCGCACGCCGCGCAGACCGAGCATGGGGTTCATCTCGACCATCGAGTCGATGCGCGAAAGCAGCCTGCGTTTCGTCAGAACGAGGTCGACGTCCGCACCTGTCAGCTCGAGGCGCACGATCTCGACCTCGAGCGAGCGGGGGTCGTCGAGGAACTCGTGCAGGGGAGGGTCGAGCAGGCGTATGACCACGGGCAGCCCGTCCATCTCCTTGAGTATGCCGTAGAAGTCGTCGGTCTGGACGGCGAGCAGGTCGTCGAGCGCCTTCTCGCGCACCGCAGGGTCGTCGGTGAGGATGAAGCCCTGGATGATGGCCTTGCGCTCCCCGAGGAACATGTGCTCCGTGCGGCACAGGCCGACGCCCGCCGCGCCGAAGCCGCGCGAGAGCCGGGCGTCCTCGGGGTTGTCGGCATTGGCGCGCACGCCGAGCCGACGGAAGGAGTCCGCCCATTCAAGGATGGTGTCGAGGTCGCCGGAAAGCTCCGGCAGGACGAGCTCGACCGCGCCGAGCACGACTATCCCCAGGGTGCCGTCGATGGATATGACGTCGCCCTCGCGGATCACGATGTCGGTGCCCGCGACGGTCGCCTGCCTGGCCTCCGCGTCTATCCTGAGCGCCTCGGCCCCGCAGACGCAGGGCGTGCCCATGCCGCGCGCGATGACGGCGGCATGGGAGGTCTTGCCGCCGTGGCTCGTGAGGATGCCCTCGGCCGCCACCATGCCGGCGAGGTCGTCGGGGTTCGTCTCCCAGCGCACGAGCACGCAGGTGCGGCCCTCCGCCGCCACGGAGACCGCGTCGGCGGCGGAGAACACCGCCTCGCCCACCGCAGCGCCCGGCGAGGCGTTGAGGCCCTTGGCGACGACGTCGTAGGCGGCCGCTTTGTCGAACTGGGGATGCAGCAGCTGGTCGAGCTGGGCGGGGTCGATGCGGAGCACCGCCTCCTCCTTGCTTATGAGCCCCTCTGCGACCATCGAGATGGCGATGCGCAGCGCCGCCTGCGCGGTGCGCTTCCCCACGCGGGTCTGGAGCATCCAGAGCCTGCCCTGCTCGATGGTGAACTCGATGTCGCACATGTCGCGGTAATGGCCCTCAAGGACCCTGAAGACCTCCTCGAGCTCCCTGCCGGCGTCCTGGAGGCCGGGCACGTCCTTGAGCTCCGAGATGGGCGAGGTGTTGCGGATGCCGGCGACCACGTCCTCGCCCTGGGCGTTGACGAGGTAGTCGCCGTAGAACTCGTTGTCCCCGGAGGCGGGGTTGCGCGTGAAGGCCACGCCGGTCGCCGAGGTGTCCCCCTTGTTGCCGAAGACCATCGACTGCACGTTGACCGCCGTGCCGAGGTCGTCGGATATGCGGTTCTGCCTGCGGTAGAGCTGGGCGCGGTCGTTCATCCAGCTGCCGAACACCGCCTGTATCGCGTATTTGAGCTGGATGTCCGGGTCCTGCGGGAAGCACACGCGGCCGTCCGTGACAAGCTCGGGGTAGTCCTCGGGGGAGACGGCGGCCGCAAATATCGCCTTGAACTCCTCCACCAGGGCCTCGAGGTCGGCGGCGGAAAGCTCGTTGTCCCCCTTGACGCCGCGCGTGATCTTCCGGGAGGTTATCGCGTTCTCGAACAGGTCGCCGTCCACGTCCATGACGACCTTGGAGAACATCTGGATGAAGCGGCGGTAGCTGTCCCAGGCGAAGCGCGGGTTGTCCGTCTGCGCGATGAGGCCCTGGACGGAGCGGTCGTTGAGCCCGAGGTTCAGCACGGTGTCCATCATGCCCGGCATCGAGAAGGGCGCACCGGAGCGCACGCTCACGAGCAGGGGGTCCGCGGCGTCGCCGATGCGCTTGCCCATGCGCTGCTCGAGGTCGAGGCGGTAGCGCTGTATCTCGTCGAACACGCCCTCGGGGAACCGGTTGCCGTTGCGGTAGTAGTCCATGCAGGTCTGGCAGGAGATCGTGAAGCCCGGAGGCACGGGGAGCCCCACCTGCGCCATCTCGGCGAGGTTCGCGCCCTTGCCCCCGAGGACGGCCTTCATGTCCCTGTTGCCCTCGGTGACGTTGGTGCCTTGGGCGTCCCTCCCAAAGGCGAACACGCGTTGTGTGTCTGACACCGTTACTCCCTTCGATTCCGATAAGGCACAGCGGGCAGCCCGCCCGTGCGCGTCCCTCTATGATACTGCGAGAGTGGCACGCCGTGGGAGGGGTAGGTCAAGTCATAGTACCGAAGTATCTCCTGAGCGGTCTCCTCTATCGCGCGGTTGTCGGTGCGCACGACGATGCAGCCGAGGCGCCTCATCAGCTGCCGCGCCTCGTCGAGGTCGGTCTGCACGTGGACGGGGTCGGCATAGGCGCCGGCGACGCCGCGCGCGTCGCCGAGGCGCCGGTAGCGAATCTCGGAGAGCAGCGCAGGGCTGGAGGTCAGCCCGAAGATGCGTCGCGGGTCGATCTCGAAGAGCTGGGGAGGCGGCTCGGTCCCTGCGGCAAGGGGCACATTGGCGACCCGGTAGCCGTTCGTGGCGAGGTAGATGGCGAGCGGCGTCTTGGAGGAGCGGGACACGCCGATGAGCACGATGTCCGCCTGGCCGAGCTGCTCGGTGTTGCGCCCGTCGTCATGGTCGACGGCGAACTCGAGCGCCCCCACGCGGTTGAAGTACTCCTTGTCGGTCTTGCGGATAAGGCCCGGCTCGCCTTTGGGGCGACGCCCCGTCGCCTCGGCTATCGTCTCGATGGCGGGGCCGATGAGGTCCGCCGCCGCGATCGGCTTGTCTGCGAGGTAGTCCTCCAGCTGGGTGCGCAAGGCCACGTCGGCGATGGTGTGGAACAGCACCATCTCCCCCCTGCCGCGCCCCTGCGCCTCTTCGAGGTGGGCCTCGACGAAGGCCGTCATCTGGTCGAGGCTGCCCGCCTTGGGCAGCCGCTCGATGACGCAGGCGCCCTCGCTGAACTGGCTGGCCGCAGCCACCGCCATGGTCGCCGCGCTGTCCCCCAGGCTGTCCGAGATGATGTAGATGACCGGCGGGTCCGAGAGGGCCCGTGCACCTGTCGGCTCCATAAGGACGTGCGCACCCTTCCCGTAAGGCCTATCCCGCAAGGCGGGCGAAGTCGGCGACGTCGGCGAAGACGGCGACGAAGCGGTTGAGCAGCTTGAGGCGGTTGGCGCGCAGCCCCTCGTCGGGGTCCATGACGAGGACGTCGGTGAAGAACGTGTCGATGGGGCCGCGCAGCGAGGCGAGGAACTCCAGCGCATGGCCGTACTGGCCGCGTGCGAGCGCATCGCGCACCCCCGTGCCCACCTGGCCTATCGCAGTGCTGAGCGCACGTTCCGGCGCACCGAGCAGGGCCTCGTCGAGCGCCGTCCCCAAGGCGGGGTCGCGCAGGTTGTTCGCACGGGCATAGGCGGTCGCAAGGTCGGCGAACAGCTCCGGCTCCCTGCCGCGCGCCGAGGCGAGCGTCTCGCAGCGGGCAAGCACGTCTGCGGGCTCGAGCACGTCGATGGCAAGCACCGCCGCCACGGTGTCGGCCGTGTAGCCCCGGTCGCGGGCAATGACCTCGAGCCGCGTCCTGAAGAAGGCACGGAGCTGCCCCTTGACCTCGTCGGCATCGAGGCCTGCGGCATCGAGCTGCACCAAGGCCTCGGATATGAGGGCATCGAGCGAGACGGGCAGGCCGTCCAAGAGGATGTTGATGATGCCGATGGCCGCGCGCCTGAGCGCGAAGGGGTCGGAGGATCCTGTGGGCGGTTGCCCGACCGCGAAGATGCCGCAGACCGTGTCGGCCTTGTCCGCAAGCGCGACGACCTTCCCCTCGAAGGACGAGGGCACGGCATCGCCCGCGAAACGGGGACGGTACTGCTCCGTTATCGCCACTGCGACCTCGGGGGCCTCGCCCTGCGCCGAGGCGTAGTAGCCGCCCATGACGCCCTGCAGCGACGTGAACTCCACGACCGCACGAGTGACGAGGTCGGCCTTGCAGAGCAGCGCGGCCCGCCGGGAGCGCTCGACCTGCCCGGCGTCGCCGCCCGCCATGACGGCGACGGCGCCCGCCAGACTGACGATGCGGTCGACCTTGCTGCGCAGGCTGCCGAGCCTCTCGTGGAAGACCACCTGCGCCAGGTCGTCCACATAGCTCTCAAGCGGGCGCTTGAGGTCCTCGCGGTAGAAGAAGGCCGCGTCCGAGAGGCGGGGCCGCACCACGCGCTCGTTGCCGTCGACGATCGTCGAGTTGTAGGACGGCGACCCGTTGGACACGACGACGAAGCTGTTGGAGAGCCTGCCGTCGGCTTGGTACAGCGGGAAGTAGCGCTGATGCCTGAGCATGGCGTCGGTGATTATCTCGTGCGGGACCTCCAGGTACTCCTCGTCGAAGGCCCCCACGAGCGAGGTGGGGAACTCCACAAGGTTGACCACCTCGTCGAAGGTCCCCTTGGGCACATAGGCGGAAAGCCCCGTCCGCTCCTCTATGCCCTTGAGCTGCGCACGGATCTGTGCGCCGCGCATCTCGGCGGACGCGACGACCCACGCCTTCGTATGCACCGTGGCAAGCTCGTCGGCACAGGACACCTCGACGCCTCCCGGCGCGATGAGCCGGTGCCCGAACGTGACGCGCCCCGCCACAAGCCCCGCGAACTCCACAGGGACGACGTAGCCCCCCCAGAGCGCCAGCAGCCACCGCACCGGACGGATGAACCGCTCCTCCGTGCTCCCCCACCGCTGCGCCTTCGGCCACGCGAGCGCCCCTATGAGCCCCGCAAGCAACTCCGGCAGCAGCGCCTCGGTGCGCCTCGCCAACTGCTCGACCTGCGCAAAGACATACTCGCCCTCCCCCTCACGGGCACGCATGAGCTCCTGGACCGCAACCCCCTTCCCCCGCGCAAACCCTTCGGCCGCCTTCGTAGGCCTCCCCTCCCCATCGAACGCAATGCCCACCGCCGGCCCCCGGAACCGCTGCACCAGCGGCGTCGACCGAGGCGCAAGCCTCTTGACCTCCAAAACGATGCGCCTCGGCGTGGACACCACCGAAAGCGCCCCATGCCCGATCCGCGCCCCCTCAAGCGCCGCCTCCGCAACCCCCTTCATCTGCCTCGTCGCCGCCGCCAACGCCCCCGCCGGCATCTCCTCGACCCCGATCTCGAACACCAGCGTGGCCGGCTCCGCAGGAGCCAAGGCGGCCGCAGCAGGCACCGCCCCCGCCGCAGGTGCCCCCACCCCCGCATCAGTGGCCGCCACAGGCGCCACTGATGCGTCGGGAGACCCGCAACCCACGACACCCCCGCCCTTCTCGCCCGCCCAGGCGGTCGCCGCAGGCGCCGCCAGGGCGTTGGGAGACCCGCAACCCACGACACCCCCGCCCTTCTCGCTGGGGGATGGGTGAGGGGGGTTCAAGGGGGGAGAGGGAAGGGGGTCGCGAGTAGGCCCCCGTGCCGGGCGGCCCGGGCGGGGGGGGGCGGCCCCGGGGGGGGCGGCGCGGCGGGGGGGGGGCCAGGGCCGCACCCGCGAGGGGGACCCCCGCCGG
>JAISGJ010000135.1 GCA_031263105.1 Coriobacteriales bacterium
CCCCCCCCCCCTTCCTCCGGCCAGAGGCAGATTGCCAGAAAACTGCTCACTCGGGCGGTTCAGATGTAGTAGGATGGTTGTCATGACCATAAGCAGGGGCTCTTGGTCACGTTGAGCCGCAAAGGAGCGACCGTATGCCCGAGACGGAACAGGTCTTTGCCTGCCCCAAGTGCGGGAGGATTCTCGAATACGGGACAAACCCGTGCCCTTTCTGTGCCATGCCGATTACGTGGGAGGGCTTCGAGAGGCACGGCCTGGTAACCGAGGAGCCGGCTGCGACCATTGAGGAGCCGGTCGCAGCAGTCGAGGAGCAGGTTGCGGTATTCGAGGAGCCTGACCTGGCGGTCGAGGAACCGAGCATCGCAGCCGGAGGCCTGGACTCGATTCCCGAGGAGCCGGACGTAGCGCCTGAAGAGCCGGTCGTGGAGGTCGAGGAGCCAGCCGCAGCAGCCGAGGAGCCGGTCGAGCCGGTCGAGGAGCCGGTTGCAGCAGTCGAGCCGGCTCCGCCCCCGGAGCCTGTCCTGCAGCCAGAGCCGCAGCCGCAGCCGCCTCCTGCTCCGCAGCCGCCTCCTGCCGTGCAGGGCGATGCCGTCGCGCCCGGCTGGGAGGCGTTCACCTTCCAGCACAGGGACGGCCGTGGCGCACGGGCCTTCGCCCTTGTCCTCAAAATCGCTGCCGTCATGGTCTGGCTGGCCTCGGCGTTTGCCATAGGCATCGCCCTGTTTCCCGGCCTGCTGCAGGTGTCCGACCCGGTCGTGACCGCAGCGCTCGGCATCGTCATGGGCTTCTTCCTGTTCGGCCTCGGCGTCGTCATCAACCTGCTCAACGACATTCGTAGGAACACACGGTAATCGCCATGCTTCTTGTTGCCCGCTACGTACTCCCCGTCAGCGCCCCGCCCATCGAGAACGGTGCGGTGCTCGTCCGGGACGGCCTCATCGAGGACGTCGGTTATGCGACCAAGCTCAAAACGCGGTATCCTGACGAGGAGACGCGCGACTTCGGCCTGGCGGCCATCATGCCCGGCTTCATCGACACGCACACCCATCTGGAGTACTCCGCGATGCGAGGGCTCATCAACGACGTGCCCTATGCGGCGTGGAAGCTCCATATCAGCGAGAAGGAAACGCTGTTCTCCCCAAAGGATTGGGACGATTCCGCCCTGCTCGGGGCCCTTGAGGCGCTGTATAGCGGCATCACCACCGTTGCGGACATCACCAGCACCGGCGCCTCGTTCAAGGCGGTGCAGGCGACAGGGATGCGCGGCATCATCTACCGCGAGACGGGGGCGATGGAGCGTAGCGAGGTCGATTCCGTGCTCGAGGATGCGTTCAGCGACATCGCGAACTGGCGGAGCGCAGCCGATTCCCGCTTCGTGCGGATAGGGATCGCCCCTGCCCCGCTGTTCTCCTGTCATCCGCTCGTGTTCAAGCGCATTGCCGAATACGCGGCGGACGGCACGGCCATCGCCTGCCATTTGGCAGGCAGTCGGGAGGAGTACGAGTTCATCCGTTACGGCTCCTCGCCCTTCTCCGTCCATTCGACCGAGCAGGAGCGCGGCTACGGCATCGACATGCCGCCCTGGCTTGCCACGGGGGTAAGCCCCGTGCGCTACATCCTCAACTGGGGGCTGTTCGATGCGCCGAACGTCCTCGCCATCCACTGCGTCCAGGTGGATGACGACGACATCGGGAAGCTGGCCGAGCACGACATCGCCGTGGCGGTCTGCCCCCGCTGCAACGCGCAGCTCGCCATGGGGGTCGCCCCGCTCTCCAAGCTCATGAAGGCGGGCATCCGTGTCGGGCTGGGGACGGATTCTCCCGCTGCGGTCGATGCGACCGACCTCTTGGCCGAGATGCGCATAGGGCTTCTGCTCCAGCGGGCGCTCGGCAATCGCAGCGACTTCTTCACGTCGGCGCAGATGATGCGTCTGGCAACGCTCGGGGCCGCAGAGGCGCTGCGGATCGAGCAGCAGGTCGGCTCGCTCGACATAGGCAAATGCGCCGACATCATTGCGATCGACCTGTCGAACTCCAGCCAGGCGCCGACGCATGACCCCAATTCGGCCGTCGTGCATACGGCGACACAGGACAGTATACTTATGACGATGGTCAACGGCACCATCCTCTACGACGGGCAGCATCTGCATGACATCGACGTGCAGAGGATATTCGCCCGTGCCGAGGAGATGCGCTTGAAACTGAGGGGATGACGATGGCAAAGCAGGGCAACAGGAGCAGACAGACCCCGCAAGGCGGACAGGGCGGGCGCTCTCAGTCGAGCGGTCGGCCTCGACCGGGCACGCCGCAGAAAGGGCAGAACCCCGTGCGCAAGGCCTTCACGGTCGTCATCTGCGTCGTGGTTGCCCTCAGCCTCATGCTCCCGGTCACGGGCATCGGCATGGCAAGCTGTTCGTCGTCCGCACAGGACCAGCAGGCCCAGCAGGCCCAGGACCAGCAGCAGGATCAGCAGCAGGCTCAAGAGGGCCAGCAGGGCCAACAGGACCAGGATCAGCAGCAGCCGTGATCCCCTTCGCACCAACCGCGCGCGCTACCGCTCACACCCTCCATGGGCACCCCCACTGTCATTCCGAGCCTGCCGAGGAATCCTTGATCGCGAAGCGATCAACCGCGACCGAGAGACGCTTCTGCCCGCAGTCGACTGCTTCGCAGTCGAAGATTCCTCGGCAGGCTCGGAATGACAGTGGGGGTGCGAACAGCAACCTGTGCGCCGCCCCCGTGCGCCGCGCAACTCGTCGGTCGCCAGGCAGTGGGGGTGCGAACAGCAACCTGTGCGCCGCCCCCGTGCGCCGCGCAACTCGTCGGTCGCCAGGCAGTGGTGGTGCGAACAGCAACCTGTGCGCCGCCCCCGTGCGCCGCGCAACTCGTCGGTTGCCAGACGGATGCACGTTCCTATACTATGTTAGCCTGCGTCAGAGACCTGATTCGTGCCACAGGGCATATTTGGCAGAAGGGCCGCCAGACACGGAAGAGGATTTTGCGCATGGCGGGCGAAGTGCGGTAAGGAGCATTGCTTGTTTGGGCTAAGCGGTTGGGAAATCGCCATCATCGCGTTGTTCGGCTTCATGATATTCGGGCCGGACAAGCTGCCTCAGATAGCGCGTACCGTCGGTCGCGTCATCAGGCAGTTCCGCTCTGCGCAGGAGCAGATGAACAAGGTGATAAAAGCGGAGGTCTACGACCCGCTCAAAGACCTCGAGCCCCTCGCCAATCCCTTCGCGGGCTTCTCGCTCGACGGCTCCAAGCCGGATGCCGGGAAGCAGGACCCCTCGAAGGCCGTCGGTGCCAAGAAGGCAGGCGACGCGAAGTCCCTTGCCGCTTCCTCCGGGAAAGACGGGCAGGCCAAGACGGCTGCAACGGCCAAGGCGACCGGGAAGGACACGAAGGCCACAGGAGCCGCAGCAGCTGCAACGGCCGCCAAGGCCGCAACGGGCGCCGATGCCGGGAAGCCCGAGAAGAAGCTGTCGAGCGACAGCCTGAAGACCGCCCTCGGCGAAGAGGCCGCAAAAGCGAAGCAGAAGGCGGCAAAGGGCGCCGCAGGGACGACAAGCGCCCCGACCGCCGCATCCGAGAGCTTTGCCCAGCGCCGTGCCCGGCTCGAGCTCGAGCACGCGAAGGCAAAGGAGAAGGCCGCCCAGGCCGCCCAGACAGACGCGCCTGCTCCCAAGGCCGCCCACACGCCTGCCCCCGCCCCCGCCGCGAAGACAGCCTCTGTTCCCGCCCCCGACGAGCGGAAGGAGGACGAGAAGGGCGCCTAAAGCCCCTCTCAACCAGCCATGGCCGTCGGACAGGCACGTATGCCCCTCTTCGATCACATCGGCGAGCTGCGCCGCCGCCTCACCATGATAATCGTCACGGTGCTCGCCTCCTCCATCGTCCTGTTCTTCCTTGCGCCGTCGCTGATCCTCGTCCTGGTGCAGCCGGTCACCGAGTACCTCACGGAGGCGGGCCACCCCATCGGCAGCAACGACGAGCTGGCCCTGGTGCTCAACACCTTCAACCCGCTTGAGGGCTTCACGCTGAAGTTCAAGGTCGCCCTCGTGTTCTCGTTCGTCGTCTGCTGTCCGATATGGATATGGCAGATTCTCGGGTTCTTCCTGCCGGCGCTGAAGCCCAACGAGCGCAAATGGGTGATTCCCACCTTTTTTGCCGCAGTCACCCTGTTCGTCGCCGGAGCGCTGTTCTGCTACTTCCTCATCCTCGACGCGGCGTTCGGCTGGCTGCTGGCGCAGTCGGAGGACTTCTCCACCGTCATCCCGAGCGCGGCGGAGTTCATCGACACCATACTGTTGTTCGAGGTCGGCTTCGGCATCGCCTTCGAGCTGCCGCTCGTCGTCTTCTACCTCACGGTGTTCAACATCGTTCCCTACAAGAAGCTCCGCGAGAGCTGGCGCATGGTCTACATCGTGCTCATGGTGGTCTGTGCGATGGTCACGCCCGACGCGAACCCCGTCACCATGCTCCTGATGTTCGCTGCCATGCTGGCGCTGTACGAAGGCTCGCTCCTCCTTTCACGCATCGTGCTGGCGCGCCGTCTGGCGCGGAAGAAGCGCGAGGAGGGCGAGGAGGACGGCGGCGACGCGGACGAAGGTGTGGATGCAGATGTGGACGGCGACGCGGATGTGGACGGCGACGCAGACGGCGGCGCCGGCGACGATGGGAGCGAGGCCCAGGCCGGGACCCGGGACGACTGAGCCCATGCATGAGTTCGGATTGATGCAGGGCGTCCTTGAGAGCGTGGAGAGCGCAGCGCGGGAGGCAGGGGCCGAGCGGGTCACCGAGATACGGCTCGTCATCGGCGAGATGCGCGAGGTTCTGCCCGAGGCCATGGACTTCGCGTTCGAGGCGCTTGCGCCCGGCACGCTGTGCGAAGGCGCCCGGCTCGCAACGGTGACCGTCGCCCCTTCCTCGCGCTGTACGCAATGCGGGCACCGGTTCGAGCACGACAGGTTCCACTGGACGTGCCCTGCGTGCGACTCGCTTGCCACGGAGCTGTTGGCGGGCAAGGAACTGTATATCGATGCAATCGAGGTGGATATACCCGAATGAAGCTGGACGTCTCAAAGCCCTTGCTCGACCTCAACGACCGGTGCGCCCGTCAGGTGCGCGCGCTGCTCGACGGGCACGGCGTCTTCGTCCTCGATCTGATGGCCTCGCCGGGCGCAGGCAAGACCTCGACGATACTTGCGACCATCGCGCACCTGCGCGAGCGCTTCAGGATCGCGGTCATCGAGGGGGACATCGCCAGCGACGTCGATTCGGTGCGCATCAAGGAACAGGGCATACCTGCCGTGCAGATCAACACCGGCGGCGCCTGCCACCTCGAGTCCCAGATGATACGCAGGGCGCTCGACGTGCTCGACCTGGATGCGCTCGACCTTGTCATCATAGAGAATGTCGGCAACCTCGTCTGCCCCACGGACTTCTATCTGGGGGAGGACGCGAAGGTCATGATCCTCAGCGTGCCGGAGGGGCACGACAAGCCCCTCAAGTACCCCGGCATCTTCCAGGTGTCCTCGGCGGTCATACTCAACAAGATAGACACCCTGCCCGTCTTCGACTTCGACGAGCAGGCCTTCAGGGAGGGCGTGGAGCAACTCAACCCCGGCGTGCCGGTCTTTGCCCTGAGCGCGACGGGCGGGCAAGGCGTCGAGGAATGGGCCGAGTGGCTTGCCGAGAGGGTCGCCAAGGGCGTTGCCGAGCGTGCTTCCAAGGAAGCAGCCGGCGCTTCCGTCCCCACGAGCGTACAACGAGAAGGGGTGTCTGACAGGTGAGACTTGTTATAACCGAGAAGAACATCGCCGCAAGGAAGATCGCCGACCTGCTGGCAACGGGCACAGCCACACAGGACAAGGTCTACGACACCCAGGTCTACCGCTTCAGGCACGGGGGCGAGGAGTGGGTGAGCATAGGGCTGAAGGGCCACATCCTCGAGGTCGACTTCGTCGAGGACTTGACCTACACCAAGAAGCAGGGCTGGTTCGCGGTGGACGAGGACGGGGTCGTCATCGAGGCCACGCTGCCCGATGCGCTCGCCAAGCCGCCGTTCAAGAAGCGCAAGCCCTTCAGCGAGGACAGCGTGAGCCTCAAGGCATGGAAGCTCGACGCCCTGCCGTACCTCGTCTACGCGCCGCTGCGGAAGACGCCTGCGGAGAAGGGCATCATCCGCTCCATCAAGAACCTCGCCACAAAGGCGGAGAGCGTCATCATCGCCACGGACTTCGACCGTGAGGGCGAGCTCATCGGTGCCGACGCGCTCTCGATGGTCCGCGAGGCCGCCCCCGACGTCCCCGCGACCCGTGCGCGCTACTCGGCGCTCACAAGGGACGAGATAGACCATGCGTTCTCCCATCAGGTCGCCCTCGACGTGAACCTTGCCCAGGCGGGCGAGTCGCGCCAGTGGATAGACCTCATCTGGGGGGCCGTGCTCACCCGCTACCTCACCATCGCCAAGTTCTCCGGCTTTGGCAGCGTGAGGCCGTCCGGGCGCGTCCAGACCCCCACGCTCGCGCTCATCGTGGCGCGCGAGGAGGAACGTGCGGCCTTCGTGCCCGAGGACTACTGGGTCATCAAGGCGGCCTTCGACGCGGCCGGCGAGCGCTTCGAGGGCACCCACGCGACCGAGCGCTTCAAGGACGAGGCCTTGGCGAAGCGCGTCATGGCGGCGGTCGAGGGCCGAGGCAGCGGCGTGGTGCACAGCATCGAGAAGAAGGAGCGCCGGGTCGCTCCCCCTACGCCGCTGAACACGACCGCGCTCCAGGCGGCGGCAGCGGCCGAGGGGATCTCCCCCGCGCGCACCATGCGCATCGCCGAGTCGCTGTACATGGGCGGCTACATCTCCTATCCGCGCGTCGACAACACCGTCTACCCTGCGTCGCTCGACCTTGCGGCGACGGTCAAGATGCTCCAGGGCGTCCCCTCCTACACGCCCTACGCGCGGCAGCTGCTCAAGGCCGGTGCGCTCACGGCGACCCGTGGCAAGACCGAGACCACCGACCATCCCCCCATCTACCCCACCGGCGTGGGCGACCCCGACAAGCTGCGTGTCGAGGAGTGGAAGCTCTACAACCTCATCGCGCGGCGCTTCCTCGCGACGCTCTCCGGCCCCGCGACGGTGGAGGGCACGAAGGTCATCGTCGAGGTGGGAAGCGAGCCCTTCGTCACGCGCGGCGACGTGCTCGTCAACCCCGGGTTCCGCGCCATCTACCCCTACGGGCTGAAGAAGGACGAGCAGCTGCCCCGTCTCGAACAGGGCCAGACGGTCGCTTTCGAGGGGGCGACCCTGACGCAGAAGCAGACCGAGCCGCCCTCCCGCTACTCCCAGGGCAGGCTCATCCAAGAGATGGAAAAGGCAGGACTGGGGACAAAATCGACCCGACACTCCATCATCGAGCGCCTGCTCACGGTGCGCTACATCCAAAACGACCCCGTCGAGCCCACGGCGCTCGGCATCGCCGTCATCAAGGCGCTCGGACGCTTTGCGCCGCCCATCACGACACCGGACATGACCGCGCAGCTCGAAGAGGAGATGAGCGCCATCGCGGCGGGGGAGAGCACGCGCGACACGGTCGTGGGGCATTCGCGCAGGCTGCTTGCCAGCATCATGGACGAGCTCATCCCCGCGAAGGACGAGGTCGGCGAGGCGCTGAGCGACGCAGTCACCGCCGATGCGCGGGTGGGGGCCTGCCCGGTCTGCGGCAAGGACCTGCTCATGAAGTCCTCGGTGAAGATGCGCTCGAACTTCATCGGATGCTCGGGCTGGCCGGACTGCGACGTCACCTATCCGGTGCCGCAGGGCAAGATCGAACCGCTCGAGGAGGCCTGCCCCGTCTGCGGCAAGCCGCAGATAAAGGTGACCCCGTTCCGCTCCAAGCCGCATACCGCCTGCATCGACCCCAAGTGCCCCACGAACTTCGAGCCGGACCTCCAGGTCGGGGAGTGCCCCGTCTGCAAGGCGCAGGGCCGTGCGGGCACGCTTGTCGCCCAGAAGAACCCACGGACGCTCAAGCGCTTCATCCGCTGCACGAACTACGAGTCCTGCAACACGAGCTACCCTCTGCCGCAGCGCGGCAAGCTGACTGCGGCCGGCAAGGTCTGCGAGGCCTGCGGTGCGCCCAAGGTCGTCGTGGCGACTGCGCGCGGCCCTTGGGAGCTCTGCCCCAACCTCGCCTGTCCCCTCCGCGAGGAGAAGGAGCAGGCGAAGGGCGCGAAGGGCGCGGCGAAGGGGGCGTCCAGGAAGAAGGCGTCCAAGAAGGCCTGACGGGATTGTAAAGGGGTATTGCTCGCAAAGGGGGAGGGGGCGAAAGGGATTTCGCCCCCTTCCCCCTTAGAGCCCCCCTCCCTCACTTTCGGCCTTGGGCACGGGTCGCGCTCGCTGCGCTCGCGCTACGCGCCTGAGTCGGGGCGGGGTTGCGGGGTTACAGTTCACACCCCCACTGTCATCCCGAGCCTGCCGAGGGATCCTTGGGTCCGAGCGCCCGGAAAACGCACCGCGCTCTCAGCGAGGACGGGCCGGAAGGCCCACGGAACCCGAGCGCCCGGAGAACGCACCGCGTTCTCAGCGAGGACGGCGCGACAGGCCGGCGGACTGGGAAACAGCCCAGTGGGCTGTTTCCGGGCGAAGCTGCGAAGCAGCGGGTGAGCCCCTGAGCGTATGAGCCCCTGAGCGGGTGAGCCCATGGAACCGACAGGCCCACGGAGCACGCAGTGTCCAACGGCAGGTCGCAGGGCCCTTCGACCTGCGGTCGACC
>JAISGJ010000136.1 GCA_031263105.1 Coriobacteriales bacterium
CCGCCCCCCCCCCCCCCCCCCCCCCCCCCCCCCCCCCCCCCCCCCCCCCCCGCCCCCGCCCCCCCCCCCCCCCCCCCCCCCCACACGGGCAAGGATGCCATACGGCGTTATGGGAGCACCGCTTGTCCGCATGCCCAGGGAAGTGCCGGCCTGTTCTGTGCCGGTGCCGATCGGGAACGGATACCTGTCAGGGAAGCACTGATCGATTGTAGGCAAAGGAGGAACCCTCATGACAGACACACAGAAGGTAGAGAAGGTCAAGGCACTCATAGAGGAAGTCAGGGTGCTCTCGGAGAAGCTCTCGGAGGACGAGCTCGAGCAGATTGCAGGAGGCCAGTGGTGCTATTGCCTCCTCGGCGGCGGCGGGACAGCAAACGGCCTGGACGAGATATGCGGGTGTGTCGGAGGAGGCGTCGGCAAGACTAGGAATCCGAACAATGAACCCGGAATTAATTCTACCGGAACACGATGCGTATGCACCATCTCGGGTGGCGGGCGCGATTACAGCACCGTGTAGAACAGCCTTCTTGAACCCCTGCTTTTGTACCGTCGCGGGTTACGGGTATGATTACATCTGACGTCTGACCTGTCGGCGGCACGACCCATCTGCTGACGACAAGCCGTTGGGCGGACGTTCGTCCCTGGGATGCGCCACGGCAATAGAGCGCAACGCTTGGCAGGGTGAGGTTGGCGGCTATTGTGCGCTATCATGATGCGCTGCTTCTGGCCGCCGGAAAGGCTTTCCTAGGCCCCCAGCAGGGCTGCGGGGACTACGGCTATTCCGTCTGGCCTTCGGTAGGCCAAAGGGCCCGTCGTTATGATAAGGGCATCCGCCAGCCTGCCCCCCATGGCCTTCTTCAGCCACACCAGATGCCGCACGTCGGCATCGTCTACAAAGGGAGCGGCCTTCACCTCGACGGCGATTGTCCTGCTGCCTTGGGTGAGGATGAAATCGATCTCACGCTCGCCCTTCTCCGTATGGAAATAGAACATCTCGGCTTCCAGAACCGCAGCATAGGCGCACAGGCTCTGATACAGCAACGCCTCGAACAGCCGCCCGACGATGTTGCCGTAACGTCCGTCAAAACGTGTCTCAGGCAGATGCTGGGAGGGCTGGCCCAGAAGGCGGTCGATGCTGATGTCGAGCAGCTGCACGGCAAAGGCAGGGTCTGCGAGATAATGTTTGGGCGTCCTTTTCAACCGCGCATAATAGTTCTCGCCGTCAAGCCATGCAGGCAGCTCCTCAATGAGCCAGAGACGTTCAAGCGCCTCCCGATAGGCAATCGTTGTTCTGGTCGCCGGCTTCTCCGCCACGCCGGCAGTGGCGTTGTCGAGAATCAGGTTGTAGCCCGCAGTTGACGATATGGCCGCCGCATACGCCGTCAACCACCTCTTGAGTGCCTGAGGCTGCTTGATGTTGATGCCCTCTTGGACGAAGTCATGGGTCAGCAGGTTGTCGAGGTATGACGAGAGCACGGTCCTGCGGCGGCGCTCGTTGGCAATCCGCAGGGCCGGAAGCCCGGATAGCGCTATCTCGTTCAGGTAGTCGGAGAAGGCAATCGCGGTCTCGCCGCCGATGGGGGCCGAGCACGATTGCCCGGAATCGAAGAGGCTCGAGAGCGAGACGGTCTTTTTGCCCAATCCGCGCTCTTCGAGGGACAGGGGGAACATCCGTATCCGCACGATTCTTCCCGCACCCGAGTGGAGGTCGAGGTTCTTGGCGGTAATCGAGCCTGTAAAGAGGAAGCTGCTCCTCTGCCGGTTGCGATCCACGAGCCTGCGAACATGGTCCCAAACCCAAGGCAGCTTCTGCCATTCGTCAAGAAGGACAGGCTGCTTTGCCGCAACCAGCCTCTCGGCATCGTTTTCCAGAAGCAAGCGGTCGCGCTCACTGTCAAGCTCAAAGACCGTGTTGGCGATTCGCGAGGCGGACTCCGTCTTTCCGATGCCTTTGAGCCCGTCGACAGAGATGGCAGGCAGGTCGGTCAGCAGGTCTTCGAGGAAGGGCTCTATGAGCCTGATGTAGCGGCTATCCATACGACCATTCTACGGAAACGCCTCGTTTTGTCAATGATTCTGGAGCCTGAATTACAACGATTCCGGAGTCCCAATTACAACGATTCCGACATTTGCAGATGCCGCTGGGATGCACGTGTCAGGGAAACGGCAGGGAGGCTGCCCACGCCTTTGCCTCCTCTTTGTCTCTTAGGATTCCGAATGTCGGAGCAGGTACTCTTGCATGTAGGGGACGTCGAAGCTGATTATGCCGCGTCCCGTCGCCTTGACGACGCCGCTTTCGATCAGTCGCAGGCGGTATTTCGCCGCGTAGCCGGAGCTGACCTGCAGGCGCGCGGCCATCTCGGCCATCGAAACGCTGCTCCCGCTCTCTGCCATGGCGAAGAGGAACGCCTGATCCTTCGCGGACAGCTCGCGCATGATGAGCGCATGGATGTTCCTGAACAGGTCCGCCTTTGAGTTGAGCAGGGCGCGCTCGACGTCGAGCCTCGACAGGGCCTCCCCTTTGCCTTTCCAGAGATAGTATCCGAGCAGCTGGATCAGGTAGGGGAACCCGCACGTCGCCTTTGCTGCCATAGCGGCCGTCTCCTCGGTTATCCCCACCTCTGCTTTCTCAAACACCCGTCTGAAGAGATCCTCTGTCAGCATTGCGTCCACACCGGAGAGGAACACCCGGTTCGAGCGATGGAGGAACGTCAGGATTTTGTCGTTAAGAACACTGCTCACGGACTGGGGCAGGCCGGCCATAAGAAGCGCGACGTCGTGGTTCTCGCGCATGAGGTGCTGGTACGTGATCACGAGCTCGCGCATCTCGTCGTTGGCCCTGTGAACCTCGTCGACAAGAAAGACAATGCCCCTGCCGTCGCTTTTCAGCTCGTTTGCCAGCGAGGTCAGATGGTAACGGAACCCGTGCTCTGGCTCCTTGACGGACGTCGCCACGCCGACGCTGAAGCCCAGCGCCCCGGCATTCAGCCCTATTACGTGGCGCTTGGCGCTTGGCGAGTCCGCCTGCAGCTGGTCGAGAACAGACTGCAGGAAATGGGGACCCGCAGTCACATCGACAACAGCGAACCGCTTTGAGTCCAGCGTGTCGCGCACATCGGTAAGGAGCGCGGTCTTGCCCGATCCCCTGATTCCTGAAACCACGGTGACCCGGTTGGGGTCGTTGGGGTTGTCCAAGCCACAGAGGAAGTCGCGAACGATGTAGTCACGACCGATAAAGTACTCAGGGCGTTTGCCGAACTGTGGATGAAACGGATTTGCTGCCAGCGCCTCCATGCTGTCGCCTGCCTTTCACGACCTCGATACTTCAGGTAGTTTTCATCGATAGTTTATCGAAGTTTCGTTATTCTAGCAAATTTTCGGCATCGGTAACGATGATGTATCACCTGACACGCGAAAGCTGATCGTCTTCTAGTCCAGCTGCTGGCGGCGGACGAGGTCGGCGAAGAGGCCGCCTTGGGCCACGAGATCGTCGTAGCTGCCGTCCTCGGCGATGGCACCGTCCTCCAGCACGACGATGCGGTCGGCCTCCTTGATGGTGGAGAGGCGGTGGGCCACGATGATGCGGGTGCTCCTGAGCGCCGCGAGGGACTCGGAGACCTGCCGCTGCGTGATGTTGTCGAGTGCGCTCGTCGCCTCGTCGAACATGAGGATGCTCGGCTTCGACGCTATCGCGCGCGCTATCATGATGCGCTGCTTCTGGCCGCCGGAAAGCCCGCCGGAGCCTTCGCTCACCATGGTCCGCATCCCCATGGGCATGGCGCGGATGTCGGCGGCGACCCCCGCCATCTCGGCGGCCTCCCAGGCCTCCTTGAGCGTGATCTGCGGCGCGGCGATGCCGATGTTGGAGAAGATGTCGCCCTGGAACAGGTCGCCGGTCTGCAGGACGACGCCGATGTTGCCCCTGAGAGACTTCAGGTCGAGCTTGCCCATGTCCTTCTCGTCATAGTATATCGCGCCTGCCTGGGGCGCCTCGAAGCCGAGGAGCAGCCGCAGCAGGGTGGACTTCCCGCAGCCGGTCTTGCCCACCAGGGCAAGGTACTCGCCCCGCCTGATGGTCAGATCCAGATTGTCGAGGACAGGCGGCGCGTCCTTCTCGTAGGCGAAGGAGACCCCCTCGATACGAATGGAGCCGCCCAGGGAGCGCAGTATCTCCTTGCTCTCCCCCAGCTCGGACGGCTCTTCGAGCAGGGGCTTTGCAATCTCAAGGATAGGCTTGATGTTCGCCATGGTGCCCACGATGCCGACGATCGGGATGAGTGCGCCGGAGACCTGCCCGAAGGCCGTCATGAAGGCGAAGTACTGCGGGACGTCCACGCCAGAGGTCGCCGCGACGAAATAGATGAACAGGAGACCTGCAATCCCCACCACCGCGTTCAGGGCCGGCATCAGCTTCAGCAGGACAGGCGGGTTGTAGTCGCAGCGCGCCTGCTCCTTGTAGATGTCCGCCCATTTTGCGAAGGCCCGCTTCTCGGCGCCGGAAAGCCGTAGCTTTTGGATGCCGGAGAACAGCGAGAACACGAGTGCGCTCAAGCGATTGGCAAGCGGCAGCCTCCTGCGCATGAGCGCCTGCTCCAGGCGCACGCCCAAAAGCCCCACCGCGACCTGCAAGGCTATGGCGACGATGGCGGGCAGCGCAAGGCTTGGCGCTATGGAGAAGATCTGCGCCACATAGACCACGGAGAATATCGAGGCGAACGACGTCGTGAAGGCGACGGAGACGACGAGGGACGCGACCGAGCTCAGGTTGTTCATCCGGTTCGACAGGTCGCCTGCGCTGAAGCCCTTGAAGAAGACCGGCGGCATGTTGATGAGCTTGCCGAAGACGGCGCTCTCCATGACTATCTGCAGCTTGGTGGCGATGCGCGTCTCCGCGAGGCTTTTCAGGATGCCGAAGAGGATCGTCGAGAGCGAGACCCCCACCAGCAAAGCGGCAATCGCCCCCAGCTCCGAGAGCCGCCCCGAGGGGATCACGTGCGAGAAGATGAACTCGTTCGCCCAGGGCAGGGCAAGCCCCACGAGCGCCACGGCGACGGTCGCGAGCAGCACCAGGGAGAAGTCAGCCTTCTCGGTGCGCTCGAACAGGAACCTGACAATGCCGCGCAAGTCGGTCGCGTCGTTGGGGAGCGGCCGGTAGAAGCAGATCGCGTCCCCTTCGAGCGCCTCTGCGGCCCGGGCGTTCATCCTCACCTTCTGTCGACGCCCGTAATCGAAGAAGCGGTAGCCGCTCAACGTGGGGACGAGCGCCACATAGCCTCCCGCCTTGGTCTTGCACAGCATCGCCTCACTCGCGTTCTTCCACCACGCGCCCTCAAGCGACACATGGCGCCACATGACGCCGGACGGCCTGAGCAGGCGCTCGAGCCAGTCGTCGCCCTCCGTGTCGAAGTCGTCGCCCGCGTCGCGGGCGATGCCGTAGAAGCGGCATATCTCATCGACCGCGCTGCGCGTCCTTGTCTGCTCGCTCGACACGTACTCGGAGGCGACCTTCTCCCCCATGAGGACCGCCGCGAGGTCAAGGGTGGCATTGGTGAGCTGCGCGTCGTCGAAGGCAACCCGGTCGCGGATCTGTTTTTCCTGAAATTGCACCATGTGGGTCACTCCATCGAGATCAGCTTCGTGTAGAGCCCTCCGGCGGCAAAGAGCTCCGCGTGTGTGCCGCGTTCCTGCACGCGGCCCTGGTCCAACACGATGATCTCGTCGGCGTCGCGTATCGTCGAGAGGCGGTGCGCCACGATCACGCAGGTGATGCCGCGCTCCCGTATGGAGCGGATGACCTCGTATTCCGTCTTCGCGTCCAAGGCGCTCGTCGCCTCGTCCAAGATGAGCAGGGTGGGGTCCTGGGCCAGCGCGCACGCGATCTCTATCCTTTGGCGCTGCCCGCCCGAGAAGTTCTTGCCGCCCTCGGAGACCGTGTCGTTGTAGCCCCGTGGGCGCCGCACGATCTCCTCGTGTATCGCGGCGTCACGCGCCGCGAGGATGACCTCGAAGTCCTCGATGCTCTTGTCCCACATCTTGATGTTCTCGGAGACGCTGTCCTCGAACATGATGATGTCCTGGTCGACCACGGCGATCGAGGAGGTGAAGGCGACCCGGGGAATCTCCGAGCGCGCCTTGCCGTCGTAGGTGATGCTGCCGCTCCACGGGTCGTACAGGCCGGAGATCAGCTTCGCCAGCGTGGACTTCCCGCAGCCCGACGCCCCCACGAAGGCGACCTTGGAGCCGGGCGCAAGCCTCATGTCGAAGTCTTGGATGAGCGGCTCGGCCAGAGGCGAGTAGCCGAAGGTGACCCCTTCCATGCGGATCTCTCCGCGCAGCTTCTCGAGGCGCGTGTCATCTTCGAAGTCGGCGTTGGCTGCATCGACGTCCGCCTCGTAGTGCATGACGTCCTCGATGCGCTCCATCGACACCCGCATCTCCTGGATGCCCTGCCCTGTGGTTATGAGGCTGTTCACAGGGTTGAGGAAGGCCTGCACGAACGACTGGAAGGCGAGCAGCATGCCGGCGGTGAACTGCCCTGCCATGATGAGCGCCACGCCCAGCATCAGAATCAGGAGGTTGAGAAGGCTCTGCACGAGGCCGGGCAGCGAGCCGAGCGAGAAGTTGAGGGCGGCGGTCTTGGTGGCCGACTCGGTATACAAGGCGTACAGGCCGGCCCACTTCGCGAAGAACCCGTTCTCTGCGCCCACGGACTTGATGGTCTCCATCATGGAGATGCCGGTCAGCGTCATCCCCTGGAGCATGCTCTGGTTGCGCACCTGGACCCGTGATATGTCCACCCGCCTCTTTGAGATGACATACGCGAGCGCCACGTTCAGGAGCGTCGCCGCACAGGCGATGCAGGCGAGCAGGACGTTGTAGCGCATCATGACGGTCAGGTAGATGACAAGGAGCGCCGCGTTTATGAGCACGGGGGCGACCCGCATGACGAAGGTCGCCGCTATCGCGTCGTTCGACGCCTGCCTGAGGGCGATGTCCCCCGCGAGCCTCTGGGAGAAGAAGCGCATGGGCAGCCTCAGCACATGCCAGATGAAGCCCGCGTTCGAGGATATGGCCAGCCTGCCCGCCACCTTGAACAGGTAGAACTGGTTGAGGGCGAGCGCGATGAACATGAACGCCCCGAAGGCGGCGAACACGCCCAGGAAGGGCATGAGCCAGGCCTGGTCCGCCTGCGCAAGTATCCGGTCGGTGAAGACGCGCATGAACGACGGCTGGACGATGCCGCCGACCGCGATGAGCGCGCTCATGAGCGCAAGCAGCACCAAGGCTGAGAAGGAGCCTGTCAGGCGCTCCCGCACAAAGCCCAGCACGCTGCGCGGCTTGCCTTCGGGCCTGAAGTCGGGCCCGGGGCTCAGTGTGATGCATATCCCGGAATAGGAGTGCTTGAACTTCTCGAACTCCAGGTCGTAACGGCCCCGTGCCGGGTCGCTGATGCAGGCTGTCGCGCCGCCTCGCTTGAAGCCCTCCAAGACGACGAAGTGGCTGAAGTTCCAGAAGAGGATGCAGGGAAAGGACGTCTTCGCCGCAAGCTCCTCCGCCTCGTACTTGAAGCCCTTGGCCTCGAGCCCATGGTTGCGCGCGGCCTTGAGGATGTTGCGGGCGGTGCTGCCGTCCCGCGAGACGCCGCAGTCCTCGCGCAGCTTTTCGAGGGGGATCCACTTGCGGTAGTGCGCGAGCACCATGTCGAGGGAGGCGGCCCCGCACTCGGCGGCCTCCATCTGGAGGATCACGGGAACCTTTATGCGCCTTGCCTTTGCGCGCGTCGGCCGCATCTTCTGTTGTGCGTTCTCGTTGTCTTGTCCGGTCGTCATGGAATCTCACATCGAAGGTTCTGCGCAGTCAGTTGAGCAAGAACGAGATGAGCTTTTCCTCGCGTGTGACGATGGTGACCTCCGCGACGGTATCGCCGGTTCCTGTCGGGGCGCCGTCGGCCGCGACACCCCCAGGGGCAGCGTCTATCGTCACGCGGTACCCGAAGGGGCTCGTGGCCAGAAGGTAGGCCATCCACGCGTCGGCCTGCTCGTCGGCGACCTCCTCCTGCGAGAGCGGACGGGCGCCGACCTCGGCGACGGTGCCCTCGAGAACCGTGCCGTCGGGCATGGCCACGCGCGCATCGCAGCCGACAAGCGGCGTGGACGGCATCTGCTCGACCGGTATGTAGCTCACGACGCTTCCGTCCTCATGGACAAGCCCCGTGGCGGAGAGGGTCTGGGAGAAGCTGCCCGTGAATCCCCAGATCAGGGCACCCGCCACGAACACCACGAGCGCGGCCACCGCAATCCAGGCGCTGGGCCGCACCACCCTCAGATAACCGTCGAGCCTCTCCGGCGAGAGCACCCGTTCGATGGCCTCCTCGCTGAACAGCTCCCGTTTCGTCTCAGCCATGTCTCCTTGCTCCTGTCAATGCAAAAATGGGACGCCTACCTTTCGATGGAAGCCGGGCCAATCCCACTGTAAGGGTCAAGGTCTGCTCCGAAGCCGTAGGCGTGGCAGCCGCATCGTATTCCCTCGTCATTCGTGCCCTCGCCACCTGTTTCACAGGAACACAGCTTACTGCCATGGTCGTTTCCCTGTCCATCCCCGCCTAAGGCACAGATACAGACGCCGCCGCCCGCAACCTGCTCAAGTTCGTCTTCCGAGAGCTCCGCTGAGAGCTCCTCGATTTCTCCCATGAGCGCCTTGACCTTCTCTACCTTCTGTGTGTCCGTCAAGACGGTTCCTCCTTTTTGCCTACAGTCAATCGGTGCCTCCTAGGGAAGTGCCGATTAATTGCTTGTGCGCCAGATTGCGCCTGATCTGCCCCAGGTCTGTTCGGGGGCGCAACGCCACTACTTGCGGTAATGGCGTTGTGCTCACGGGCAGAGCTGGGGCAGATCAGGCGTGAGATGGTGCGCAATGAATTAATCGGTGCTTCCCTAGCACTTATCTATTCCCCAGCCGGCACCGGCACAGGCACATCGTGGATACATGCTGCTTTTGTCGGCGTCGGAGCGCCCGCTGCCAGAAAACACGCATGCACACGCGTGATCACCCCGGCCGTTCCCTTCTCCACCTCCAATCGCAGGGCAGACGCAGACGCCGCCGCCCGCGACCTGCTCAAGCTCGTCTTCCGAGAGCTCCGCTGAGAGCTCCTCGATTTCTCCCATGAGCGCCTTGGCCTTCTCTACCTTCTGTGTGTCCGTCATGCTGGTTCCCTCCTTGCAGTTGATCGATTGAAACCTGTACTGCTGTTCCGCCCTGCCCCGGGCAATCCCAAGAGATCACCCGGAGCCTGCGGCACTGACGCCCGCCGCCGCCTCGCGTATCCGCTCGGCGTATTATGTCTGACGACAGAGGAAATCGTTATTATTTCCCCGCACCTAGCATTGAACAGCCGCAAACAGGGCTGAGCTCGCCGCCGCCGCCGCCGCCGCCGGCGGAACCGCACGTGCCGGCACCGTCGGCCCCGTCAGCTCCAAACCCGCCGCTGCTGCAGGCACAGCGCAGATTGCCCGGATTCGATAAAGACCCTGGGCTTGTGGTGCCCGCGCCAAAGGCAGCACAAAAACACTCGCCGCCCTGATCGGTCGCGCTGCCATAACCGCTCGCCGCGCAGTCGCACGCACCGCCGCCCGCGACCTGTTCAAGCTCGTCTTCCGAGAGCTCCTCCGAAAGCTCCTCGACCTCCTCGGCGAGGGCTTCGACCTTCTCCACCTTCTCTGTGTCTGTCATGACATTCCTTTCTCTCATATCTTTCGACCCCTGAAGACCGAGATCATCATCAAGCTCACCCGTGAGCACCGCTCACAACTTCACATGGTCCAAGAAGAAGCATCCGAGGGATTTCACAAAATAGAAAGCATGGTGCACGCGGTGCCGCCGCCACCGCCGGAACCCGCGTTGCCGCCAGCAGCGGCAATCATACCGGGGAGGGCGCACCCAGGGCCGGCAGTTTCGCCCCCGGACCCGCTCCCTGAGCAGGCGCAACGCAGGTGGTCTGGATCCGATGAATCGGCGACTGTGGTGCCTGCGCCAAGGGCGGAGCAGGTGCATCGGCCGCCCTTGTCGGTCGCGCCGCCGTAGCCGCTCCCTGTGCAGTTGCACGCGGCACCGCCCGCGACCTGTTCAAGCTCGTCTTCCGAGAGCTCCTCCGAAAGCTTCTCGACCTCCTCGGCGAGGGCTTCGACCTTCTCGGCCTTCTCTGTGTCTGTCATGGTGATGCCTCCTTTTCTTTTGAAATCAACCGATGGGAGGACGGGTCGGGTGACCCATCCTCTTTTTGCCTCCTTTTGCTCGCTCCTTCGTCGCGCTTCACTGACGCCGCATCAATACCTCCCGCCGCTGTCGCAGTCTCATATATCCGCTCGGCAAAGCCGCCGCGAAGTATCAGGCAGAAGCCCTCGTCGGGCGCCATGAGGTCGTCGGGGTGGTCCACCAGCGCAGAGGCGCGGCAGCCGGCGCCGCAGACGAGGCGCTGCTCGCACGTTTGACAGCGCTCGTTGTGCGCAAGGTAGTCCTTGAGGCGCGTGTCGATGAAGCCCATGTAGTACGAGTCGCTCAGGCACTGCGCGAGGCTCATGTCCTCGAGTCCCGGGAAGTCCTGTTGTATGTCCATACCGGAAAGCGCCATGCAGGGAAGCACCTTGCCGTCGGCGGCGATATACATGACCTGACGCGCGTGGCCGCATACGCACTGGGCCATAAGGGCCGTCTCGTCGCCCCCGCAGGACTTCTGCGCGGGTATCTGAAACGCAGGGTCGCCCCTCCTCGCGTAGAAGGCCCCGCCGAGCATGACGTTCATCGGCTGGCCGTCCTCGTAGTAGTGCGGGATGTAGTCGAGATAGGCCTCGAGCGTCTCCTCGAGGGACAGGTCGTCGTCGCCCGCGTTCTGCGCCCAGGCGCCCGTCTTGCCCGCAGGGTTCGTCTTGATGTGGGCGACGCCGAGCCCCGCGAGGTGGTTGATGCTCTCGCGCAGCGTGCCCTTGTTGCGCTGGTGCAAGGTGAGCTCCGCCCCCAACGGGAAGCCGCGCTCATGGCAGAGCGCGAGCGCACGGTTCACCTCCCGCTCCGCACCCTCGACGCCGCGCAGCCAGTCGTGGAAGCCCACGCCGTCGAAGCTCATGTTGAACTCCGGGCGGATGCCGCGCGCATCGAAGCCGTCGAGCAGCTCCGGCGTGACGAGCTTGCCGTTGGAGTAGACGGTCGTGATGCGGATGCGGTAGGCGAGCAGACGGTCGATGATCTGCCAGAAGTCCTTCCTGACCAGTGGCTCGCCCCCGGTGATCGAGACCTCGCGGATGCCGCAGCCCGCTATCTCGTCGGCTATGCTCAGGCACTTCTCCGTGGAGAGCTGGCCGTACTTGGCGTCCGGTGCCGACATGTAGCAGTGGCGGCAGCGGTAGTTGCAGTGCCCCGTGATCGACCAGTGGGCCGTGCGCATGAAGCGGGAGTCGAAGCGGCGGTATCTCTGCCATGCGTCCAGCCTGCTGCCCGGGGCGCACTCGCTGACGATCCCGCTCCCAGCAAGCTTCTCGACGGTGGGGTGCAGCCGTTCGGGGATGTGCTCCATGCCTATCTCGCCGTCGCAGCAGCTCAGGGCCTCGAAGGCATCGGCATCCAAGAATGACACGCCGTAGCTTGGGGTGAACAGCGCGAAGGGGAGCCTCTGCCAGCCCCTCAGCGCATAGCCCTTGTTCAGGATGTAGCTTGTCACAATATGGCTTCAAGCGGCAATCTGCTGTCTTTTACGGTGCCATCTTCGAGATACACCACGGGGGCATTGAGTTCGAACGGCAGGCCGCCTGCCACCTGCTCGAGCTCCTCCTCCGTGAGCTCCTTCGAGAGCTGCTTGACCTCCTCGATGAGAGCCTTGATCCTTGCCACCTTCTCTGTGTCAGTCATAGTTCCCGCTCCTTTTCTCCTAGCTGGCGTACTGGGCGTCGAGCTCGCGGGCGAGCAGGGCGTTCTTCTGGTTCTTCACGATGCGCTCAAGGTGCGTGAGGAGGGTCGGCTCTATGTCGGGGTGGGCCGCCATCCAGGCATCGGTGCGATCGACGGTTGCCTGGCCGGCCAGGCCGAAGGGGTAGAAGTTCTGAACGAGCGTGGTGGAGATCGCGTTGCTGTTGTTCTCGATGACGGACTGCAGGCGCTCGAAGTAGACCTCGTCCAAGCCCGCATACACCTCGCTGGCATCGGGGTAACGCACATACGGGTTGTAGAAGTACCAGGTCGCGTCCGCCTCTGCAAAGCTCATCTCCTTGCCGGAGAAGTAGGTATCGAGCAGGGAGCGCCTGACCTCGGTGGTGGGGAAGCGCAGCCTGGAGCGCTCGCTGAGAGTCACGATCTCGGGCTCGTCCGCGCCCAGCTCCGCAATCAGCGCGTCGATGTCCTCCGCACCGGCCTGGCCCGCCGCAATGAGCGTGTTGAGCGCACCGAAGCGGATGTAGGGCGCGCGCCACACGGTGGTGCCAGCCATGACCTCGCGCAGGAACGCGATGCTCTTCTCGGAATCGGAACGGAGCGCACATACCAGGACGGGCATGATGGTGTCCTCGCCCCATGCGTCGAAGACCCCCGCATTCAAGGCGTCCACTATCGCATCGGCGACGGCGCCGGTGCTGCGCCCGAGGTTCTCGTCGGCCGTCAGCGAGTACAGGTCTGCGCCCATGGCCGCACCGTCGAGCGACTTGTCGCTGAGCACTGCGATCTCGTAAGGGGAGCGCGTGGCCGCAAGGACGTCTGCAATGACGCCAAGGGTGCGCGAGGCAGGGTATTTGAGGTCGCGCGTCATCTGCATCAGGTCAAAGACGGCGAGGGTCCTTACGAAGGGATCGTCCAGCGCCCCGATGTGCTGCTCGAGCGTCGCAAGGCTCACCTCGTCGAAGACGACCTTGGAGTAGTCCGCGCCCGCATGGTCTATAAGGATGAGGTCGGGGCGCTCGGCGCCGGCTACGGCGGGCACCTCGGTCTCGTCACCCGAGACGAGCACCTCGTGCGCGTCACGCAGCACGAGCCGCTCGGCACCGCCCTCGCCCACCAGGTCGTAGAAGCCTATCTCCAGCTTGTGCGTGCGCAAAAGCGGCGTGTTGGCGCCGCCCGTGTACTCCTCTGCGGCCTGGGTCACCACAAGCCGCTCGATGCGGCCCTGCTCGTCCGTCTCCACCACGGGGGCGAGCGTGTTGACGCCGGTGGCGGTGAGCCACTCCTCGGACCAGCCCGCCATGTCTATGTCCGCATAGGGCTGGAAGGCGGCGATGAAGTCGCTGAGCCTGGCGTTGCCCTCCGCATGCTGTGCGAAGTAGTCGTGGATGCCGCTCCTGAAGCTCTCCTCGCCCACGAGCGCATGGAGCTGCGTGAGCGCCATGCTCCCCTTGGCATAGGTGATGTTGTCCACGTTGGCATCCGACTGCTCGATGGTGATGTCCGAGTCGGACGCGATGGCATGGGTCGCGGGGCCCTGGTCCTGGTCAACGGCGGCAAGCCGCGTCAGGTCCTGCCCGTAGATGAGGTAGTCGTCGTTGCCCGTAAGGGCCGCGACGGCCCTAAGCGAGATGAACTCGGCAAAGGACTCGTTGAGCCACAGGTCGTTCCACCATTCCATGGTCACAAGGTTGCCGAACCACTGGTGCGCAAGTTCGTGCAGGATGGTGATGTCGTTATACATGCGCTCGAAGAGCGAGTCGGCATACACCTCATGGAGCGTGACGGCACCGACGTTCTCCATGCCGCCCCAGAGGAAGTTCGGCACGTAGATCTGGTCGTACTTCTCGTAGGGGAACTCCGTGCCGAACGCCTGCTCGTAGTACGCGATCCCGGCCTTGGTGAGGTCGAACCACGCGTCGAAGTCCGCCCCCTCGGCCACGGAGGGGCGCGCATAGAAGCCGAGGGGCACCTGGCGACCGTCCGAGGCCTCGTAGGTGGACGTGACCTGGACGTAGTCGCCCGCTATGAGGGAGCTGAGGTAGGTGCTCATGAGCGGCGAGGGCGCGAACTCCCAGTGCCTCGTGTCGCCGTTCTCCGTGGGCTCACCGACCGGATCGGTGGCGGTGACGACCGTCCACTGCTTCGGCGCGTCCACGCTGAGGGTGAAGTGCGCCTTGAGGTTGGGCTGGTCGAAGCACGCGAAGACGCTCTGGGCGTAGGCAGACTCGTGCTGCGTGTAGATGAAGGTCTGGCCCTCGTCCTCGGGAGGGGCCTCGCGCATGATGCCGACGCCGGATACGGAGTAGCCGTTCGTGGCGGTGAGGCGCAGCGTATTGGCGGCCTCAAGGCCCGTGAGCAGGATGCGCCCGTGCTCCTTGTCGTAGACCGCTGCGGGGTCGAGTTCCGTGCCGTTGAGCTCGATGCTCCCGATGTCCGCAAGGCGCGCGTCGATGAAGCTCTCCGCGCCCGGCTCGGCGCTGAAGCTCACCTCCTCGGTGAGGGCATAGGTCTCGCTCGTGCCATCCAGCTCGAACGCGAGCGCGTAGTCGATGTCCGAGAGCGCGGATGCCCGCGCGAGCATCTCCTCATAGGTGACGTAGGCCGTCTGCACGCCCTCGGACGTGCCTGTCGCGTCCGACGTCGCCGCAGGGGCTGTGTCCGCAGGGGCACCGCCCGCAGGGGCGGCGTCCTGTGCGCCCGGTTGCCCGCTCGAACACGCCGTCGCACCGACGGTGCCGAGCGCCAGCAGCAGCGCCAGCAGCAGCGCCAGCAGTTTACGCGAGAATGTCGTAGTCGTCATGTGTCCTCACCCTCCATACGCGTGCCCATGGCGTCCCGTCGCCAAGACCTCGGATTACATGGTATACGATTCGTCGCCCCTTGTCATCGTCAGCCGGGACGGGACGTCCGACGCAGCGAGGTGTCCGTTACAGATCACACCCCCACTGTCATCCCGAGCCTGCCGAGGGATCCTCGACCGCGCAAGCGGTCGACCGCAGTCAAAGGGTCCTGCGACCTGCGGTCGGCTGCTTCGCGTCCCGCGGGCCTGTCGGACTGTTCTCCGGGCGCTCGAACCCAAGGATCCCTCGGCAGGCTCGGGATGACAGTGGGTGTGAGTAACCGTGGTCCCCGTGGGTGCCGTGGGTGCCGCGTGGGTGCCGCGTGCGTCGATGGATTGACGGGGGCCTCAGGCACTGGTAAAGTATCCTCTTGCGCGTTTTTATGACCTGAAACAAGGAATCGAAGGGTACGATCGATGTACGCAGTCGTTACAACAGGTGGAAAGCAGTACAGGGTCGCGGATGGCGACGTCATCGAGGTCGAGAGGCTCGATGTCGAGCCGGGCGGGACCATCGAGATGGACGTGCTCTTCCTGGCCGACGGCTCGAAGGTGACGCACGATGCCGACGGGCTTGCCAAGGCGAAGGTCTTTGCCGAGGTCCTCGACCATATCAAGGGCGACAAGGCGCTGGTGTTCAAGCTCAAGAAGCGCAAGGGCTACAAGCGCCTGCGCGGGCATCGGCAGGATCTGACACGCCTGCTCGTGCAGGGCATCTCCCCTACGGGCGATGCGCCGAAGAAGAAGCCTGCCGCCGCCGCGAAGCCTGCGAAGGCCGACAAGGCGGCGAAGTCCGAAGGGCCCGCGAAGGACACGGCGACGACTGCCGGGAAGCCTGCCGCGAAGAAGGCCACCGAGCCTTCCGCCCCTGCCCCGAAGAAGCCTGCGGAGGAGAAGCCTGCCGCGAAGAAGGCCGTTGCGACGAAGAAGGCCGACAAGGCCGCATCGGGCGACGAGAAGAGGCCCGCCGCCAAGAAGGCTGCCCCGAAGGAGCCCGCCGCCAAGAAGACGGCCGCTCCCAAGAAGCAGGATGCCGAGAAGCCCGCCGCGAAGAAAACGGCCGCATCTAAGAAGCCTGCCGAGGACACGGCGGCCCCTGCGAAGAAGCCCGCCGTCAAGAAGACGGCTCCTCAAAAGGCCGCAAAGGACGCAGAAGGCACCGCAGGCGCAAAGGTCGAGTAGCGGCCTTTCCACGCAAGGACCGGAAGCCCAGAAGCTCAGATAGGGAGTAGGTAAGATGGCACACAAGAAGGGTCTCGGCTCCTCAAGGAACGGACGTGACTCCAGGGCGAAGCGCCTGGGCGTCAAGATGTTCGCGGGCGAGCGGGTCTCGCCGGGCAACATCATCGTCCGCCAAAGAGGGACGCACATCCACCCCGGCGAGAACGTGGGGCGCGGCAGCGACGACACGCTCTTTGCACTCAAGGACGGCTACCTCGAGTTCACCAGGGGCGACAAGCGCAAGGTGCACGTTCGGCTGGAGCGGGCCTGACGGCTCCTTTCACCGCAGAACCGAATGGGAGAGTGGCCCTCTGTCGTGCGGGAGCATGACGGAGGGCTTCCTTTTTCAGGGCACCAGGAGGACCGGCGACGATGTTCATCGATCAGGTACATATCCATGTCAGGGCCGGCGACGGAGGCGCAGGCTGCATGTCGTTTCGGCGCGAGGCGTATGTTCCCAAGGGAGGGCCCGACGGCGGCGACGGCGGCCATGGCGGCGACGTTGTCCTGCAAGCGAGCCAAGGCGTCTCGTCGCTCATAGACTACCGCTTCAAGCATCATTTCAAGGCCGACCGGGGAACCCACGGCAAGGGCTCGCGCATGCATGGTGCAAACGGCGCAGAGCTCGTGCTCAGGGTTCCTGTCGGCACCCAGGTGCGCGAGTACGACGAGGGCGCCAAGGAGGCGGGGCCCCTCATTGCCGACCTCACCCATGAGGGCGAGCGCGCGGTCGTGGCGCATGGGGGCCATGGGGGCAAGGGGAACATACATTTCGTCACCTCCACGCGACGCGCCCCCGCCTTCGCGGAGCTCGGCGAGCCTGCCGAGGGGCGGTGGATAGAGCTCGAGATGAAGCTCATGGCGGACGCGGCGCTCGTCGGGATGCCCTCCGTCGGCAAGTCCTCCCTCATCGCGCGCATGAGCGCCGCACGCCCCAAGATCGCCGACTATCCCTTCACGACGCTCGTCCCCAACCTCGGCATGGTGCGAAGCGGGGAGCACGGCTTCGTCGTGGCGGACGTGCCGGGCCTCATCGAGGGGGCTGCCGAGGGCAAGGGGCTCGGCCACGAGTTCCTCAGGCACATCGAGCGCACGGCATTGATACTGCACGTCATAGACGCGACCGGCGGCTGGGAGGGCCGTGACCCCGTCGAGGACTGCCGCACGGTGAACGACGAGCTGGCACGGTATGCCGAGGGGCTGGCGGCACGCCCGCAGATCGTCGTCGTCAACAAGACGGACGTGGAGGGCACGGACGACGTCGCACGGCGCGTGAAGGGCTGGCTCGACGAACGGGCGCTCGATGCGGTCGGCGGCAACGCCTTCGACGAGCGGCTTGTCGAGACGCCGGTGTTCTGCGTGTCGGCGGTGACAGGGGCCGGCATCGACGCGCTGACGGCCGCGACGGCCCAGAAGGTCTTCGAGCTGCGCAGCGCCGCAAGCGCACAGGCCGCACCGCGCTACGACCAGATATGGGAGCGTCAACGCAAGGAGCGCGACCAGCGCTTCTCGGTCCGCTGCCTCGGCGGGCACGTGTTCTCCGTCGAGGGCAAGGCGGTCGAGCGCATGGTCGTGCAGACCGAGTGGGAGAACGAGGAGGCCATCGCCTACCTGCAGCGCCGCCTCGAGAAGATGGGCGTCGAGAAGGCCCTGTCGCAGGCAGGCGCACGAAACGGCGACGAGGTGCGGATACTGAACAGGGCCTTCGCGTTCGCGGGGGCCATGGACGAGGGAGCGTTCCCAAAGGAGGGGCGGCGCCCTTTGGAGGAGGGAGCGTGGGATGAGGGATAAGGGCGCGGCCGCAAGGAGCGGGATGCGGGACAAGGGCGCGGCCGAGGACGCCGAGCCGAGGCGCATCGTCGTCAAGGTCGGCTCATCGACCCTGACCGATGCGGACGGCAAGCTCGATACGGCCTATATCGAGGGCCTTGCAGGCCAGGTGCAGGAGCTGCGCGCACAGGGCCGCGAGGTCGTCATCGTGACCTCGGCGGCCATAGCCGCAGGCCTGGAGGCGCTCGGCATGCCTGCGCAGCGCCCCGAGCACATACCCGTCCTCCAGGCCGCCGCCGCCGTCGGGCAGCTGGAGCTGTCGCAGGCCTATGCCCGCGCCTTCGGGACGAAGGGGACGAAGGTCGCGCAGATACTGCTCACCCGTTTCGAGATAGAGAACCGGACGACCTACCTCCATGCGCGCGACACCGTCGAGAAGCTGTTGGAGCTCGGCATCGTGCCCCTCATCAACGAGAACGACACCGTTGCCGTCGAGGAGATACGCTTCGGCGACAACGACACGCTCGCCGCCCAGGTGGCCATCCTCGTCAAGGCGGACCTCGCCGTCATCCTGAGCGACATCGAGGGCCTGTACACCGCCGACCCCCGCCTTGACGAGGATGCCGAGCTGCTCCAGACCGTCGGCTCGTTCACCAAGGAGATACTCGACTCTGCCGGCGAGGCAGGGAGCTCGCGCGGGAGCGGCGGGATGGTGACGAAGCTCGAGGCGGCGCGCATGCTGATGGCCGCCGCCATCCCGCTGGTCGTCTGCGAGGGGCATGCCCCCGGCGTCCTTGCGGACGTGGTGCGCGGCAAGCGCGTCGGCACGCGTTTCTCGCAGTCTGACGGCAGGCGCCAGGCGTCGGCACGCAGGCTTTGGCTTGCCCTCAGCGGCAGCGTCAAGGGCATCGTCCTCATCGACGAGGGCGCCGCCTGTGCGCTGCGCAGGCGAGGGGGGTCCCTGCTTCCCGTCGGCGTGCAGCGCGTCGAGGGCACCTTCTCGGCGGGGCAGGCGGTGGAGATACGGACGCTCGACGGCTTCCTCGTCGGACGGGGCATCTCGGACTACTCCTCCGAAGAGGCGGAGCTTGCTGCCGCACGCAACAGCAGCGAGCTCGCCGACGACGCGCACCTGGCGCATCTGGCGAACACGGCCGTCATACACCGTGACCAGATGGTGGTGTTTTAGCTATACTGTGCAGGTACTGTATGCGGATACCCACACACGGCACCGGGCGGAGGAGGAGGCGGCATCATGAGCGAGGTCCTTGAGAAGGCGCAGCGGGCGCGTGCTGCGGCGCGTGTGCTCGCCGGATGCGACGCCGCGATGCGCAACCGGGCGCTTGCGGCCATGGCCGACGCGCTCGAGGCGCACAGCGCCTACCTGCTTGCGGAGAACGCCCTGGACGTCGATGACGCACGTGCGAAGGGCACCGAGGAGCCGCTGATAGACCGCCTGCTGCTCACCGAGCCCCGCATCGCCGACATCGCCGCCGCCCTGCGCGTGCTCGCGGCCCAGAGCGACCCCGTGGGGGTCGTCACCGAGGGCCGCACGCTCTACAACGGCATCCGCCTCCGGCGCGTCCGCGTCCCCTTGGGCGTGGTCGCCATGATCTACGAGGCGCGCCCGAACGTGACCGCCGACGCCGCAGGGCTCACGCTCAAGACCGCCAACGCCTGCCTGCTGCGCGGCGGCTCCCTGGCGCACCGCTCGAACCTCTCGCTTTCCTCCGTGCTCTGCGACGCGGGGACGGAGGCGGGCCTCCCTGCGTTCTGGCTCCAGTCCATCGAGACCACCGACCGCTCGGCGACGACCGAGCTGATGGGCCTGCACGGCCTCATCGACGTCCTCATCCCCCGGGGCTCGGCCTCGCTCATCCGCACGACGGTCGAGAGCGCGAAGGTGCCGGTCATCGAGACGGGGGAGGGGAACTGCCACCTGTACGTCCACGAGGCGGCCGACCCTGCGATCGTCGTCCCCATCGCCCTCAATGCCAAGACCCAGCGTCCGGGCGTCTGCAACGCCGTCGAGTCGATCCTCGTCGATGCGGCGGCGGCGGAGCGCTTCGTGCCGCCCTTGCTCGTCGCCCTCACCGCCGCCGGCGTGACCGTCCACGCAGACGCGCGCGCGCTTGCCTTGGCGCAGGGGCTCGGGGAGGCCGTCTCGGACAGGGTGGTCGCGGCGGTCGAGGAGGACTGGGGCACCGAGTACCTTGCGCTCGAGGTCTCGCTCGCATGCGTCGGCGGGCTCGACGAGGCCATAGCCCACATCAACGCCTACGGCACCCACCATTCGGACTCCATCCTGAGCCGCGACTACGGAGCGGTGTCGCGCTTCATTTCGGAGGTCGATTCGGCGGCGGTGTATGCGAACGCATCGACGCGCTTCACCGACGGCGGCGAGTTCGGGCTCGGCGCCGAGATCGGCATCTCGACCCAGAAGCTCCATGCGCGCGGCCCCATGGGCCTTGAGGCCCTGACCTCGACGAAGTTCATACTGGAGGGGGACGGGCAGATACGTTGAGCCCCCAGAGCCCGCAGGCCTCACAGGCTCCGCAGTGTCACCGGGATTCCCAGGCCCCGCAAGGCCCCCAGGTGCCCCTCTCCATGCGGTTCGACCCCTTGGTCGCGAGGGCAGAGCCTGACTTGCCCTTCCGTCTGGGCCTCTTCGGCGGCACCTTCGACCCCGTGCATAGAGGGCACCTGCACATCGCCGCCTGCGCGTGCGAGCAGTTTTCCTTGGACGGGGTCCTGTTCATGCCGGCAGGGCGCCCGGTCGGGAAGGCCGGGCCCGTCCGGGCGTCCGCGAAAGACCGCCTCGCCATGCTCCGGGCCGCAGTCGCAGGCGAGGCGCACTTCGACGTCAGCAGCCTGGAGCTCGAGCGGGAAGGCCCGACCTACACCGTGGACACCCTCCGCGCCGTCCGGGCGCGCTACGGGGCCCGTGTCAGGCTCTTCCTCATCGTCGGCCTGGACGTCGCCGCCGAGCTCGACACGTGGAGGGACGCCCCGGAGATTGCCGACGCGGTGACGGTTTTGAGCGCAAAACGTGCAATCACGGCAGACCTTGAGCGCCGTTTGCGGCATAATGGAAGGTGTTTCGATATACGGCCCATCGAATCCAAGCTCATCGACGTCTCGTCGAGCGGCCTGCGTGCGTCGGTGGGGCGGGGATGCAGCATACGGCACCTTGTGCCCGATGCCGTGCATGCGTACATCAGGGAGCAAGGCCTCTATCAGGGATAAGGAAGCGCAACGACCGCCAACGACGAGACATATGAGCGCGCACGCGTCGCGCTCGAAGGGCGCCTGACCGAGTACCGCCTGCTCCATTCCATCGGCGTGGCCGAGACGGCGGCGTCCATGGCAGAGCAGTACGGCACGGACATCGAGCGTGCCCGCATCGCAGGGCTGCTGCACGACTGGGACAAGAGCCTCACCGATGCCCAGCTCATGGAGCGCGCCCGCGAGTTCGACATCAGGACGGTCGCCCGCCTTGAGGACATGGCGGCCCTGCTCCATGCCCAGACAGGCGCGGAGGCGGTCAGGCGGGAGTTCCCCGAGCTGGACGACGGGGTGATCCAGGCGATCGCCCGGCACACCTCGGCGGCCCCCGACATGACGGACCTCGATATGATCATCTATATCGCGGACATGATAGAGCCCCTGCGCTCGCAGGGAAACCTCACGCCGCTTCGGACGATAGTGGGAAAGGTGCCCTTGGAGACCCTGTTCCTCAAGTCCTTCGAGATGACCATGGAGCACCTGATCCGTCGTCACCGCTTCATCCATCCCGCATCGCTGGAGGTCTGGAACGCGTATATCGCACGGGAACGGAACAGGGGCTAGGGAGTGCCGATTGATTGCCTGCGTGCCAGATGGCATACAGGCAGCACTCATCGTCTCCCTAGCTGTGGGGGCCGTAAGAGACAGGGCCGCTACAGGCCGAAGAGAGCATGACGACCAGGAACAGGAGCCTCTGTGACGGCAGGACAGGATTCAAGGGAACGGGCTTTGCTAGCGGCGCGTGCGGCATCCGAGAAGAAGGCGGAGGACATAGTCGTGCAGGAGATGCGCAGGCTGCTGCCCATCACGGACTACTTCGTGATTGCGACCGGCGCGAACAGGCGGCAGGTGGACGCCATCATCGAGGCGATAGAGGATGCGCTCCGTGTCGAGGCAGGGGTCAAGCCCCAAGGGCGTGAGGGCCTCGACGACCTCACGTGGGCGCTGCTCGACTACGGCGACGTCGTGGTGCACGTCTTCCAGCCTGAGCTGCGCGAGTTCTACCGCCTCGAGTCCCTGTGGAGCGACGCTCCCTTTGTCGGGCTCTCCGAGACAGGCATCGCCGACCTCTGCTACTCCGAGCGCATAGAAAAGCTCCTCAGCCGCCCCGCTATGCCTGCCGCGCCCGTCAGGGAAGGCGCATAGGCGCTCAGTCGTCCCCTCCCCGTGAGGCAGGGTCGAGCGGGTCGCGGTAGTCGTCCTTCTTCTGGGCGATGGTCCCGGTGTCGCGCTCGCGGAAGCGCAGCTCGCGGCCGTAGCCGACCGCAGCCTCCCCGAAGCGGTCCTTGACCCTGTCCGTCGCCTCGACGAGCGCCCTGTGCCCCTTTCCGCGCCTGGTGCCGGCCTGTCCGCGCGTGCGGCCGGATGTCGGGCCGTCGCGCCCCTTGCCGGGCGGAAGGGCCGCCCCTTGGCCGCCGAAGATGTCGAGCTGTTCGACGCGCCTGCTGAAGGAGGACACGGAGACGCCGACGAGGCGCAGATGGATTCCCGGCTGCCACAGCTGGTCGATGAGGCCGAGCAGGACGGGGGCGAACTCGCTCTCGTCATCGACGGGGGCGTCGAGCGTCTTTTGCGCATGCGCCGTTCCCAGGTCCGCATAGCGCACCTTGAGCCCCACCGTGTAGCCTGCGACCTCCTTGTGGCGCAGCCTGCGTGCGACCTTCGCTGCGAGCATGGAGACGGACTGCTCTATCTCTATGCGCTCGGTCAGGTCGCTGGAGAAGGTCATCTCGTTCGAGACCGACTTGACCTCCTCGTCGGTCACCACAGGCGAGTCGTTGACGCCGAGGCAGCGGTTGCGCATCATGGCCGCGTTCTTGCCGAAGACCTGGTTGAGGATATGCTCGTCGGCAGACGCTATCTCGCCCAAGGTATAGATGCCGAGCCCGTTGAGGCGTTTTTCCGCCTGCCGCCCGACCCCGGACATCGCCCGTACCGGCAGCGGAGCCAGGAAGTCGGCCTCGCGCCCCGGGAAGACGACGGTCAGGCCGTTCGGCTTGTCCCTGTCCGAGGCGACCTTCGCCACGCTTTTTGAGACCCCCAGCCCTATGGAGCAGGTGATTCCCAGCTGGGCGACCCGCTCCCGTATGCGGTTGGCGAGCACCACGGGGTGCTCGCCCACGAACCTCCCCGGTGAGATGTCGAGGAAGGCCTCGTCTATCGACACCTGCTGGAGGCGGGGGGAGACGTCCTGCATGATCCGCATGACCTTCTGGGACAGGGAGATGTAGCGGGGGAAGTTGCCCGGCGTCCAGATGGCGTCCGGGCACAGGCGCGCCGCCCGGACGGAGGGCATGGCCGAGCGCACGCCGAAGGCCCGCGCCTCGTAGGAGCAGGTGGAGACGACGCCGCGCCGCTCCCGGTCCCCTCCGACGATGACCGGCTTCCCGCGCCACTCGGGATGGTCGAGCTGCTCGACGGAGGCGAAGAAGGCATCGAGGTCCAGCAACAGGATGGCAGGCCCGTCCCAAGGGAGGATCCCCTCGATGCCCGCATAGTCTGTCCCGTCCGTCTGCATGGCCCCATTCTACCACACTGCGAACATCTGTTCGGCAAAAGGGCGCCAAAGGGCAAAGCCAAAGGGCAACCGTCGCCTACGCGAGGTCCACCCCGAGGAGGGCCTTGGCTGCGAGGCCGATGACGAAGGAGACCGCCGCCACGCCGAGGCTGATGGCGGCCATATGGCCGAAGCGGCTCCAGAAGGGAAGGCGCTGCGCGACGGACAGGTAGAAGTTGAACGCGAAGATGACGACGATGCAGGAGACGATCATGATGGCGAAGGCGAGCAGGTACAGGTGCTCGTCGAGCACGAGGTAGGGGAGGACCAGGACGACGACCGTTATGAGGTAGGCGACCCCTGTGTAGAGCGCCGCCTTGAGGGGGTGCGGGTTGTGGTCGGCCTTCTCCGCAAGGTAGTTCGAGGCGCCCATGGAGAGCGTGGCTGCGATGCCGGTGATGATCGCCGCCAGTGCGACCACGCGCGTGTTCATGAGGGCGAAGGTCAGCCCCGCTATGGTCCCCGTCAGCTCGACCAGCGCGTCGTTGAGGCCGAGCACGATGGCGCCGACGTACTGGAGGCGCTCCTCGTCCAGCATCTCGACGAGCTTCTCCTCGTGCTCCTGCTCGTGGGCGATGATGAGCTCGATCTCGGGGACGGCCGCATCGAGCCTGGCATAGGCCTCGGCGGTGCGGTCCTCGCCGCGCTCCATGATGCGCAGCACGAAGGTGTAGCCGAGCAGGAGCATGAGCACGGTGAGGACGGCGGCCTTCAGCCGGTTCGCGGGTATCTCGACACCGGTGTACTTCTTCCAGACCTCGTAGTGCTCGCGTTCCTCCTGGGCTATCTGCTCGAGGACGCGGCGATGGGAGTCGTGCCTCTCGGTGCGCGCCATGCGCAGGTAGACGACGCTGTCGGTCGCCTCGGCCTTCTGGAAGGCGAGCAGGGTCCTTCGTGTGGCGGGATCCAGGTCAGGCTTCGCGACAGGGCTCACGACAGGCTCCACGGCCCTATTTGCTTGCTTCCTCGCGGCGGGCTTGGTACTCGGCGACGAGCTTCTTGGAGATGTCGCCGGGAACCTCCTCGTAGCCCTCGACCTCGATGCTGTACGACCCGATGCCGCGCGTCATGGAGCGCAGGTCCCGTGCGTAGGTGACGACCTCCTTGTAGGGCACGCGGGCCTTGACGACCGTGCGGCCGTTCTCGTCGGTCGCCATGCCGGCGACGCGGCCGCGCCTCGTCGAGAAGTCGCCCATGATGGTCCCGGCGTACTCGTCGGTGACGCTGACCTCGAGGTTCGCCATCGGTTCGAGGAGGTAGGGGTCCGCCTTCTCGCAGGCGTTGCGGAAGGCGAGGCGCGCGGCCTGCCTGAACGCCATCTCGTTCGAGTCGACCGAATGGTACGAGCCGTCGTAGACGGCGGCCTTCACGTCGACGAAGGGGTCGTCGGTGAGAAACCCCTCCACCATGGCGTCGCGCAGGCCCTTGTCGACCGCAGGGATGAGTCCCCGGGGGATGCGCCCTCCGACGACCTCGTCGAGGAACTCGTAGCCGCCCCCAGGGTTCGGCTCAAGCCGCACCCAGCAGTCGCCGAACTGCCCTGCGCCGCCCGTCTGCTTCTTGTGGCGGCCCTGCGCCTCCGCCTTCTTTCGGATGGTCTCGCGGTAGGGCACCTTCACCTCGAGCAGCCTCGCCTCGATGCCGTTGCGCTCCCTCATGCGGGACAGGATGAGGTCCACCGCGCCCTCGCCGAGGGTCGTCAGTATCGTCTGGTGGGTCTGGTCTTCGCGGTGCAGCGTGACGCAGGGGTCGGTCTCGGCGTACTTTGCCAAGAAGTCCCCGAGCTTGTCCTCGTCCTTCGGGTTCGCCGCCTCGATGGCGACCGGGTACAGGGGCTTGGGGAAGGGCAGCGGCGCTATCTCGACCGCCCCCGAGGCAGAGAGCGTGTCGCCCGTGCGCGCGTCGAGCTTGGGGATGACGACGATGTCGCCGGCCCTGGCCGACTTCACCTCCGTGGTCTCCTTGCCGCACATCACGTAGAGGTGCGCGATGCGGTCCTTCTTCTTCGTCCTGGCGTTGTGCATCTCCGTGCCGGGCGCCAACACGCCGCTTACGACCTTCACGAAGCTCAGGCGGCCGACGAAGGCGTCCGCGAGGGTCTTGAACACGAAGCAGGCAGGCTCGCCGGACTCGTCAATGTGCACCTCGCCGCCGTCGGTCGTGGGGATGGGCCCGTGCGCGTCGGGCGCGGGGAAGTAGGTCACGATGTCGTCCAGGATGCCCTCGATGCCCTGTTCCACGAGGGTCGAGCCGACGAACACCGGTATGAATATCTCTTGGGCGATGGCCTTGGCGAGCAGGCTCTCCAGCTCCTCCTGCGTCAGCTGCTCCTCGCCGTCGAGGTACTTCATCATCAGGTCGTCGTCGGCCTCGGCGACGAGGTCGCAGAGCTTGTCGCGGGCACCGGAGGCCGCGTCGGCGTACTCTGCGGGGATGTCGTCGACGCGCTCCTTGCCGTCCTCGTGGTAGCGGGCCCTCATGCGGATGACGTCGATGACGCCCTTGAAGTCGGCATCGACCCCGATGGGGATGGTCACCGCGCCGATACGCTGGCCGTACTGCGCGACAAGGGCCTTGATGGCCGTGTCGTAGTCGGCGTGCTCACGGTCGATATGGTTGATGAAGACGGCACGGCACAGGCGCTCGCGTTCGGCCTCCTGCCAGAGCTTGGTGGTGTTGACCTGTGGCCCGGCGACCGCATCGACGACGAAGAGCGCCATCTCGGCGGCCTCCATGGCGGCGATGGTGTCGCCGAGGAAGTCGTCTGAGCCCGAGGTGTCGAGCACGTTTATCTTGAACTCTTTGTAGGGGATGGGTGCCATGGAGGTCGAGATCGTGAACTGGCGCTTGACCTCCTCGGGGTCGTAGTCGAGGTTGGACTTGCCGTCGTGCGTCGTCCCCAGACGCGAGGTCTTCCCGCACAGATGGAGCATGGCCTCCGCAAAGGAGGTCTTGCCTGCCCCATCCTGGCCTACAAGGACGATGTTACGGACCTGCTCGGTGCTCGGAGATGCCAACTCAACCGCCTCCTCATGACAGGGCGTCTGCCGCCCTCTCGGCTACAGGGTCTTCATGCGAAAACACACGGGTACCACTATAACAAAAAAGCCCGCATGGCAATCCGTGCAGGCATGGGCGAGAACTGTCCGCGAGAACTGTCCTTTATAGTGGCGAGGTGTTCGGGTGGAGGCAGGGACAGGGGGAGGCAGGATGGGACCTGACTCCCCCTGTATGCTCCGAACGGGCGCAGGGAAGCCTGCGTGGGAGGGATTAGCGTATCCTTCCGCTGCCCTTGGTCGTGCTCCATGGGCTGCAGTAGTTCACACGCGACACCGTCTTTACGCTCCGTACCTGGACCTGATAGGCCTTGCCCTTGGCCAGGCCCTTGATGGTGGCGGACGAGGCGGATGCGGAATAGGTCTTGGTCTTCCATGCCACGGCGCCCTGCATGCGGTACCGCACCTGGTACTTGGTGACCTTCTGCGCCGCAGGCACCTTCTTCCATGTCACCTTCATCTGCCTTGCGCCCGGGGCGATCTTGGAGAGGGAGTTCTTCGTGGGCACGATGTTGAAGTTGACCGTTTTGTTGTCGGTGTACGCCCCCTTGCCGGTGACGACGATCGTCCCCTTGCCGATGTTTTTGTTCGAGCCGTACCTGAGCGTGTAGTCCGTGCCGTTTTTCAGCGTCTTGCCGTTCACCTTGACCGTGACCGCAGGCTTGACCTGCCTGCCCGTGAACGCCTTGTCGGCTACCTTTGCCACGCTGGCAGCGCCTATGCTCTGCAGGACGGTCACGCTGCACTGGGCGCTTATCCCGTTGCCTGTGGTTGCCGAGACCACGGCAGTTCCGCTTTTCAGGGCGGTCACCTTGCCGGCGGAGTCCACCTTGGCCACAGTGGGCGCGCTGGACTTCCACGTGAGTGCCTTGTCGGTCGCGTCGGTCGGGGAGACCGTCGCCGTAAGCGCCGCAGTGCCGCCGACCTTCAAGGTGGTCGAGGTCCTGTTCAAGGTGATGCCGGTGGCGGGAACGTCCAGCGTGCCGGCCCGCACCACGACTTCGCCCTTGAGGTCTACCACTGGACTGCTCTGGCCGGAAGCCGAGACGAGGAGGCACAGGCTGTACGTGCCGGGCGCGACGTTCTTGGCATCCGTGTACGCTGTCCCAGAGTAGGTGGAGACGTATGTCAGCCGCACGGTCGTAGCGCTGTTTCGCTCCGCCAGGACCTTGAGCGCGAAAGCCCTGAGTGCATTTGGATTGAACCTGTCGCTGAGGGTGAAGGGCACCAAAATGATCTGAACCACTTTTGTATTTGAGGAATACTTGGTCTCCCATCCGCTGGAAGCGGGGTACCACTCGCTGCCCGTCTGTCGGTCGGCGGCAAACGCGGCGGCCGGCACCAGCGTCACCGACAACAGGATCGCTATCACCAGCGAGCCGATCCTCTTTCTCATGTTCATGGTTGCTCCTCCTTGAGCCGATTGAGGGGCACGAGGTCGCCCCGACGTCCTCTGAAATGCCCAATTGACCTACTTATCCTTATGTATAGTATCATAGATTCTCGAAAATAGCAGTCAATTTGAGCAGATTGCACAGATTACACGGTCAGCGATTACACGGTCACGGTCACAAAGTTACTGGTCACACCCTCACTGTCATTCCGAGCCTGTCGAGGAATCTTCGACCGCTTCAGCGGTCGACCGCAAGTTGAGGGATCCCCCGACCTACCGTTGGTCGCTTCGCGACCAAGGATTCCTCGACGGGCTCGGAATGACAGCGAGGGTGTCAGTAACGTCACAAATTCTTGTGACGATCGGCAGCCCTCTGTCGGCTGCAGCACTTTGCCACTTTACTGTACTATAGTATCGTGCAGGCACAAGACGTGGGTCGTGCCTGCCCCCCGTGGCTCGGGGACTAAGGGAAACCGAAGGCTCAAGGAGGTTGCATCATGAGGAGCGGAATAGGAAAACGACTGGTTGCGGCAGCGCTTGCGGCCCTGCTTGCCGCAGGGCTGGGCCTGCTGGGCGGATGCGGCGCGCCTGCGGGCACGGGCGGCACAGGAGGCGGCGGAAGTGCGGCCGAAGGGGACGCGTCCGCTGCGGCCACGGAGTTCCCCGTCGCGTTCTGCACCTGGATCGGCTATGCGCCGCTGTACATCGCCGAGGAGAAGGGCTACTTCTCCGCACGCGGCATCGCCCCCGAGCTCACGATCATCGAGGACGAGTCCCAGTACGCCGCGGCCCTGTATTCCGGCAGCATCCAGGCCTTGGGCAACGTGCTCGACCGTGAGGTCATCCACTTCGCGAGCGGCACACCCGAGACCGTCGCCTTCGCCTTGGACGAGTCCTCAGGCGGCGACGGCGTCATCGCCTCGGGGGACATTCAGTCCGTGGCGGACCTCAAGGGCAGGACCGTGGGGCTCGACAAGTCGTCGACCTCGTACTTCTTCTTCCTCTCCATACTCGAGAAGAACGGGCTGGCCGAGGGGGACGTGACCATCGAGGACATGGGTGCCGACGATGCCGGCACCGCCTTCCTGGCCGGGAACCTCGATGCCGCCGTGGTGTGGGAGCCCTATCTCAGCGAGTCCAACACGCGGGAGGGCGGCCATGTGCTGGCCTCGTCGGCCGAATACCCCAAGACCATCGTCGACGTCATGGTCGTGCGCTCCGATTTCGCCGCAGAGAACCCCCAGGCCGTCGAGGCGCTCACTGCGGCCTGGTACGAGGCCATCGAGTTCTACCGCGCCAATCCCGACGAGGGCAACGAGATCATGGCCCGCGGCCTGGGGCTCGACGTCGACGAGATAGCCGACATGGCCTCCGGCATCACGTTCATGGGCGCCGAGGAGAACGCGACGTTCCTCGACAGGTCGTCCGACTCCGGCATCTACGAGGTTGCGGAGCGCGCCATGAAGTTCTGGCAGGGCATGGGCGTCATCGACGCGCCCTTCGAGCTGAACGACTTCATCTCGGATGCGTATTACCGCACGCCGATAAGGTAGGCGGCGACAGGAGAGGGCAGGAGGCCCCAACGCACATGGCGGCATCGTCACGACATCGGCCGGTCTCGCTCACGGCCCTTTCCCTCATCGCCTTCCTCGTCGTGATGGCGCTCTGGCTGCTGCTGAGCTATGGGGTGGGGGTCAGCCATGTCTTCTTGCCGCCGCCGCACACGGTGGTGATGGCGCTGGTCGGGATGTTCAACGACGGCACGCTGGTGGGCTACACCGCACTGAGCACGTGGCGCGTGCTGGTGGGCTGGGGGCTCAGCGTCATCGTCGCGCTGCCTTTGGGCATGCTCATCGCGACCTCGCCGGTGGCGCGCGCCCTCGTGCAGCCCCTCACGGAGTTCGCGCGCTATCTGCCGGTCGTTGCGCTCGTGCCGCTCACCCTCCTGTACTGCGGCATCGGCGAGGAGCAGAAGTATGCCATCATCTTCTTGGGGACCTTCTTCCAGCTGCTGCTCATGGTGGCGGACTCGGTGGGCTCGGTGGACCGCACGCTGCTCAACTCGGCGGCCACCTTGGGCGCCGGCCGCCGTCAGCGCTACCTGCGCGTGCTGCTGCCCGCTGCGCTGCCGTCGCTGCTGGACGACCTGCGGATCACCGTCGGATGGGCATGGACCTACCTTGTGGTGGCCGAGATGGTCGCCGCCAACGCAGGCCTGGGCTATCTTGTGCTCAAGAGCCAGCGCTTCCTCGCCACCGATGCCATCTTCGCCGGCCTCATCGTCATCGGCCTCGTGGGCCTTGTCACCGACCGCCTGTTCCAGCTCATAACGCGTCTGGCCGTGCCCTGGCACGAGAAGCTGGGGGACGCGCGTGGATAGTCTCCCTGGGGCGAGGCTCGTCATACGGGGCCTCAGCAAGGGCTTCGAGCGCAAGGGGCAGCCGCCGCTCGAGGTGCTGCGCGACATAGACCTCGCCATCGCCCCCAACGAGTTCGCCGTCATCGTGGGGCCTTCGGGCTGCGGCAAGTCCACGTTGCTCAACATCATCGGAGGGCTGGAGCAGGCTGACGAGGGCGAGGTCCTCATGGACGGGGAGCGTCCCATCACAGGGCCGGGCGCCGACCGTGGCATGGTCTTTCAGGGCTACTCGCTGTTCCCTTGGCTCAGCGTGCGCAAGAACATCGAGTTCGGGCCGCAGGTCAACGGCCTGCCAGCCTCCGAGCGTCGCGCCATCGCCGAGCACTATATCGACGCGGTGGGCCTGGGCGGCTTCGAGGACACGCTCCCAAAGGCCCTCAGCGGCGGCATGCGGCAGCGCGTGGCCATCGCGCGGACGATGGCCAACAGGCCGCAGATACTGTTGATGGACGAGCCCTTCGGGGCCCTTGACGCCCAGACGCGCATCGTGATGCAGGAGATGCTCGTGGACGTGTGGCAGCGGGAGAGGAGCACGGTGGTGTTCATCACGCACGACATCGACGAGGCGCTCCTTCTGGGCACGCGCGTCTACGTCATGTCGCGCCGCCCCGGACGCATCGCCGCCGTGCTCGACGTGGCGCTCGACGGGCCGCGCAGCCATGAGCTCCTGGCGGATCCCGGTTTCCTCGCACTCAGGCAGCGCATCATGTCCATGCTCTGGGAGGAGGCCCAGGCCGCCGCCCTTGAGTGAGCCGCACCTGCGCATGCTGCCCCACTTATCGGAGGAAGCATGGAGACAGATCTCCCGGCAAGCCCTTATCGTCGCGCATTGCCGACGGGCTCCTGTCGCCTGCGCTGCAACGCGCGGGCACCGTCCAGATGCTCGGATCCAAATGGTGCGGCAAGACGACGACGGCCGAACAGGTCGTCCGCAACATGGTGTAGTGCTCATGCGGGGGCTGTCTCAAAGAATGCCTCTGCCGGGAGTTTCGTGGCGACAGCGTGCCGCAATTCGGGCAAAAACATGACATATCACCAAGTGACTTGCTGATATATCGGCAAGTTGCTTGGGAAGATGATTCTTCCTGGTTACTGAGGTCACACCCCCACTGTCATCCCGAGCCCCGCCGAGGGATCTTCGGCTGCGGAGCAGCCGACCGCAGGTCGAGGTGCCTTTCGGTCGCAGTCGGCCGCTGGCGCGGCCGAAGATTCCTCGGCAGGCTCGGAATGACAGTGGGGGTGTGACCTGTAACTCTTCCTGCCCTGGAGAGGGTGCTTCCACACAGGTGCCGCTTGAGGTGTGCTATAGTGCCCATAACATCTTTCTGTGTCGTTCCAGGCGAGAAGGCCGCCATGCGGTGTGCGCGGGGTGGCGGAACGGAGGCAACGATGGAACTCGGCGAAGCGAAGGGGAGCGGCCCGGTACGTAAGGCCTTCCGTCTGAGGAGCGCCATCATCCTTTCCGTCGCGGGGCTGCTCTTTGCTCTCGCTGTAGCAGTCGCCATTCCCTTTGGCATCCGCATGCTCTTGGTCGGCGAGGCGTACGAGACCCGTGACGTCGCCGAGTACGGCATCTACGAGGGGCACATCGAGGCGGAGGGCGCGCTCCCCAACCAGTTCAGCAAGCTCCTGGTCTTCCCAAAGGAGCTGCCGGACGACGCGGTCGTGGACGACTTCTACTACTGGTGCTCGAACGGGGGGCTGGAGAACTCCTACCAGCTGCTGCTGGACTACCGGCTTTCGCCCGAGGCCTTCAAGGCGGAGGTCGAACGCCTGCAGGGCATCAAGGTCAGCCTCAGGGGGCGAACCAAGCACGTCGTCTACGACACCGAGAGTTTCGAGTACCCCGCATACGTGACGGTCTTCGAGAACAGCGGCGACTGCGAGTTCGCACTCATCGACGAGAAGAACAGCCGCATCGTCGCCGTCCTGGCGACCGGCGGGCGCGGCTCCCTCGACGCGTCCCTGTTCCCGCAAAGCACCCCCAAGTACGGGGACTCCATCGTCTGGCTGGGCTTCTCGGTCTACCAGTTCGAATCGGGCGACAACGCGGCCGTCATGGCAGGGTAAGAGGAGGTAGGGGGCAGGCGAGGCTGACATCTTACTGCCCAGGCCTCTGCTCCTCTTGGTATATCTCGTAGAGGTAGGCGGAGGACTCGAGGTAGTAACCAGTATCGTAGTCCTCGAGCTTCGTGCTGAGCTTTGTCTGGTAGAAGCGTGCGAATGCCTCCTCCACGTCAAGGCCCTCGTCTTCCATGATGTACGAGACTATCTCCGCAGTCGCAAAGCCCACCAACGCGTCTTTGCGGTTGATGGCGACCTGTGCCTCGGTCAGGCTCTCAATCAAGCTCATAGCTGCCCGCCGATCTCAGGTACGCCACGGCCCTCTCCGTATGAAAGCTCATCTGATGGTTGAGATCCTTGTACGCGAGCTGCTTGGCCAGCATCTCCCCGTCGAGCAGGCCGCGCACGAACAGCGAGAACGTTGTGGCGATGTCATCGTTGGCAACGGGCCCCTCAACGAGGTCATACTTCGCGTCATGGTTCGACAGCGGGTCGTCAAAAGCCGTCCAGCTGCGATTCCGGTTGTTCATGACGAAATGTGCCCATCTGGCATCGGGGACACCAAAGACCAAGGTGTCAAGTCGGAGGAGAGCTGTTTCATCAAAATCAAAGAGCATGACAATCGGTCTTCCTGTGCCTGCACGCGCGGTCACCTTTTGCGCCCAATCCTGCGCCTGCGCCTCAAGCCGCGTGAGGTAGACGCCTCTGCCAAAGTCCTTGTAGGGACGGCACTTTTCCAAGTCAACCCGTGCGAACGCCCTGTTTGAGCCGTGATACAGCCGCATCAGAGCCGCCCCCCGTTGCGTGCGCTCACCGCCGCGATGTCGTCGACCACGTCCTCGAAGGAGAGGAGGTGCTCGACATCGTAATGCCTGTTGATGAACGCGAAGCCGCCGTGTGCGTGCGCGTAGACAAACGCCTGTTTGCGCGTGACGCCCTTGGCCCTGGCAAAGCTCGCAAGGGCCTCAACGAGCCAGTCTGTTTTCTTGAGGCCGTCCATGGGGAGTATTGTACCAAACCCCCGTCGTCAAGGCACACCGCCGACTTCGCATGCCTGGTGGGCTTCCACGGCATTCCGGCCCACGTTACATCTCACACCCCACTGTCATTCCGAGCCTGTCGAGGAATCTTTGGGTCCGGGCGCCCGGAAAACGCACCGCGTCTTCAGCGAGGACGGCGCGACAGTCCAGTGGACTGTCGCGAGGCGAAGCTGCGGAGCAGCGCGTGAGCCTACGGAACCGACAGGCCCACGGAACGCGAAGCGACCAACGGTAGGTCGGGGATCCTCCGACCTGCGGTCGACCGCTGGCGCGGTCGAAGATTCCTCGACAGGCTCGGAATGACAGTGGGGGCGCGACCAGCAACTTTTAGTTGTCATAGGTGCCGTTTCTGCACGTGTCTCAGCCTCATGCTCGCTCGGGATATGCTATGATGCAGGCAGTGCTTTTTACATCGTCTCGAACGGGGAAGGCCGCTATGCGGTACACGTTTGTGAAACAGCATGATATAACGGATTGCGCCGCCGCCTGCCTTGCGATGGTCTGCCTGCACTACAAGAAGGAGACCACCATCACGAGGCTGCGCGACATGATGGGCACGGACATCAAGGGGACCAACCTCATAGGCCTCGCCAAGTGCGCCGACGAGCTTGGCTTCGTGTCCCAGGCCGTCAAGGTCGACCGGCAGGGCTTCTTGAGCGAATACACGCGTCCCTGCATCGCAAACGTCCACACGCGGGAGGGCCTCAGCCACTTCGTCGTGGTCTTCAAGGTCGGCAGGGAGCACGTGGTCGTCGGCGACCCCGCGAAGGACCTGGAGCGCGTGACGGTCAACGACTTCTACCGGACCTTCACAGGCAACCTGCTGCTCCTGAAGCCTGACAACCGCTTCCAGAAGGGCCGCGTCAAGGGCGAGAAGGTCTTCGGCCGCTTCGTGAAGCTGCTGCTCCCGCAGAAGAAGCTGTTCGTCTTCTCAATCCTCGCCTCCCTCATCATGACGGTGCTCGGCATAGCCTCCTCGCTCTTCAACAAGATAGTGATGGACGAGATACTGCCCTACGAGCTCAGGGGCCTCCTCCTGAGCGTGCTGCTCATATTCGCGGCCGTCGCCCTCACGCAGGTGCTGATACAGTTCGTGCGCAGCTGGATGATGCTGTTTTTGTCCCAGAGGATAGACATACCGCTCATGCTCGGGTACTTCGAGCACATCTACAAGCTTCCGATGCGCTTCTTCGCCACGAGGAAGACGGGCGACATCATCACGCGCTTCTCCGACGCCTTCACCATCAAGGACATCTTCACGGGCATCGCGCTCACGCTCATCATGGACGTGGCCATGGCGCTCATCACCGGGGTGATACTGTTTCGGATGAACGCTACGCTGTTCGGCATCATCGCCCTGCTCACGCTCGTGAGCGTCATCCTGGTCCTCTGCTTCCGGCTGCCGTACAAGAAGATAAACTTGGAGCAGATGCAGCAGGCCTCCATCCTCAACTCGGAGATCATCGAGGGGCTCAACGGGGTCGAGACCATCAAGGGCAACGCCAACGAGGAGGCCGAGCTCGAGAGCATCGAGCGCGAGTACATCAAGTCTTTGCGCATAGCCTTCAGGGAGGGGATGCTCTCCAACACGCAGGGCGCCATCTCGGGGGCCGTCGGGGCGATCGGGAACCTCGTGCTCATGTACTTTGGCGTGCTCCAGGTGATAGACAACGAGATCACGCTGGGGACGCTGATGGCCTTCATGACGCTGGCGGGCTTCTTCATGGACCCCGTGCAGCGCCTGGTCGGCCTGCAGCTGCAGATACAAGAGGCGAACATATCCATGAAGCGCGTCTCGGAGATCCTCGACTACGAGCAGGAGCAGGAGGGCGCGGAGCGCCGCCAGCCCTTCGAGGGCGCGGCGGGCGACGTCGCGTTCAAGGGCGTGACCTTCCGCTACGGCAACCGCAAGCCGGTGCTGCACGACGTCTCCTTCTCGATACCGAGGGGCCAGAAGCTCGCCCTCGTCGGCGCGAGCGGCAGCGGCAAGTCCACCGTCGCGAAGCTGCTCCTGAAGTACTACGAACCGGAGGCGGGCTCCGTCACCATCGACGGCGTGGACATCGAGGAGTACAGCAACGACTCGCTGCGCAGGGGCATATCCTACGTGCCCCAGCGCATAGAGCTGTTCTCGAAGAGCGTCTACGACAACATCCGCGTGACGAAAATGGACTCGACGCTGGAGGAGGTGAAGGAGGCCGCCAAGGCAGCCGACGCCCACGACTTCATACGCAGGCTGCCCCTGCAGTACCACACCTTCCTAGAGGAGTCCGGCAGCGGGCTCTCCGGCGGGGAGCAGCAGCGCATCGCCATCGCCCGCGCCTTCCTGAAGGAGAACGACCTCTACGTCTTGGACGAGAGCACGAGCAACCTGGACTTCGGCACGGAGCGCGTCGTCTTCGACATGATCTACAACAGGCTCAAGGGCAAGACCATGCTCATCATCGCCCACCGGCTCTCCACGGTGAGGAACTGCGACCGGATAGTCGTGCTGGACAAGGGCGAGGTCGTCGAGCAGGGCAGCCACGAGGAGCTGCTCGCAAGGGAGGGGGTGTACTGGCGGCTCTGGGAGATGCAGCAAGGGAACGTCGTGGCAGGGGAGAAGAACGGTGATGGGGACGGTAAGGAGATTCCGGAAAGTCTAGATGATGACACAATCAGCTATCTGTAGGCCCAAAGATAGCGGTGTGAGTCATCGTTGTTTTCGGAGAAGAGGAGAGGACATGAACAGGATCAGATCGGGGACAAGAGGATGCTCGCCGGGGCTCCATGAAACGAGACCGACCCGGCGAGCGATGAGTGAAATCGGTCTCGATGCCATTGAATTAGGGTCCGTGTTAACCCTTGTTCTAAACACTGTTGCGGAAAGGATGATTTATCATGACTTATGACGGAACACTTGTGATGCCGAGGAACTGCGTGGCGATGACGGAAGACGAGATGACGTATGTCGAGGGTGGATACATCGCCACCAGCTATGGAACCGCAAAACAACTAAAGAATCATGCTGCGGGGTTGATGACTGGCTGGTTTGCCTTGACAGGTGGTTTTTCACTTGCGGCTGCGGCTTTGGTTGCTAGTGGCGTAGGAGTTGTTGCGGGAGTTATTGCGGGAATAGGTGCAGGATATTGCGCATTTGCAGGCAATGAGTATAGGAAGGCATTCAATTACTTTTCGGCCAAAAGTCAGACAAGTTCTACCAGATATAAAATGTCCACAACTTCCTTCATAGGTTTTATTACTGGTGTGAGCTATGGCTTAGCCTAGGATATGGCATAGCCCAAGGAGGTGCTGATTAGTGATTTGTGTTCCAACGGGCATGCATGAACAAGTCGGCACCTCCCTGACACACAGCTTATTTTCTGCTGTCAGCATGGTTACTTTAGTGAAACGATACATATTGTTGCAAAGTTTGTGCTTTCAGGAAATAGGCTATCAGGGAGAAAAAAATGACAAAACCAATGTGGATAGGCCTGTCGATTGAGGGTATTGCTATTATTCTTGCGGTTGCATGTGTCGTGATTCAGCAGCCGGTGCCTAATTTTATAGTTATGTTACTTATAACGGGAATGGCGATTTCTTTCGCAGGAGCCCTTAGTGCCTGCAGTAAGCTTAGCAAGCTTAAACAGAATGAGGTAGAAAACAATGACGTAAAGACGAGCAGATTCTCTTTCAGGAAGAGCGAACTATATACGATGCTCGTTGCCATGATAGTGCTAGCAATTATTCTGACGGCAGTCTCTCTTTATCCAATCATGCTTTAGGAGCCAAAGAGGAAGGCCACAACGACTCTGCGTCAATTCCTGTTTTGTTTTTTCGTGGGTATGTCGCATATGGGTGTTACAGAAAAAAAGGAGGCGAGTTTTGTTCGACATGTTTGGGGCATGTGATGGATAGGGTAATGATGCGCCTTGGACAGGGTCTCGCAATATTTGCTGCTCTTCTGATAGCACTGTGCGCATTTTTTCGATGGCCATTCTATAGTTGGCTGATCATCATGTCTTGGACAGGCCTTGCAGTCGCACTCTTGGCGCATTTTTTTGTACGTAGGGAAGAGAAGGCTGACAGCACTGAGGGCAAAGACTCTGCGCATGGGCTACAGAAGGGACTCCTGTACCTGCTGGTTGCGGTTGTGGCAATTGTCTGGTCTGCGGTCACTGCGGCAGTTGTTTGAGGTAGCGGCGCGTTGAGTCGATGCGTCGACATGGCATTGCTGTAAGAGAGCGATACTGAGACTGAAAGGGAGAAGGCTGCCTCATGCCTGCTCCCTTTTCAGAACAAAAGTGCAATCTGAGGGCGCCGTTGACAGGCGTGAGGGCAACAGAGATGGCTGCTATATGAAAAGCATTCAATTCACAAGTTCTTTCTTTTTCAGTACGAACAAGAGAGGACAGCGAGGTGGGCATCGAGAAAAACAGATCATGAAGGATGAGTTCTGCAAGGACAGAGAGGGACTGAGACTTGACCAGAGAGATACCTGTTCACCACTCAAAATCACTGAAGCTCACCAATTGCTTGCTGTTTGAACTTTCCAAAGAAGGGGGCTTTGAGCAACTGCAAGACTTTCAGACCTTGATTGAGCAGATGGAGCTGCATATCCGGCAAAGGGGTTCGCAGCCCATAGGGCCGCTCATTCAGAGGACGGAGGTACGGGTCGATGAGCAGGGCGAGCCGCAGGTGGTCATCGCCTTCATCCGGCAGGCGAATGCTCCTATCCATCATGTGGAAGCGCCATACCGGACGGAGGCCCTGATACGGGAGAGCGACTGCCTGTACACGCGCTTCGTCGGCGAGGAGGAGCATATGCAGTTCGCCTACAACAAGCTGCAGCTCGTCGCCTACGAGGAGGATATCCCCCTGCGCGGGGACACCTACACGGTGTTCGTCGACCGGAACGACGAGGACGAGACGGTCACGGCGGACGTGTTCATGCCGAAGAGGGACCGATGAGCGGTAGAAGGAGGGCGCTTCTATGAGGCACGTCAAGAAGCTCAGCGATCTCAAGGACAGCAGGCTGCTGTACGAGAAGACGCTCCCGGCCTTCGGCTACCTCATAGTGCTTGCGGTTTTCGCTCTGCTCGTCTTCCTCGTCGTTTGGAGCACGCAGACGCCCAAGGTGGACGTGATAAAGTCCGCAGGCACGGTGCAGGGCGTCAACAAGAACTACGCCATGTCCCCCTACAGCGGCGAGATCGTGAGCATCGACATCCGCGAGGGCGACCAAGTCGAGCAAGGTGATGTCCTGCTCGTCGTGCAGAGCACCGACCTCGACCTGCAGAAGGTGCAGCTGGAGGGGCAGGCAGGGATATACCGGACGCAGATCGAGAAGTACGGCCTCTTGGTGCGCTCCATCCAAGAGAACAGCAACCTGTTCGACGCGACGAAGGCGGAGGACAGCCTCTACCACAGCCAGTACGAGATGTACCGGAGCCAGGTCGACCAACAGAAGGTCGATTTAGCCACGATGGAGGCATACGGCTACACGGAGGTGCAGGTCGCCGCCGAGATCGAGAAGAACGAGCGCAAGGTCGCCGAGCTGTACTTCACGGCCATACGCTCCGCAGAGGATGCGGCCCTCCAGGCCCAGACGCAACTCGATGCCGCAACCGTGCAGCTGGACGCCATCGAGGCGGGGCGGGCCGACTATGCTATAGAGGCGAACGAGGCCGGCACCGTTCACATGATGGGGGAGTACAAGGCCGGCATGGTCGTTCAGGCAGGCTCTGCGATCGCGAGCATCTCGTCGGAGATGGACAGCTACTTGGTGGACGCCTACGTCCCCGCCGCCGAGGCCGCGCGCATCGCGGAGGGCGACCCTGCGGACATCGCGGTCTCGGGCCTCGCGCAGACCGAGTACGGCACCATCGGCGGCAGGGTTGTGCTGATGGACAGCGACGTGACGGTGCCCCAGACAAGCGACGGGAACAGCAGCCCCTACTTCCGGGTGAAGATCGAGCCCGATGCGGGCTACCTCGTCAGCAAGTCCGGCCAGAAGGTCAACCTGTCGAACGGGATGGCGGTCGAGGCCCGCATCAAGTACGACAAGCTGAGCTACTTCGACTACGTCCTGGAGTCCCTGGGGCTCCTGACGCGCTGAGCGGGCAGGGACGGAGGCGCATCATGAGGCTGCGGCACCCTCGGTTGCCCATGGGCATGGCGCTCGCCCTGCTGGCTGCGTCTGCGTTCCTCTTCGGCGTCGCCCCCGGTCTTGCTCCCTCGGTCTTTGCGGCACCGGCAGACGAGGCGGCGTCCGAGACGTCGGACGAGGGGGTGTCCGGTACAGAGGGGGAGTCCGAGGATACCGATGCCGCGAAATCCGAAGCCGACGACCCTGCGAAGACCGAGGACACCGATGCCACGAAGCCCGAGACCTCTGATACCGCAAAGCCCGGAACCGCTGACGTTGAAAATCCAGCTCCTACCGCCGCAGAACCTGAGACCATCGCCGTCACGGACATAGAGCTGGACGACTACAAGGATCGGATGGCCACAGGTGAGACGCAGGAGCTTGCGCCCACCGTCCTGCCCGCCAACGCCACGGAGCAGACCGTCGCCTTCACGTCGAGCGACAAGGGCGTCCTCACCGTGTCCTCTAAGGGGCAGGTGAAGGCCGTCGGTGCGGGCACGGCGACCGTCACGCTCAAGGCAGGGGTCGTCACCAGGGAGATCGCCATCGAGGTGCGGGTCGCGACGACGGCCATAGAGGTCGCCCTGGGCTTCCTGGTTCTGGCCCCGGAGGAGGCCTTCACGCTCACAGCGTCCGTTGCGCCCGCAGACGCCCCTCAAGCGCTCACCTTCAGATCCACGAACACGGACGTGGCGAGCGTGAGCGAGGGCGGCACGGTCTGGGCGCTCGCCACCGGCACCGCGTCCATCGTGGTCTCCAACGGCGACGCGAGCGCCGTCACCACCGTGCTGGTCAACGAGAGGGTCGCAGGCGGGGCGAACGGCGTGGATGGTGCGGACGGGGAGGCCACTGCGGAGCCGTCAGCCTCCGAGAATGCCCCTTCGCCCTCCGCCGCCGCAGAGGCGGCGCTGGTCGCAGAGATTGAGTCGGATGGCGGCACCGTGCGGGTGCGCCAAGCCGACTGGCCCGTCGTGACGAAGGCCGTCCTTAAGGCGCTCTATGCCACCGGCGCAACGCTCGTCCTCGAGGCCCCCACCTACACCCTCACGCTCAGGGGCCAAGAGGTGAGAAACGAGCAGAACGAGCTCTCCACCTCCGTCTCCTTCAAGGAGGATGGAAGCGACACGGTCTTCTCCCTCAACCGGGGAGAGGCCCTGCCCGGGAAGGTCGAGGTCGAGCTGACGGATCCCCGCCTGGACAGGGCGCGCCTCTACCTCCTCAACCCGAGCACAGGGGCCTACCAGGAGCTCGCCAGCAAGACGGGCCCCGTCCTCGTGCTCGACGAGCCGGGCGAGTACCGCCTGACCGACGAGGAGATCGGCGCCCTCACGATCGAGCCGCTCCTGGTAGCGGCAGCAGCCCTCGCCATCCTCGTCGGCGTCGCCCTGTTCGTCGCCTTCAGGCGGAGGTACTGGTTCTGGTAGAAACTCCGAGCCGTCCAACAAAGCGTATTTTAGTTTTGTGTGGGAAATGCTAAGAAACTAAAATATATTTTGCAATATCACCTTAAGGTGCTATAGTGTTCAGGAGTCAAAGGAGGATTCGATGATCGAGCGCCCCCACTACCTGAACCGCCTCGTCGCGTTCAAGGACACGAACCTGATAAAGATCCTGACCGGCGTCAGGCGTTGCGGCAAAAGCACCCTTCTGAAGCTGTATCGCCAATGGTTGGAGTCCGCTGGCGTTGCGTCGGATGCCGTCGTCGGCATCGACCTCGACCTGCTCGAGTTCGAAGGCCTCCGGGAGCACCATGCCCTCCACGACCACATCGGCAAGCGACTGGGAGGCAATGCCAGGACCTACGTCTTTATCGACGAGGTGCAGCGCTGCCCTCATTTCGAGGATGCGGTCGAGAGCATCTTCGCATCAGGTGTCGCCGACATCTACCTGACGGGGTCGAATGCCCGCCTCTTCTCCTCCGGGCTGGCAACCTTGCTGTCAGGACGCTATGTGGAAATCCCGATTCTGCCCTTGTCCTTTAAGGAGTACCTCAGCGCCCAGGCCTCCGGGCGCGAGGGGCACCTCTCCCGGGAGCAGGCCTTTGCCCGGTATGTCCGATACGGCTCCTTGCCCGAGATAACCAACCTGCCGTCCGACGAGCAGGTCGTCTCCCAGTATCTCGAAGGCGTCTTCAGCTCGATCCTGGTCAACGACATCGTCGAGCGCCACGAGGTGCGCGACGTCGCAGCCCTGAAGCGGATCGCCCGCTTCCTTTACGGCAACATCGGCAGCTTCACCTCGGCGGCCTCGGTCAGCAACGCCCTGACCTCGGCGGGCCACAGGCTCTCGCAGCCGACGGCGGAGAGCTACCTCGGCCACCTCAGCGACAGCCTGCTGTTCTATGCCGTCGAGCGCTTCGACGTGCGTGGCAAGGAGCATCTCAGGCACCTGCCGAAATACTACTCGGTAGATACCGGCCTGCGAAACCACGCCCTGGGCTTCCGGCCCGGCGACAGGGGCCATGTTCTGGAGAACATCGTGTACCTGGAGCTCTGCCGCCGGGGCTACCGCGTGAGCGTGGGCAAGCTGAACGGCCTGGAGATAGACTTCGTGGCGCAGAGGCCGCAGGAGACCCTGTACGTACAGGTGTCGGAGAGCGTCGTCGACCCGAGGGTACTCGAACGCGAGCTCACGCCCCTGAGAAGGGCCGACGGCTTCCACGGGAGGCTCCTTCTGACACAGGACCACGACCCCCAGGCATCCTATGAGGGCATAGCGCACCACAACATACTCGACTGGCTCCTTGCGGACTAGGGCCAGTGCCCCGTCGCCCCTTACGTCGCCTTGCACAATGTTGCGTTAGGCATTATTGTCGTCTGGCCTCAGCGACAAACAATTCCAGATAGTCCTTGTGGTCAGTGGTAAGATCATTCGCGAATTCCGGGAGATACTTCTTGACGAGAGCGAGAATCGCATCGACATCATGAAGTTTCAACTGATTTATCAGGAAGACAATATCGCTTCTGTCGGGGTGTCGCCTATCAATGCGCATGGCGAGGACCTTCATCGCAAGCAGTGCATCAGCGGGTGGCGTGAGTATCTTCAAATTCGGCAATTCCCAAAATACCTTTGAGGCAGCCATGATTTCTGGTGTCACAAACTTCGAGCCTGCGTCGTTAATCCAGTCATCGGCAATCCCGTAAAGGGTGGATATCTGCGATGCGCAGAGCCTGATGTCCCCTGACCCCGAATGCATGAGGACATCGAGATCCTGGGTTGTATCGCGGGCACCATGTTCAAGCGCCAATGCCCCGCCACCGAAAAGCAGGATAGTTGCCTTGGTGTTTGCTGCAACCAGCCTTCGCGAGAGCTCCGACAGATATGGAGATTCCGGGCTGGCGGTAACGCTGTTCTGAAATTCGGGTAACGCAATTCCGCGAAGCGGGTAACAGCGGCGCGGCACTCTTTGCTGTATCAATCACTGGTTATAAAGCCGCA
>JAISGJ010000172.1 GCA_031263105.1 Coriobacteriales bacterium
GTACTGCCAGCGCAACTACACCGCCGACAAGAACGCCAAGGCGGCCTGGGCCTTCGCGCGGGTCTACCCCGAGCTCTACCGCAACAACCCCGACGCCACCTACGGCTACTGGGTGGACAGGGTCTACCACGTGAACCTGGCCGACGTGCCGACGGTCGCCCGCTACATGCTCAACAAGACCGGCGCCGTCACCTACACCGCCACCACCGCATCCGACGTCGAGACCAACGCCTCGACGGGCTGGAAGTGGTGGGACGCCATAGGGTCCACCGACCCCTACTGGTCGCAGTTCGCCTACTACAACGGCTCCTCGCGCGCGTCCCTGTACTCTGACGAGCGCGACAGCGAGGAGGAGGAGGACGAAATCGGCATCTTCGCGCCCTCGCAGTTCTGGACGGGCAGCAACTAGCGGCACCGCGTGACCGACGCGGGCAGCGCCCACCTTGCGCAAAGGCGGGCGCTGCCCCTCTTTATCTCGGATGAAACCGGAGAACGAGACAGGGGCTGAAAGCCATGGTTTATTACCCAAGTGATCGGAAGGCGTCAGGAAGAGCAGCGTTCTTTGCTCTGCCTGTTATGCTATGTCTGCTGTTTGCCGCACTGCTTGCCCCTGTTTCCCAAGCATGGGCGACGACGGATGAGGTGTATGCGTTCGTTTGCCAAGGGGAGGGCGGTGGCAGTGACGACTATACCTTCGTGATTAAAAATGGGTCCAGCGACCCCAGCAGCACAAAATACGGAACGACGATATATCGCTATCAGACGGATTTGAGGACCATCACGACGGCGGACCGCAAATCTGGCTGGCCATGGCTGCCGTCTGCCAACACAGCTGACACATACATAAAATTAGTGGATAAGGTGGTTTTTGACGGGAAGGGGGATGGGACGGACGAGTATGTCTCTCTCTCATATATGAAAGGGATGTTCTCTCTTTTTGCTACGTGTCGAACCATCGATTTTACATTTTTAGAGCTAGAGGGGTATACTTCCACAACAAGCACCACCAGTTTTGGTGATTACTTTTATGACACATATAGTACTAAGACTCCTAATACAGATGTTACCGTAATCCTCGGAGCCAAGTGTCCATTCACAGTATTGGGTGCCTTAAACGTCACCACTGTCTATCGAAAAGATGCGCTTAGCGGAGACTACACTGTTCACAATCCGAAATCCATTCCTGTAGGAGCAGCCACATATTACACTGTAGGGCCTGAGGATTGTCCGGCTAATCTCAACGATTTAAGCAAATATGTGCTCGAGATCAAGGATCCTCAACTTAATGCTAGCAATGTTCCGCAATTCGATTTTACAGGCAGCGACTTGCCGACAGCAGGCGATATGTCGGTAGTATTGCGCGATGCGCTGGGCGATAACAAAATCGTGGCCACGGCTCCTTCTAACGTATATACTATCACCCGCGAAAAGAACGTAACGCCTGAAAAGTGGGATAGCGTGAGTGACATATATTCAATAGGGCATTATCGCGTTCGAGCCAATGTTGTGGCTTCGATGGGCTATTCCAACACCAACAAGTGGACACTTTGGGTCGAGTACGATATCACCCCTGACAGCGAAATCGCTCTGTATTCAGATGTGACCCTGCAACAACCGGTCAGTAGCGCAGAGGCTTCGCAAGTAAGCGAGCCAACCGACCTCTACGTACAGTGTGTTACCGGCCTGTCGGGTGAGGAGGGCGCTGCTGAGATGAAAATCGCCGCCGCGTCTTCCGCCCCAGGGGTTCTTGCTGTAAGCGCTCCCGAAAAACTCGGTGGGTATGACAACGGATACTGCTTGTACAAGGTCACCCTGACCCCCCTCTCCCTAGGGGATGCGAGTGTCTCGATCTGGGGTCATACGGGCGAGGTGCCCGCACAGCGAATCGGCACAGACGTTACTGCGCTGCCGGTGAATGTGAGCCTCGCGGAAGCCACGCTCACACTCGGCGACGGGGCACAGAATGTGCTCGACGGTATCACGGTGTTCGATGAACCCGTTGAAGTTGATCTCACCTACTCAGGTCGCTCGGATGTCGGCGATCCTGATGCCTCAGTGAGTTGTTTCTATGACGCTACCGGTAACCCTGCTAATCCGAAATGGGAATCAATCTTAGACAGCGACATCGCGGCAAGCTACAACCCCGTTACAGGAAAGCTTACCGTAACACCTGCGAAGTCCGGCCTCTACAAGCTGACGGTCACGGTGGCTGCGGCAGGTTTCTGGGGCCAAGCGACGCAGGACATCTATGTTACGGTCGCCCGGAAGGCCCTCGAGATATCATTTACCGACCCCCCTGAACAGCCCTTACGGCTCAAGGTCGGAGAGAAAAAGACGATAGCGTTCACCTATACGTCCGAGAGCCTGGAGTTTGGTCAACGTACATCCAGCAATTCTGCCGTCGCCGAAATCGGGGATTTCTCGGTTAACGCCCAAATGAAGCGTGGCGAAATCGTTATAGAAGCCAAGGAGGCGTCGGCAAGCTCCGTCAGCCTCACGATTCAGGTCGCCTCCGATAATGCCCTCTATGTGCCGTTCACTCTCACTCTTACCGTGCAGGTGTCCAAGTCCGATGAGGCGCTGAACGTCAACCCAGGCACGCTTGCGCTCATAGCCGGCGAAAGCAGCACTGCCCAGGTCAGCTATGACGGCACCCGAGAGATAACGGCGTCCTCCTCCAACGCGAACGTGGCCACGGTGACGTATGCGGCTGCCACGAAGCAGCTCACCGTGCAGGCGCTTACATCTGGCACGGCGGACATCACGGTTGCTGCCGCAGAGACCGACGAGCTGAACGCGTCCACCTGTACGCTGCGGGTCACGGTCGACAGGCTGTTGAGCGTCAACCCGGACGCGCTTACGCTCAAGGCGGGGCAGGTCGGCACTGCCGAGGTCGGCTATGGAGGCGACGGGGAGGTAACGGCGTCCTCCTCCGACGCGAAGGTGGCCAAGGTGACGTATGCGGCTGCCACGAAGCAGCTCACCGTGCAGGCACTTACATTTGGCACGGCGACCATTACGATCCGAGCCGCGAAAACCGATGCCTTTGACGCCGCTGAGTGCACGGTGCAGGTCACGGTGACCAAGGACGCGCCGCCCTCGCTCGGGAATCTCGGCTCGGAATACGAGCTCGTCCTCGGGGGCGACCCATGGACGGTCACCTACTCCGAGGCACTCCAGTACCAGCTCGTCCCCCAGGGCATCGTCAGCGTGACCTCCTCCAACGGCGGCAAGACCCTCACGGTGGCCGCTGTGGCTGCGGGCTCTGCCGTCCTCACCCTGTGGGCAGAGGAGACCGCCACGACGACGGCCCTTGCGCCTTGCATCGTTGCGTTCACGGTGAAGGCGGCCCCGCCCGTGACCAAGCCGGTCACCGCGTTGGATCCCTTGTCCCTGCCGGTGGGCGCAACGGCGACAAGCACGGTCACCCTCTACGACGCGGGCGGCAAGCCCGTCGCCGGTGCCGTCGGCTTTAACGGGTTTGACGAGAAGGTGATCGGGGTCAGCTACGATGCTGCCGCCAGTGCGCTCAGCATCCGTGCCCTTGCCCCTGGCCAGACCACGCTCACCATCTCTTCCGAGGAGGCGGCGGAGGACTACACCATGCAGGTCACGGTGACTGCGGCAGCGGACGACCCTGACGATTCCACCGACGACCCCGCCGACGAGCCGACCGTGAAGCTGAGCGACGTGCAGGCCGGTGACACGGGCGTGAAGATCACGGGCACCCTCCAAGGCCCGAACATCCCCGCAGGTGCCACCGTTGCGGCCACGGTCGAGGCGGCGACGTCCGGCGATGCCTACGACAAGCACCTCGCGGCCAAGGGGGAAGGCGACATCCTCGGCGTCTACGAGATAAACCTGATTGTCAACGGCAAGGAGATACATGACGGCTTCGGAACTTTGACCCTTGCCTTCCCTGTGGATGCAAGCTACACGGAGGGCACGGTTCTCGTGCGGCACCTGCACCAGAACGGCAAGTTCACGGAGCACAGCACAAAGGTCGCGAACAAGACGGCGAGCCTGAAGGTCACCGACCTCTCGACCTTTGCCTTGGAGACGCAAAAGGCAGCAGCCACCACGACCAAGGCATCGACGACGGCGACGACCCCCGCCAAGACCGGCGACGAGGCTCCGGGCGTGATGAGCGGCTTGGCCGCTGTGGGCGCAGCCGCTGCCGTGGCGGCGTGTGCCACACGCCGACGCAGGAGTGACAGCGCGTGACCAAGCAACGTGCGACCAGGCGCGAAATCGTATGTGCAGCAGTGGCGGCTATCGCAATGATAGCCGCCATTGTGGGTTTTGCCCTCTACAGCTCAGAGCGTGTGCCCGGCGACGCAGCGGCCAAGGTCAACAGCAGCTACCTTGCCGAGGAACGCGTCGCGGAGCGGATAGCGCAGTACCGCACCGCCTCCAGCCTCGAGGACGACGCGGACTTTGCGCAATTTCTCTTGGATCAGAATCTGAACGTGGGGACCTTCCGCCAGAACACCATCAACCAGATGGCGCTGGCAGACCTCGTCAGCGAACGCGCCGAGCAGCTGGGCATTGCGCCCTCGGAGGAGGAGGCCCAGGCCCAGGTGGACGCCATGAAGCAGTCCATGGCCTTCAACGACGACGAGATATGGGCCGAGTCGCTTGCGACCTACGGCATGAGCGTGGACTCCCTGCGTGCGCAGTACCTCGCCAACCTCAAGCAGCAGGGCGTGCTGGAGGCGGACGTCCCGCACCGCGAGCCGGGCGAGGAGGAGGTGCTCGACTACCTCCAGGAAAACTTGGCAGGCACCACCCAGAAGCATGCCAGCCGCATCCTCTTCGAGGGCGAGGACGCCTACGCGCGGGCCACCGAGTGCCATGAACGACTGAGCGAGGCGCAGGCAGCGGGCAGCCTTGACGAGGAGGCCTTTGCAGCTATCGCGCGGGAGCACTCCGACGAGGAAGGGGTCGAGGAGACCGGCGGCCTGTACGCATGGAGTTCCAGCAACGCGATGGACAGCGACATCATGGCCCTGCTCGAAGGCCTCGACGTGGGCGCCTTCACCGGCGTTGAGTCCATCGAGGCGGACGGTGCCTTGGAGATCATCTACTGCGATGTGGAGTATGCCTTTCCCGCGAAGGATGCCATCGAGTCGCTTGCGCTGGGCGACGTGCCCGAGACGCTGAGGCCGCTCATAGAGGATGCTGCGGCAGACGCCGTCTGGACGGCGGACTGCAACGCCTATCTTGGGGGGCTGCTTTTTGGTGCCCAGATAACCTATTATCCCATTCCCGCCGACGCCGCCTATGCGGTGGACATGGCGCTGCCTTCGTAGGATGTGGACGAAAAGGAGCTTGTGATGACGAGACCGAAACGGACAACGGTGTTTCTTGCGGTGCTGGCCTTGGCATGCGCCCTTGCTCTCGGGGCGATGTCGGCCGCCTATGCCGAGGGGGCCGAGGATGACAATGCGGTGGGTAAGACCTTCACCCTCGGCGATTCCGGTACCGGCACGCTCGAGTTCTCCATCACCGCCGTGGCCGAGGAGGGCGCTCCCGGAACCGTGCGGCTCGTCAAGGGCACCACGTACAAGGGATCGCTTGTGCTGGATCCGGTGGAGCACGAAGTGGGGGGCAAAACGTTCACCTACGCGGTCACGGCTGTCGGCGCTGATGCCTTCAAGGGCAGCATGTTGCTCACGGATATCGAGTTCCACTCCGATTTGACCGGGGCTTCCCCCGCCATAGGCGCGAACGCCTTCGAGCAGTGCCGCAACCTGGAGTCGGTCAAGTTTCCCCAGAAGGTGGCCGGGATAGGTGCCTCCGCCTTCCTCCGCTGCACCAGCCTCTCCTCTGTCACCTTTGCCGAGGGAGCGGAGCTGTACATACAGAATGATAGTGCGTCGCGCCCGGCACTGGGCGTGAGCGCCTTTGAGCGGTGCACTGCGCTGACAACAATCACCATACCCGCTGTCACCTCGACCCAGCGTTCCCCTGACTACTATGGGCGCTACGGCATCTCTGATACCGCTGGCGCTCCAATCGCATATAGCGGATACGAGTATTTGTTCAATCCGGGCTCCTCTGTGCCTGTGTACAGATACGCTGTTGCGTCTAGCGTATTCAAGGACTGCACGTTGCTCGAGACCGTGGTCTTTGAGCCCAGCGGAGCAGAGTGGGGCCTCTTTGCGTATTTCAATCAGGACACTGCGAATCCTGCATTTGCGGGGTGCAGCAAACTGAAGTCCGTTGTGTACGGTGCCGAGCAGCCCTATTATGCCGACTACGACCGATCGATCCTCTCCGGTTATTCCCCTACGTACCGCAATGTGTATGAGGCGAGCGGCATCGTGCCGAAGCTCTGTCTCTATTACGCCGTCGATTACTATGCCACCATCGCTGAGGCGGATGCCAGTGGCGACGACGGCTTTGCCAGCCAGCGATACGCGCGCGTGGAGTACCTGCGCGGCACCTCCACGGCGGCCATCGCCACAGGTGATGCCACGGCGCTTGTCGCTGCCGTCTACGCCGATGCGTCCGCCTATGCCAAAGACGGCTATGCGGACGGAGTCGTCCCCGACCCCAAACAGGTGGCCGTGGAGACGGGCTTGGACACCGCCGAGTCGGGCCTTGCATGGGTCTGGAAACTCGGCAACACGCAGTCCCGGCGTGCAGGCCTCGGCGACTCCTGTTACGCCTACCTGGCGCCGGCAGACGAGCTCTCGGCCGGTCGCGTCGAAGCCAAGCAGATTGCCGCGATGTACAAGCTCTGCGGACAAAACCTCAGCCAAGGCCAGGAGCCGGTACGGGACTCGCCTTTTGATGCTGCCCGCTATGACGGCACAACCGCAGCGTCTCATTATCTCTTCGAGCCCATGCCTGACCATCCCAAGCTGTTCCTAGACGAGGGTGAGACGGCTTGGTTCACGCTCGACAGCTCGCTGGAAGAGAGCTTCTTCAACCAGATACGGGTCTACGCGGCCGATGGCAGTCCCCTTGTCGCAAGCGACTACAATATCGCCTTTGAGCGCTATGACGCAGGCAGCAAGGGCTATGTCTCGGTCGAGCTCGGCACGCAGGACGGCCCCCTGCTGATGACCGTGACTCCCGGCGAAGAGAGCGGATACACGGGAATCTTGCAGGAGTGGATCCTCGTCAAGGGCCATGCGGGCTCGGTGAGGGCAAGCTATACGACAAGCCCCACCGACACACAGCAGGCGGCGACCTATTACAACGGCAGAGCGAACCCCGACGTCTCGCCGTTCACCGGCCCCTACGCCGTGGCGATAAGCTCCGCTGACGCGCTCTCGGCGCTCGTTGCCGCATCGTATGCGGGACTCACCTCGGCCCCGGTCAACGTGCGGGACACCGAGGACGCCTCCTACGGTTTTGCCCTGTCGACGGACTTCTACCCGCGCAGTGGGGAGATCAACGGCAAGCTCACGACCTTCCCCGCCACGGGCCGCAGTCCCTCGGAGTTCGCCGTGGCGGCGTACAAGGCCTTCGAGGAGCGTCAGCGCGAGCTCCTCGGCGCGGCACAGGAGGCGTATCCCTGGGGTGACACCGCCGTGATCGTCACGCCCGGCTCGGTCCAGGACGTGGCCGCAGGCGTTGCGGCCTTCGCCTATGCGAAGAAGGCCCCCGTGTTCTACACCGAGGACGACGGCTCCGTGAGCGAGGCCACCCTCGCCTGCCTGAGGCAGTTCGAAGCGGTGGCTGTGCTGGGTGACGAGGCCCTGTTCCCGGCCGATGCCTATCAGGCCTTGGAGTTGGCCTTGGGGTCGGGCCTCTCACCGGCAGCCCTGCCGCTCGGCGCGCCCTTTGCCGCTGGCGCCTACGGCACCTTGGCGGCGCCCCTCAGTGACGGAGCCGACATCGCACTCAGGCGCATCTGCGGCGACGCGGGGAGCGCCTGCTCGCTCAGCCTGACCGTCGCCTCGCTGCTTGCAGAAGAAGGACTCGTCGATTCCTCCGTCGTGACGGTGACCGACGCGACGGACGTCGCCGATGTGCTTGCCGCGCTCAACCTGTCAGGGCACGAGGGCGGCCTGACGCTGGTCTCGGCCTGCACGGTCGACTCCAAGCACATCAGCGCCTTCTTGCGCGGGCAGCGGGACGCACTCAGTGTCGTGCGCCTGTTCGGGCGGGGCGCGTCGCATATGTCGGCTGCCGCGTTCGACCTCTATGACTTGCTTTGCGACCTGTGGAACGAGCAGGGCTATGCCGCCCCTCAGATAGGGGAGGGCGACACGCTCGTGCTCTACGGGGTGCAGCTTACGGTTGGGAGCGGCAACAGCCTGGCGTTCGACGGCGTCCGCCTGTGGGGAGGCTCGGGGCTTGCAGCGGGCAGCTTCGAGTACGGCGGCCAGAGCTACGTGCTCACCGAGGCCGTGGAGGCGAGCGACTCCTCCGGCGGCCCTTCTGACGAGCCACCCGAGCAGCCCACCGAGAAACCCGCGCTCGTTGTCACGAAACCCTTGGTCGCCGACCCTGTGGTCACAAAGCCCGTGGTCACGAAGCCCTCGAAGGACGGCTCGACCGACGGCTCCAAGACCAGCAAGCCGGTCGGCGGCCTCAAGGTGAGCACCCCGTCCGACAAATCCCCGTCAGGCAGCACGCAGGCGGGACGCCTCGTCGTCTCCTCTCCCCAGGTGGACAGCCCCCCGGCGGCGCGCAGCGGAACGACTGCGCAGGGCTCGGCCACCACGGGCTCGAACCGCACGGGAGCGCTCGGCACCTCGCAGATGGCCATCGAGGACGGGGAGGACACCGACGCCCTGGCCGAGACAGAGCGCGGTGCCCGAGAGGGCAACGCCTCACCGACTGGCGTTGCGGACGGCAGCGAGCGGGAGGCCGACCAGCAGACCGTCACGGACCCCCGGGCAGCGGCAGCGATCGTCGGCTCGGCGCTAGCGGCCCTGGCGGCGGCCCTGTGGTTTGCCCTGCGCCGCCGCAAGTCACCGGCAGCCCTTGTGGGGGAATGAGGGATGCGGACCAGAAGTCACGCGTGCGCCGTCCGCAGGGCCGTTTGGGGCCTTGCGCTCTCGTTTGTGCTGGCGGGCAGCCTTTCGGCCTGTAAGCCGACCGACTTCTTCACCGAGGTGGTGATAACGCCCTTTTCCGAGACGGTCGACTACGACAACTCCTTCAAGACCGTCGTGAACTCCCCCGATGCCATCGAGGAGTCGCCGGAGCTCACGGCATTGGCGTGGACCGACGAGTCGCCGCGCTCGGAGGTGGTGGAAAACCTCGTGACCTACTCCGCCGAGCCCACCTCCACGCTCACCGCGCACCATTCCATCTACGACCTCTACCCGCGCTTCCCGGGCATTGAGGCAAGCGACCCCGTGCGGCTCACGTTCGAGCCTGAAGCCGAGCTCGACCGCGAGGCCCAGGCCAGCGAGCAGGACACCTCAGCCCCCGAGGCCGCCTCAAGGAGCGTCGGCGGCGCAGAGAGCCAGGAGGGCGGCGAGGCCGTTGCCTCGCAGAGCGCTTCCACGGGAGAGTCCGCAGGCAGGGGCGAGGCCGGCGAGGAGGCCGGCGGCGCGGACAGGCCGGGGAACGACCCTGACGGCACCGCGCCCAGCCGGGACACGCCGGGCGAGGAAGAAGGCCCTGCCGAGAGCCCGCAAGGAGATTCCGACGGCCCTGCCGACAACCCGGAGGCCCCGGGCGAGGACCCGTATGGCGGCTATAACGGCGAGGTCGCGATCTACAACCCCAACGATGGCTTTGCCGAGGTCAACAACGTTGAGCATCTGGCCGTGCTGGGCGGCGACGTCGCGGTGCTGGCCCAGTCGCTCGGCGGCGCGGGCGCCGTCTGCGCCATGAACGAGGATGCCTGGTACGGCCTCGACGCGCAGGGCCTGCCCCTCACGACCTACGCGCACTTCTCGGACGTGTTCTCCGGCGAGTTCCCCGCAGACTTTGAGGATGTCGGGCTGCTCTGGAGCGGCAGCGGCTCCTCGCCTGCCAGCGTCAAGGACATCGACGCGCTCGTCTCCCTCTGCGGGCAGGGCGGCGTTATCGTCTACGACCAGCGCACAGGCTACGCCGAGACCCTGTTCGACCTGGACCAGCGCAAGCGCCTCCAGAAGGCGGAGATTCAGCTCGTGCCTGTGGATCTGTCCACAGTACAGGGCATGCTCGACGCGGCGCAGGTCGTAGGCGAGGCCCTCTCGGAGAGCAGCGAGTGTGCAGAGGACGCCTCGGCCATGGCGCGCGAGTACGCAGACACGGTGAACAGCATCGTGCGCTCCGTGGTGGCGACCAACGGCGGTTACCTGGCCACCCACAATGGAGGAACGGCCACACTTGCGGGTACACTGCTGACATCGTACAACAGTCCCCCGGTCAGAACGTTTCGCTACAAGAAGGTATACGGCTACATCGCCACCGACTCGGAGGCGGGGCTCTCCTTCACGCCGAGCTCCAAGCTCGATGTCTCGGATGTCGTGCTCTTTGGCAACAACAGCGCCTATATGAGCACCCCCCTGTCGTGTTGGATGCAGGCGGCAGGTGTCTGGGACAGGACGGCGGCTCCTGGCAGTCCTTCGACAGGACTTACGGTTCTCTGGCCCAACGCGGAGGGTCGCTCGTCAGCGGCGTTCGGCGGAGGATCAAGCGGGGGAGCGCTGACGCGTTGGCTGGGCTCGCCTCTTGGGGTTTTTTCTGGTTATGACACCAATTGGAATGTGATGGCAGGGGAGGGGGGATCGACTGTTGTCTACGCTTGGGGCCTGGGATCCTCTCAAGTTCCCTACCTGATAGTCTGTGCGTCAGACGGGAAGTCGGCTGCACAGGTGAAGGATGCCGTGGTGCGGAGCATGCAGTCTTTTGAGTTGGATGGCATGCTGACCCCGTACTCGGTGCTGCGGCACGAACGTAGAGACGGTATATCCACCGGCGTACCGTTTGCGACCGTGGGCGACTTCGCCTTCACCTCCACCATAGGCGCGACCAACGACACCATGAGCGAGAGTCCCTTCTTTTTGGGCACCGAGCCGCTTGCGGTGGAGGACGTGGTGCGCGAGAACCCCACAGGGCTTTTGGGCAGCTGGGCCGAGGGCACCATGGAGAGCGTGCTCGAGGCCATCTGGATAGCGGACGTCTACTCGCGCTCCCCCCAGGGCTGCGACTACGTGCCGGTGACTGACATGGGCGGCTTCTCGGTCTCCATCGGCGGCGTCAACTGCACGACCACGCGGGACGCCGTGCTCCAGTTCTACAGTACCTTCTACCGCTGCGATGCCAGCGGAGCCTACGACAGCATCGTGACGGACGAGGGACTGTAGCGCGTGGCGTCTCGCAAGGGCGGGCCGAACCGCATAGAGGCCCGTGACTCCGCAAACGCCTACGCGGCCGCCGAGCAGGCGCGCCGTGGCATGCGCCCCGAGGCGCGCCGCGTGCTTGCCTGTGGAATAGCGATGCTGGTGCTCGTGCTGCTGGCGTGGATACTGCCCACCTATATGTTCGAGCACTCGATGATGGACTTCACCCCGGCGGTGTTCTTCGACGCGACGGCCTACAACCTTGACGGGCTGGCGAGCGTCCTCACAGGCGGCGGTGGCTGGTTCGAGTACCGCTTCATGGCGGTGGTGGTTTGCGCCGTCAGCGGGGCGGCCCTGGGGCTTACCGGCTCCACCTATCAGGGTGCCTTCAACAACCCGCTGGCGGCGCCCAAGACGCTCGGCGTCATGGCGGGCGGCGCGGTCGGAGCCCTCGTCTTCGTGCTGTTCCTCCAAGGCGTGGGGCCCCAGATGCCGGGCAGCGGAGAAGGGGTGACCCTACAGCAGGTCGGCATCTGGATGGCCAGCCTCAGCCCCTTCGAGTGGTTCTGGGTGCGGTACGGCGAGTGCCTCTGCTCCATGGCGGGCTGCTTCCTCGTCGTGGGCGTCGTCATCGCACTCACCTCGGCCATCGGCCACGGCAGGATGTCCAACATCATCGTCATCATCTTCGGGCAGGTGTTCGCGGGCACCGTCACGGCCGTCATCTCCTTCTGCCGCTGGTTCTTCACCCGCAATGGCGGCATCGACATGGCCGACCAGCTGCGCGAGATAGAGAACTACACGATGGTACGCACCTACTACTTCCACGACCTGCTGATTATCGTGCTTCCCATAGCGGTGTGCATGGTGGTGGTGCTGCTGCTGCGGAACCGCCTGACCCTGCTCTCCTTCGGCAGCGATGAGGCCGCCGCCATGGGCGTGAACGTCAACCGCACGCGCTACCTCATGATCGCCATCTGCACGGTGATGACGGCCATCGCCATATCGTTCTGCGGGCATGTGGCCTTCCTCGGCTTCATCTCTGCGCACCTTGCGCGGCGCATCGTGGGGCCGGACTTCAAGTACCTGCTCCCGGCCAGCGTCTTCGTGGGAGGGGGCCTGCTCACGCTCATCCAGTACCTGTGCCAGTCGGGCCTGCCCTACACCTCGCCGTACTCCGCCGGCCTCACCTGCTCCATCGTGGGCGCCGGCCTGTTCCTGTTCGTGGTGCTGCGGCAGCGGGGGAAGGGCGGCACCGGTGACTGGCGATAGCGACAAGAGGCAGGGCCGCATCCCGGCCTACGTCTCCCGCATCATCGAGAGCGCCCGCACGCTGCGCGAGCGCGGCGCCTTCGAGCCGCCTCCGCGCGTCGTGGGGGACGCGATCTCGGCGGCCATGGCCAAGGCCGGGACACGCGCCCAAGGCCGGGACACGCGCACGGTGGTCATGGCCTTTGCCCTGGCAACGGCCTTCATCGCTGCGCTCTCGCTCTGTCTGCCATACCGGGGCATCGACACGATGGGTTACGGCGGCACGATCTACTCGCCCACCGACGTGCTCGACTGCTACAGGCTCTGGTTCGACCTCAACGTGGCGCCGCTGTTCGACAACACGCTCTACAACCTCACGGCCTTGAAGCTCGCCCAGTTCGCCGAGACGCACGAGGGCGGCATGTACACGATGGTCACGAACCGCGCGATGGTCACGGCGATAGTCGTGATCTGCGGCATGATGCTCGCGGTCTCGGGCCTGCTGTTCCAGACCTCGTTCAGAAACCCCTTGGCCACCCCCTCGATGCTCGGCGTGTCGGACGGGGTGACGCTGGGCTGCATCGTCTTCGCCTGGTTGGGCAACGGCTCAATCTCGGAGGATCCCGTCCTGTACCTGCTCTGCGTGTACGGCTTCGGCGCGGCCACGGTGCTGGTGGTGCTGCTCTTGTCCCGAGGCATCAGCGGCGGGGCGCGCTACAACGTCTTCGACATGCTGCTGTTGGGAACGGTCATCACCCAGCTTCTGGGCGGCGTCAACGCCTTCGTCCAGAACTTCGTGATGGACTATGGCACCTGGCAGCTGTTCTACGACGTGCAGCAGGCCACGGACGCCCTGCGCGAGCCCTTGGTGAGGCAGGTGGTCGTCGCCGTCTTCGTGCTGACCCTGCTGCCTGCGCTGGTGCTGCGCTTCCGTTTGAACCTCATCGCCTTCAGCAACGACGAGGGGCGCATGATGGGCGTGCGCACGGGGGTCTTGCGGGGGCTGGCGCTGGTGCTGGGCGCGTCCATGCAGCTGGCGGCCATCGCCTCCATCGGGCCGGTCGCCATGCTGTCTCTGGCGGTGCCCTTCCTCGTGCGCTACCTGATGCCGAGCGACTTCCGCAGCCAGTTTCTCGGCAACTGCCTCATCGGCACGGCGCTGCTTCTGACCTGCATGCTGATCCAGCACTTCGCCGTCATCGACATCATCACGGTGCCCGTGGGGACCATCGTCAGTTTGCTCATCATACCCTTCTTCGTCTGGGTCGTGGCGCTCGGCCGGGGGAGGTGGTAGGGGATGGCGGCTTCGGGTGCAGCGGCCCCGAACCGGGGTCTGCGCGGGGTCGCGCGGCGCGTGGGTTCCCGGGTGGGCCGCTCGGCGGGCTCCGGCGCGGGCCGGTCGCCCGGGCGCGGCCCAGCCCGCCGCCCCGCCGCTTCCCGTCTCGGTGCGCGCGTGGGCCGTGTGCTGCTGGTGCTGGGCGCGGTGCTGCTGCTGGTGCTGCCCGTGCTGCTCATCGCCCATCCGATAAGCTACGTGCCCCTGGTGGCGGCCGTTCTCCTCGTCATCGTGTCGTGGGTCTACCTGCAGCTGCTGCGCCGTGCGCCTACCATCAGCGTGGCCCAGATGTCCGCCTCCTGTGAGCGCGGGCAGCAGGCGGAGCTGGCCGTGGCTCTCTCCAACTCCTCGGTGCTGCCCTTTCCGCGCATCGACATGGAGTTCTTCGTCACCGACCTGTTCGGCAGCTACGACGAGGTGACGAGGCTCACCTGCGCCCTGGGCTCGCGCGAGTCGACCACCCTCGACTTCGGCGTGCGCTTCGCGCATCTGGGCACCTACGAGGCGGGCATCGACCACGTGGTGCTGCACGACCTGCTGGGGCTGTTCAGCTCGCGCCTCTCAGACAGCATGCGCCGCTCGGTGGTGGTGCGCCCGCGCAAGGTGGACATGGCTTCGGTCAATGCCATGCAGGTCGTCCTCGACGAGAGCCGCAACATGCTCAAGCCCGTCGCCTCCGACGACATGGACTACGCCAACGTGCGCGAGTACCGCTACGGCGACCCGCTCAAGACCATCCACTGGAACCTCTCCGTGCGCAACCCCGGCCACGTCATGTACGCGCGCCTCTACGAGGCCTACGTCAACCCCTCGCTGGCCGTCGTGATGGACCCCTACTCCCCAAGCCACGGGCCGGAGGAGCTGATGAGCCTGTTCGACGGCATGGTGGAGTGTGCCGTCGCGCTCTCGGCGCAGGCCCGCGAGGCGGGTATCGACGCCGAGATCCGCTACCTCGACAGCACCCACAACCCCGCATCGGTGCGCCTTGCCGCAGCGGCGGACGCCGACGACCTGGTGGGCGGGATGCTGCGCATCACGCCCTTCGAGGACGCAGGGACATATGCGGCCGGCCCCGAGCAGATGCTCAGGAGCGTAGGCCTTGCGACGCACGGCTCCGGCAACGTCGCACTCGTGACCTCGCGCATCGACGCGGGCCTGCTCACGGCCCTCACCGAGATACGCATGCGCCGCCGCAACGTCATGGCCTTCGTCGCCGTCCCCCGCACGCTGGAAGGCAAGAAGCGCGAGGCCTTCCTTGCCCCCCTGCGCAACCTCGGCGCAGTAGGGATAGCCTATTACGTGGTCGAGTCCACCGAGGTGGAAACAAAGGTGGTGGGCCTGTGAGCACTGTCGACAAAGGTGGCGGGCCTATGAGCACTGTCGACAAAGGTGGCGGGCCTATGAGCACTGTCGACAAAGGTGGCGGGCCTATGAGCACTGTCATCCCGAGCGGAGGGGCGTAGCCCCGCCGGCGACGGGTCCTCGGGTGCGGTGCCGCCGCC
>JAISGJ010000174.1 GCA_031263105.1 Coriobacteriales bacterium
CCCCCCGAACGCCTCGCGTACAGGTGTGTGGGTTCCCCGTCCGGCAGCGGCTCGGCGCCTGCCCTTCAGTGGTGGCGGTAGAGCTGGTAGTTGTGCAGGTAGCCGGCGAACTCGGCCGAGGTGTCGGAGTTGTAGCTGCGCCAGGCCTTGTGGTCGATGATCTTGCTCTTGAAGCCGTAGTAGGCGTCGATGTAGCGGATAAGGTCGTCGAGGGCTGTGAGCTGTGCCTCGGTGTAGGGGTACGAAAAGTCGCCGCTGACGTGCACCATCTCGATGCCGATGGACCAGGCGTTCATGCCGTAGTCCGGCGCCCAGGAGCCTATGGGCTTGGAGCCGAGCATGTCGTCGCGTCCGTCCTCCCGGATCCCGTAGAACGAGTTGTGCCCGGCATCGCCGTATCCTGCATGATGGGCGATACGATCCATGCCGACGCATTGGTGGATCGCGCCGTCACGGTCGACGATGAAATGCGCGGCGACGAGGTTGCCGTTGCCTGCCCAGCCGGAGATGATGTTCGCGGGAGAGGCGATGCCCTCGGTGTCGTGCAGCACGATGTACTTCTGGTAGGCCGCAGGCTTCGGCCCGTGGTCGAGGGTCGAACGGAGGTCCTCGACGATGGCGGGCTTCGCCACATACGCCGTCGCCCTGAAGCTGAACTTCTGCGCCTTGCGGTCGCTGTTGGTCGTCACGGCCACGGCGTTGGCGCCGGCCCCGCCCGTGCCCGTGCCCGCCAGCCAGGCCCCGGACTTGGACTGGAGCCAGAACCACCCGTCGCCCGTCGGCACGGGCCTCCACCTCTGGGAGGCCGCCTTGGAGGCCCTCTGCTGCCTCACGTCGGCTGCCTTGGAGGACGTGGCAGCACCTGAGTCCAGCGCCATGCCCGAGGCGGCGTTCGTGAGCGTGTACCAGCCTCCCCCCTCGTAGGCGAGTTCCCACTTCTGGCCGCCCCCTGCGGAAAGGCCCGCCGCCGCAGGGCGCTGCATCCTCACGTCGGCGCCGGCGGCGAGGGACGCGCCCTGCACCCCCGCCCTGGCGCCCGTGGCGGAGAGGAGCGCGTAGGTGCCCGGCGCCACCGCCACGCAGGGGCGGAGGCGCCACGCCTGTGCGGCCGTGGCGCGCGGGGCGGCGGCGCACACGTCGCGCCCCGAGAGCGCCATCGCGTCGCCCGTGGCCTCGTTCGTGAGCGACACCCCTCCCGCCGCCCAGGCAGCCCGCCACCTCTGGTGCGCGGTGGGGCCTGCGACTGCTGCGGCGCGCTGGATGACATCTGCACCTTCCTGGGTGAGGTATTTACCGGAGGCCAGCGAGCGCAGTGCGTACACGGAGCGCGACGTGCGCACGACCTGGAAGCGCTGGGCGGCCGTCCCGTTGGCCTCGAATGCGCGCGCGTCGGCGCCCGAGGCGCGCGACGCGCCCTTTATGTCGACGCGCAGCGAGGTCGCGGCCCTGGGCGTTATCTCCGCGTAGCCGGCCGACAGCGGCTCGGACGTCACCGGCGCGAGGCGGAAGGTTCGGTCGGCGCGGCGCGCCTGCCCGCCCTGCACGAGCAGCGCACCCTGTTTCGCCTTGCCGCCCGAGACGCAGAGCGCGAGGCCCGAGGCCTTGCACACGAGCAGCCAGGCGCCCCCTGCGCCCTCCTTGACCTCCCACCTCTGCGCGGCCGTTGCATTGGGGGTGTACTGCTGGACCGCCGCCCCCGGCTTCTTCGAGGCCGCCGCCACGTCAAGGGCCAGGCCGGAGGCCACCGAGCGTATGGTGTAATAACCATCAGCACCCAGCGTGAAGGAGAACATCTGGGCGGGGGTCGCGTTCCCGCGCCACAGCTGCACGCGCGCGCCCCGCTCGTCGCTCGCGCCGGGCACGTCTAACACGTAGGAGCGGCCGAGGGCCGAGCCTATCGTGTAGACGCCGTCGGCGACCGTGCGGCCCTTCTCGGCCCTGGGTGCGGCCTGTGTGGTGAGGTTGTCTGCCGCCTCCTCTGCATCTGCGTCGGGTGCCGCTCCCGTCCCAAGAACGAGAAGCGCGGCGAGCAGGGTGGAGGCAAGCGCTCGCAGTGCGTTTCGTGGCATCTTCATAGCTGTCTCCTCAAAATCAGCAAAAGCGATGCGCATCGCAGTATAGTGCAAGTCCGGCATCTGCGTGGGGTATACTGTGTGTCTGGATTTACGGCTGTCGCCTGCGCGCTACAGTTCACTCTCCACTGTCATTCCGAGCGCAGCGAAGCGAAGCCGAGGAATCTTCGGGTTCGAGCGCCCGGAAAACGCACCGCGTTCTCAGCGAGGACGGGCCGACAGGCCCACGGAACGCGAGGCGACCGACTGCGGTCGTGAGATGTTTCGACCTGCGGTCGGCTGCTTCGCAGCCGAAGATTCCTCGGCGGGACTCGGAATGACAGTGGTGTGAACAGTAATGCCTGCGTTTCCGATGCGTACCTGCTGCAGGCAGCGGCTCCGCAGAGAAGACGTGCCCGTGTGCGGCACATGACGAGAGGAAGCCATGAAGACAAGGACCGTCCTGTCCGTGCTCGGCAAGGATCGCAAGGGCGTGGTCGCCACGGTCGCGACGACCCTGTACGAGGCGGGTGCGAACATCGACGACATCCAACAGACGCTCCTTGCGGACATGTTCTCGATGACGATGCTCGTCACGGTCGACGAGGAGCTGTGCGGCTTCAACGAGCTGCAGGAGCGCCTTGCCGCAGACAGCGAGAAGCTCGGCATGCAGATCAGCCTTCAGCGCGAGGACGTGTTCACCTTCATGTACAAGGTCTGAGTCCTGCAGGCGTCAGCCCTGTGCCAGCGCACAGCCGAGGTCGAGGAGGGCCTCCACCTGTGCGGCGTCGGCTGCCTCCGCGTAGACGCGCACGAGGGGCTCGGTGCCCGAGGGGCGCACGAGCAGCCAGGCGTCTGAGGCAAGCTCGAACTTGATGCCGTCGCTGCGGTCGAGGGAGACGAGCGTTTCGCCAAGGGGTTCGAACAGGCTGCGATAGCCGTCCAGCGCCGCGCTGCCCGCGCTGCTGCCCGTCGTGCCGTCGCCCGTGTCGTCCTCCGCAGGCGCGTCTGTTCGGACGTGGACGTGCGCCGCAAGCAGTGCGTCCTTCTGCGCGGGCGTCAGGCGCAGGTCCCTGCGCGCGTACTCGAGGGTTCCCAAGGTGGCGAGCATCTCGTCTGTCAGCTCGCGGAGCCCCTTGCCCTTCTGTGCCATGAGCTCGGTGAGCATGAGGGCCATGAGCAGGCCGTCGCGTTCGCGGACATGGCCGGGGACGCCCATGCCTCCGGACTCCTCCCCGCCGATGAGCACGTCGCCTTTGAGCATCTCCCCGTAGATCCATTTGAAGCCGATAGGCCGGGTGGTCAGTTCCAGCCCCAGGCGCTCGCACTGACGGCGCAGGAGGTTGGAGCCGGCCTGCGTGCGGACGACCCTGCCGGTCTGCCCCCGGTCCTCCACGAGGTGTGCGATGAGCAGGGCGAGTATGCGATGGGAGGTCACGTAGGTGCCCGTCTCGTCCAGGGCCCCGATGCGGTCCGCGTCCCCGTCGGTGACGAAGCAGGCGTCAAAGCCCCGCTCGGCGACCGCGCGGGCGCCGACCTCGACCCAAGGGAGGATGGGCTCAGGGTGCAGGCCGTTGAAGCTGGGGTCGTCGTCCCCGTTGACCTCCAGCACCGTGACGCCCATGCGCTTGCTGCCGAGCAGCCCGGCAAGGTAGCCGCGCCCGGCACCGAACAGGGGGTCGACGACGACGCGCAGGGCGGCGGCGGCTATCGCCTCGGCGTCCACGAGGCCCGCCAGGTCGTCGAGGTAGGGGGACATCAGGTCGATGAAGCGCAGGCCAGGGGCCGCATCGAGCGGCAGGGCAGGGGAGGCGGGCGTTCCGTTCGTCGCCTCGGCGAAGGCCGCAAGCGCCTCGTCGAAGGCGGCGGGCATCTCGTCGAGCAGCGCCCCCTCGACCTCGTCGGTGAACTCCGCCGGGGAGGCCCCTCCGTCGGCCATCCTCAGTTTTATCCCCAGATATTCGGCGGGGTTGTGGCTCGAGGTGAGCATGAGGCCGCCCACCGCCCGAGGATCGTGGGCTATCGTCCAGCACAGCGCGGGCGTGGGGCAGTAGCGGTCGGAGACAGCGACATCGAAGCCGTAGGAGGCGAGCACGGCGGCGACCAGTGCGCTGTAGCGCCCCGCGTCGCGGCGGCAGTCGTAGCCGACGATGAGGGTGTTGGGGCAGACGGCCTCGTCGGAGGCCTCGATGGCAGGGGCGGCGGAAGAAGGGGCGCCCTTGGAAGCCCGTGCATCGCCGGAAGGTCGTGCGCTGTCAGGATGAGGGTGGCGACGGCGGAACACGCGGGCGGCGGCATCGGCGACGCGTGCGACGGTCCGGGGATTGAAGTCCTCGCCGAGTATCGCCCGCCAGCCGTCGGTGCCGAAGTGCACGGGGTCGATGCGGGGGTTTTCGGTTGGAAGGTCGTCGGGGGGTGCCGCCGCTGGCGTTGCCGCAGGGTTCGATTCGCTCATGGTGCCCACTCTCATACGCAGTAAAGGGACCCTCGGGGAGAGCCTCTCCCGGAAAAAGCGCCGAACCTACGCAGAGATGGACACGTTGGAGGCGAGGGGCGTCGTAGCAGGATCTCTCCTGCTCGCAACCAACGTGCCCATCTCTGCGATCGCCGCATATGACGGACGATAGGTTTCTGTGGCAACCTATTATGGCACAAACTGTGGGACTTGGCTACGCAAGTTGGAAGTATCGGGAAAAATGTCGCAAGCGGGGTCGCGGACGGTAGGTCGCAAAGGGGGGAGGAAGCGAAAGGGATTTCGCTTCCTCCCCCCTTGAACCCCCCCCCCCCCCCCCCTCCATCACTTTCGGCCTTGGGCGCGGGTTGCGCTCGCTGCGCTCGCGCTACGCGCCTGAGTCGGGGGCGGGGTCGTGGGTCGCGGTGCGGCGCTGCGCGCCTTGGGTAGGGCTGCGGGTCGCGAGGGCGTCCTTGGCAGAGGCTCAGCCGATGGGGAGGGTGAGGGCGTTGGCCTCGTCGGCGGTGAGGCCGTCGGTGTAGTAGCAGTACGAATAGGTCGTCGCCTGTGCCAGCTCCTCGTTGGTGGCGGCGTAGTAGTGCGTGCTCAGCACGATGAGGTTCTCGCCACGGTCGTACCATGAGGTCACGATGCCGAGGCGTTTTTCTGCGGTAAACGTCAGGCTCTCGGCGTCCTCGAGGACGAACTCGCCCGTCCCGTTGGTCAGGGAGCTGCCAGAGAGGTAGCCGTAGGGCTTCAGCTTGATGGTCACCGTCCCCTGCGCCACCTCATGGCTGACGACCGTCAGGCCGCCCAGTGCGCTGTCCGGCACCTGGGTGCCCACCTGCGAGAGGTCGTAGGAGCGGCGCTCGGGGGGGTCCGTGCCCCGCCGCGCGTCGATGATCGGTGTGACGGTCACGCTTTGTGCCTGGGGGTCGAGGCCCACCAGTTCGAAGAGGTAGCTTTCGGGCACGTCGGCGTCCGGGGCGTCGATGGCGCGGATCGTGCCGCCGCGCAGCTGGGGTATCGCCGTGTTGCCCTTGTCGTCGGCGATCATGAAGGCGTCGATGCCGCCGGTTCCGTCGAGGGAGGCCGTCTGTATGCTGGCGACGACGCCGAAGGGGCTGAAGCTGATGCGGTCGATCGCGAGCTCGCGGGGGCCGTCGGCGGCCTCGAAGCGGTAGGTTCCCGGCTCGACGGTGCGCGTCAGGGCGGAGGGCGCGCCCTTGTCCACCGTCACCGCGAAGCCGCCATCCACGTTCGCATGGCGTATGGCAGGGGAGTCCGCCACGACCACCGTATCGCCGAACAGCCTGATCTCCAGGTCGAAGACGTCGGGCAGCTCCGTGGCGAGCACCTTGTGCACCATGACGCCGACGGTGCGCTCGTCGATGTAGTAGGGGTCGCGCTCGAAGTCGCCGCCGCCTGCGCCGCCTGACGTGTTGGTGTGCGCCGTTATCTCCTTGCCGTCGACCGAGCAGGCAAGCTCGGGCGCCAACACCTGAAGGCCGATCCATTCCGGCATGTTGTCCTCGGAGCCGAGCGCCGCCCCGTCGATGGGCCTGTCGTAGCGGATCGTGAGGAAGGCGTTGAGGAAGTTGTCGTCCACCGCCAGGGTGTCGAGCGTGACGGTGCCGCCGTCGAAGGCGAGGGTCTGGCCCACGGGGGCGTTCGCTTTCTCGAGGTCGGCCTGCATGGCGGCGTAGTAGGTCGGCTTGTTGACGTCCTTCTCCGCAGGGGCCGCCACCTCGAAGAAGCCGATGCCGCCCTCGCCCATGTTGGCTATCAGGTTGCCCACCGCATAGGCGGAGGGTATGCCGACGGCCAGGACGGCGGCGGCCACCAGGGCCACGGTCAGCCTGCGCGGCATCCGGCGCTGCCTTCGCGGCACGGCCTCCGTCGCGTTGCCCAGCCTGTCGAGGACCTGCTGCTTGATGCGCCCTTCGTCGAAGGGGACCGGATCGAGTCCCAGGAGGCCCTGAAGCTCTCTGTTGCTGTTGTCGGTTCGGGTAGGGGTGTCCATGGTCTAACCTCTGCTTTCCTTCAGGGTTCCCCGCCAGGTCAGGCGGCTGCGCAGCGTCTTGCGGCTGCGGTACAGGCGGCTTTTGACGGCCGGCGTGCTCAGGCCGGTCTCTTTGGCGATGGCCTCGACGGGCTCTCCGTCGCCGTAGCGGCGGCGCAGCAGGTCGCGGTCGGTGGCGCTCAGGCCTTCGAGTGCCTGGTCGAGCGGGCCCTCCTCCGTCCCGTCGGCGGCTTCGGCGAGGGTAGGGGCGAGGCCCGGGGCGAGGCTTGGAGAGAGGCTTGGGGAGAGGGCCGGGGCGCCTTCGCCCACCTCTGCCAAGGCCGCAAGCACCTGGTGCCCCTCAAGGCTCACGGACGGCCTGAACGAGCGGAGGCGTTTGAGCGAGGTGTTGCGCGCCACGACGGCGAGCCAGGGCTTGAGGGTGCTGTCCGGCACCAGCTTTGCCGCGTTCTTCCAGAGCGCGACGAAGGTGTCGGACGTGACCTCCTCTGCGTCCTCGCGGCTGCCGCTGCTGCCGAGCGTGTGCAGGGCGACTGCCATGACGTAGCCGCCGTACTGCTCGATGACGGCCTCCAGTGCGCGGAGGTCGTGCCGTTGCAGCGCCTTGAGCAATGCGTGTTGGTTGCGAAATCCCATCGGATATGCGCTCCTTTCGTCGGGGTCGGAACATGCCGGCACTATAGGAACCCCGGGAACAGTCCAAAGGTAGCACATCGGGAGGAAAAAGACAGAAACCTATGGCGGATTTACGTGTTGCTGTTCGCACCCCCACTGTCATTTCGAGCGCAGCGAAGGTCCTTCGCTGCGCTCAGGATAAACTCCGTCGAGGAATCCTCGGCTGTGAAGCAGCCGACCGCAGTCCGATGCGCCTTTCGTCCGTGGTCGACCGCTGCGCGGTCGAAGATCCCTCGGCAGGCTCGGGATGACAGTGGGTGGCAGGCTCGGGATGACAGTGGGGTACGAACAGCAACTACTTGACTGCGCCGTAGGGTAGGGCTACAATGCTTTTTTGAATTTGATATCTTGTCTCAAATTTATGGAAAGGTGGGTTATGGCTCCTCCGTCAAGCTATGCGACACGTCAGCGCGAGGCTCTGGACGCCTATCTGCACTCGTTGGGCGGGAGGCACGTCAGCGCCGAGGACATCGTCGCGCACTTCGCGGCCACCCCCGAGCCCATAGGGAGGGCGACCGTCTACCGCCATCTGCGGAGGCTGGAGGAGAGCGGCAGCATCCAGCGTTACGTGACGGACGGCAGGAAGGCGTCCTGCTTCCGGTACCTCGATGCCGCCGCCGCGCCCGAGGGGCACTTCCATCTCCAATGCGAGCGCTGCGGGACGCTGCGGCACATCCAGTGCCATACACTCAATGGCATGGAGGGCCACATCGAGGACGAGCACGGCTTCAAGGTGAACCCCTTGCGGACGGTGTTCTACGGAATCTGCCATGACTGCGAAGGCACAGGAAAGGTTCGACCGTCCAGTGGACGGTCGAAGGAGCAGCGAGCCTGCGACCCCCACCCACGAAGCCAAGGCTTCGCGGGGCCCTGAGGGGAAGCGCGACGAGTGAGTTGGCGAACGCAGGAAGGCAACGATCGAGAGAAACGTATGAAAGGTTCGACCGTCCAGTGGACGGTCGAAGGAGCAGCGAGCCTGCGAGTGCGACGAGTGAGTTGGCGAACGCAGGAAGGCAACGATCGAGAGAAACGTATGAAAGGAGAGGCGATGAGGACACACGAGGACGGGGCGGCGGCTTCTGGGGAGGGCGTCCGCGCCCTTCTCTCCTTTGCCCTTACGGCGCTGCTGGCTGCGGCGCTTCTGTTGGTGGGCTGCGCCGCTGCCAAGGACGCGCCTGCAGGGGATGCGCCTGCTGCGGGCGACGACGGGCGCATCAGCGTGATTGCGACGATATTTGCGCCCTACGACTTTGCGCGGCAGGTCGCCGGGGGCCGGGCCGAGCTGCGCATGCTGGTGTCGCCCGGCATCGAGACCCATTCCTTCGAGCCGACGCCGCAGGACATCCTCGACATCGAGGGCTGCGACCTGTTCGTCTACGTCGGCGGCGAGTCGGACGAGTGGGTCGCGGACCTGCTCTCGTCGGTGGACACCTCCGCCGTGACCGTGATCCGGCTCATCGACTGCGTCGAGACGGTCGCGGAGGACGACTCCGTCCTCGTGAACCCCGCCGAGGCCGAGGAGGAAGAGGAGGAGGGTGCGCCGGACGAGCATGTCTGGACGGCGCCGGCGAACGCGAGGCTCATCACCGAGGCGCTCGCTTCCGCCTTCGAGCGGACGGACCCCGGCAACGCGTCGGCCTATCAGGCGAACGCGGACGCGTACCTTGCACAGCTCGACGCGCTGGACGCGCGCTTCAAGGAGGTCGCCCTGGGCGGCGAGCGCAGGACGCTCGTCTTCGGCGACCGCTTCCCCTTCCGGTATTTCGCGGACGCCTACGGGCTGACCTGCTACGCCGCCTTCCCCGGCTGCTCGACGGCCACCGAGGCGAGCGCCCAGACGGTCGCCGCGCTCATCGACACCGTAAAGCGCGAGGGCGTCCCCGTCGTCTTCTACCGCGAGCTCTCGAGCCCCGGGATCGCCGAGGCGATAGCGGAGGCGACCGGCGCGCGCGCGCTGCTGCTCCACTCGTGCCACAACATCAGCCAGGAGGACTTCGACGCAGGCGAGACCTACGTGAGCATCATGGGGCGCAACGCGGACAACCTCGCTCTCGCGCTGGGTTAGGACAGAGGGACAAGGACTGGGTCGAGCCATGTCGTCTGCCGCCCCCGCCTCGCCCGCCGCCGTGGCTCCCGCGCCGCCCGCCCCCGCCCCTGCCCCGCTTCTCACCTGCACGGACGTCGGCTTCTGCTACGAGGGGCAGATGGCGGTCTCGGGCATCACCTGCACGGTGGCGCCCGGGGACTACCTCTGCATCGTCGGCGAGAACGGCAGCGGGAAGACCACCTTGGTGCGCGGCATACTGGGGCTGCTCAGGCCCTGCGAGGGCACGATAGCCCTCTGCGGCGGCCTGCGTCCCGCCGACATCGGCTACCTTCCCCAGCAGAGCGCGATACAGCGGGGGTTCCCTGCGAGCGTGCAGGAGGTCGTGCTCTCGGGGAGGCTCGGCCGCCTCGGCCTGTCGCCGCTGTACGTGCGCCGCGACCGCGAGGCCGCCCAGGGCGCGCTCCGCCTCCTCGGCATCGAGGGGCTCGCGAAGGCCGGCTTCTCGCAGCTCTCGGGAGGCCAGCAGCAGCGGGTGCTGCTGGCACGCGCGCTCTGCGCGGCCGATGACGGCCTGCGGATCCTCATACTGGACGAGCCGATGAACGGGCTCGACCCCCACGTCAAGCATGAGATGTACGCCTGCATCGCCGCCCTCAACGAGCGGCAGGGCATCGCTGTCGTGATGGTCACGCACGACGTCCAGACCGCCGTGAGGCATGCGCGGCACATGCTCGTCCTCAACGGCAGGCAGGAGTTCTTCGGCACCACGCACGACTTCGAGCACACCCGCATCGGCTCTGAGCTCCTGCGTGACGCCTGCGGCGGCACCTGCGCCGTCTGCGGCCTCGCGAGGGGGGAGGGCTGAGCAGCATGGGGATCATCGACGCCCTCCTGGACACCGTGGGGCAGTTCCTCAGCTACACCTTCCTGCTGCGCGCGCTCGTCGTCGGCCTGCTGGTCTCGCTCTGCGCCTCGGTGCTCGGCGTCAGCCTCGTCCTCAAGCGCTTCTCCATGATAGGCGACGGCCTCTCCCACGTCGGCTTCGGCTCGCTGGCCGTCGCGACGGCGTTCGGCTGGGCGCCGCTGGCGGTCTCCCTGCCCGTCGTCATGGCGGCGGCCTTCCTGCTCCTGTGGCTCAGCGAGCGGGGGAGGATAAAAGGCGACGCCGCCATCGCCCTCATATCCGCCAGCGCGCTCGCCATCGGCGTCTTCGTCGTCTCGATGTCCACGGGCATGAACACGGACGTGGACAACTACCTCTTCGGCTCCATACTCGCGCTCACCCACGAGGACGTGGTGCTGAGCGTCGCCTTGAGCCTCGTCGTCCTCGTGGTGTTCTCCCTGTTCTACCATAAGATATTCGCGGTCACCTTCGACGAGCCCTACGCCCGCGCGACCGGCATACCGGTGGGCTTCTACAACGCGGCGCTCGCCCTGCTCACGGCCCTGACCATCGTGGTGGGGATGAGGATGATGGGCGCGCTGCTCATCTCGTCGCTGGTGATATTCCCCGCGCTCTCGTCCATGTGGGTCTGTAGGCGCTTCTCGGCCGTGACGGTCTCGGCCGCCCTCGTCTCGGTCGTGTGCTACCTCGTCGGCCTCTTCGTCTCCTTCACCTGCCAGGCCCCCGCCGGCGCGAGCATCGTGCTCGCCAACCTCGTGGCCTTCCTCGTGTTCTACGCCCTTCACCGCCTGCGCCGCATGCTCGGCTGAGGCACTGTCATTCCGAGTCCTTCGGCTGCGCTCAGGATAAACTCCGCCGAGGAATCTTCGGCTGCGAAGCAGCCGACTGCGGGCAGATGCGTCCCCCCGGCCGCAGTTGGGCGCTGGCGCGTTCCGTGGGCCTGTCGGCCCGTCCTCGCTGAAAACGCGGTGCGTTTTCCGGGCGCTCGGGTCCCGTGGGCCTTCCGGCCCGTCCTCGCTGAAAACGCGGTGCGTTTTCCGGGCGCTCGGACCCAAGGATTCCTCGACGGAGTTTATCCTGAGCGCAGAGAAGGACCTTCGCTTCGCTCGGAATGACAGTGGGGTGTGTACAGTAACATATTTTCGTCCAATCGGATTGTAATTGTCTGAATAGAGTTGTAGCGGCAGAAGCAGTCATGGTATGCTGACGCAAGTTAGAAATTTCTAACACTAACCATATGGCTAGCTGCGGCTAACTGAGGGAACGGGCATTCTGAATTTGATGGAGAGAGGTCCAGCTGTTCAAGATATCACCCTGAAATGCACAAGGAGGGAGAACGTTTTGTGAAAAAATCCGACAATCGGCTTAACCCTAAGGATCTTATCAACATCGGTATTTTCACAGCGATTTACTTTGTCATCATGTTTGCGGTCGCATGTCTCGGCTATATCCCCATCTTCATGCCTGCGCTGGCGGCGCTTTGCCCCTTGGCGGGCGGGATTCCCTTCATGCTGTTCGTCACAAAGGTGCGCAAATTCGGTGCGATGCTGATCATGATTGTTATTATCGGAATTTTTTATTTGGTCATGGGAACGTCACCTTGGACTTTGCCCCTTGGCGTCGTGGTAGCGCTTGTCGCCGAACTCATTGTCAAATCTGGCAAGTACCAAAGCGCGAAGAAGGCGGTTATTGCCTATGGCGTTTGGTGCATCTCGATCTTTGGCAACTTTGTACCGACGTTCTTTGCGCGTGCCGCCTACTACGAAAGAATGATAAGTGGCGGCTATGGCCAGGAATTCGCCGACGCCTATATGCGCTATATGCCGGAGTGGATCGCTCCCGTTCTTTTGGTCGCTTGTTTTGTGTTCGGTGTCTTAGGCGGGCTCATCGGGCGCGCGGTGCTGAAAAAACACTTCGCGCGCGCAGGTATGGCTTGATGACGACGGAGCTTTTACGTGGAGACGCCTATCAAGGGCTACGGCTTGATCCGCGCACAAAGCTGCTCATGGTCATCACCATAGGCATTATATTGAGCACTGGCGGCTACGGCGGGTTGATGACCTACGTTCGCCCGGCGTTGGCAGCAATGCCGCTGCTGCTCCTGCTGCTTTCAAAACGTTTTGGTGTGGCGCTGTTTTACGCATGTGCCTTTTCGGCTGCCTATCTCTCTGAGGCTTTCCTCCTCTCGCAGGTGGGCGGGTTGCTCAATTTCCTTTTGCTTGCAACCGTCGGCATACTTGCCCGATTCATGCCGAGCATCATGATGGGATATTTTCTCGTATCCACCACCACGGTGAGCGACTTCATGGCCGCCATGCGAAACATGCGCATGACTGAGAAGATCACCATTCCGCTTTCTGTGATGTTTCGCTTCTTCCCTACCGTTCGGGAAGAATCCGCTGCTATCGGCGACGCGATGCGGATGCGCGGTGTCTCTCTCGCGGGCGGCAAGCCGGTGAAAATGCTGGAATACCGCTTTGTGCCGATGATGATGTGCAGCCTTAAAATAGGAGAAGAGCTCTCCGCCGCCGCGCTTACGCGAGGTCTCGGTGCTCCGATCACGCGCACGAACATCTGCAAAATCGGTTTTCATGCGCAAGACTATGTAGGTATGGTGCTCTGTGTTATCAGCTTTGCAGTGTACATCCAGTGGCTGACAGCAACGTAAGAGAGTGCCGATGATACGGCTGAAAGACGTTTCATTCACGTATCTGAGCTCCGCCAAGGAAGGCGCTCTGCACGGCGTTTCGCTCGATATTCGGCATGGAGAATGCATGCTGCTCTGCGGCGAATCCGGTTGTGGCAAGACTACGCTTACAAGACTGATAAACGGATTGATACCCCATTTTTACGAAGGGGAACTTCAAGGAGAAATCTGGGTAGACGGTAGAAGTATCCCCGAAACACAGCTTTATGAGTTGGCGGGGGTTTGCGGGACGGTGTTTCAAAACCCACGTAGCCAATTCTTCAATGTGGATACCACAGGGGAAATCGCATTCGGACCGGAGAACCTCGGCTTGCCGGAGGAAGAAATCCTCTCCCGTATGGGCTCTGTGGCGCGGGAGATGAAGGTGCAGCACCTCTTGGGGCGCAGCATCTTCAAGCTTTCGGGCGGGGAAAAGCAAAAAATCGCCTGCGCGTCAGTCGCTGCGCTTCGCCCGGAAATCTATGTGTTAGATGAGCCGTCCTCCAATCTGGACAGGGCGGCAGTGGCGGATTTACGGCATCACATAGCGCTATGGAAATCGCAGGGGAAAACAATAATCATCGCCGAGCATCGCCTGCATTACCTGCGGGGGCTGTGCGATCGGGTACTCTATCTGAGCAAAGGGGTAATCGAAGGCGAATATACATGGAAGGAATTTGAGCGCATTCCCGCAGAGCAGCGCTCCGCTATGGGACTGCGAGTTTTGTCGCTTGATGAACTCCGTGAAACGCAAAACGTGTCGGCAAATCACGGAGACGATGTGCTTGAGCTTTCGAATTTCATCTATACCTATAAACGCGGTCAAAAAGCGATGGATATTCCCTCCCTGACTCTTTTCAAGGGTGGCACGATAGCAATCGTCGGGTTAAACGGTGCGGGAAAATCCACTTTCGCCCGTTGTTTGTGCGGATTGAACAAACGCTTTCGCGGAACACTTACTTTGAATGGGCGGGCGCTTGTCAGTGGAGCACGGCGAAAGAAATGCTTTATGGT
>JAISGJ010000031.1 GCA_031263105.1 Coriobacteriales bacterium
CCCCCCCCGCCCCCCCCCCGCCCCCCCCCCCCCCCCCCCCCCCCCCCCCCCCCCCCCCCCCCCGCCCCCCCCCCCCCCCCCCCCCCCCCCCCGCCACGACAGGGGGGGAGTGAACGGTAACGAGGACGCCGTCCTCTACGAATACGGTCATACCGCCACGTCCCCCTGTCCCGCAGCTTGCCTGTGGTGCTTGTTCATCGCCTGCGTGAGGCCGTCTTCGAGGACCGAGCGCGCGACCGAGGCGGCATCTGTGCAACAGGCTTCGAGCTCCTCGAGGGCCGCGCCGCGCAGGGTCTGGAGGACGTAGGCGTGCGCGGGCATGCGCCCGGCAGGCCGCCCGATGCCGATGCGGAGCCGGGCGTACTCGGCGCCGACCGAGTAGTGCAGCGAGCGCAGGCCGTTGTGGCCCGCGTGCCCGCCGCCGCATTTGAGGCGGATCGTGCCCTCGGGCAGGTCGAGCTCGTCGTGGATGACGAGCAGGTCCTCGGCGGCAAGGCCGTAGCGGGCGCAGAGCCCCTTCACGGGCCCGCCGCTCAGGTTCATGAAGGCCTGGGGCTTGACGAGCACGATCTTCTCCCCACGAAAGGAGACCTCTCCCACCAAGGCGTTGGATGCGACCTTCCAGTAGCTGACGCCCAGGTCGGCGGCCAGGGCGTCGAGGGCCATGAAGCCTGCGTTGTGGCGGGTGTGCGCGTACTCGGGCCCGGGATTGCCCAGGCCGACGACGATGCGGGGGCGCCGAGGGGCCGGCGCCGGCGCAAGAAAGTGCCGACCGACATACGCGCCCTTGGCACCGCCGTCCGCTGCGCCACTGCGCTCAGAACGCCCGTCGACCGAACCACCCCGCCCCCTTCGGGGGCACCCCTCCGAGGGAGGGGAATGCTCGTCCGCGCCATGCCGCCCGCCGCCGCCCGCCGCGCCGTCCGCGCCGTCCGCACCGCGCCCGCCGCCGCCCGCCGCGTCCGCGTCCGCCGAAACGCCCGTTGGTGTCCCCTCGGGCATCAGAGCTGGAACTCGGGGTCGAACAGCTCGGAGACCGAGGCCTCCTGATAGACGTTGATGATGGCGCGCGCAAGCAGCGGCGCGACGCTGACCACCTTGATGCGGCCCCCTCGGCGCTCCTTTGGCAGCGGCACCGTGTCGCACACGACGACCTCCTCGATGTCGTCCGTCGCCAGGCGCTCGTAGGCCGGCCCCGAGAACAGGCCGTGGGTCGCACATATATAGACGCGCTCGGCGCCCGCCTCCTTGAGGGCCTTGACGGCGGCCTCGATGGAGCCGGCGGTGTCGATCATGTCGTCGTTGAGGATGCAGGTCTTGCCGCGCACCCTGCCGATGACGCTCGACACCTCGGAGACGTTGTGCTCGGGGCGCGTCTTGTGCATGATGGCGAGGTCGGCGTCCAGCAGGTCGGCGAGCTTCTTGCCGGCCTTCGCGCGCCCCACGTCGGGCGAGACGACGCAGACGTTCTCAAGCCCCTTCTCCAAAAAGTAGTCGGCGAAGATGGGGAGCGCCGTGAGGTGGTTGACGGGCGAGTCGAAAAATCCCTGGATCTGGCCCTGGTGCAGGTCGATGGCGATGATGCGGTTGACGCCCGCCACCGTGAGGAGGTTCGCGACGAGCTTGGCCGTGATGGGCTCGCGCGAGGCGGACTTCTTGTCCTGACGCGAGTAGCCGTAGTGGGTGACGACGGCGGTCACCGTGCGGGCCGAGGCGCGCTTGGCCGCGTCGGCCATGATCAGCAGCTCCATGAGCGCGTCGTTGACCTGGCCGGCGATGGACTGGATGATGAAGACGTCGCAGCCGCGCACGCTCTCCAGGTAGCGCGCGTAGATCTCGCCGTTCTCGAAGGTCTTGAGCCTGATCCCGCTGAGCGCGACCGCCTCGCCCGTCTCTGCGCCCATGGTCTCGGCGATCCGCTGCGCCAGCTCCGGGTTGCTCCGCCCGGAATACAGCTTCAAGCTCTTGGTCATCTCCGTCACTGTGGTCTCTCCTTCTTGTGCTTGTGGGTCCATTCCTCGACGATGGCCTGTTTGGTCCTCTCGACCGCGAGCGCACCGCTCGGCACGTCCCGCGTGATGACGCTCCCTGCGCCCGTCACGGTGTCGGCCCCCAGCGTCACAGGGGCGACGAGCATGGTGGCTGACCCGATGAAGGCGCGGTCGCCTATGACGGTGGGGTTCTTCACCGAGCCGTCGTAATTGCAGGTGATGGAGCCGGCCCCGACGTTCACGTCCTCGCCGAGGGTCGCGTCCCCCAGATAGCTGAGGTGCGGCACCTTGCTGCCCGCGCCGATGAGCGAGTTCTTGATCTCGACGTGCGTGCCCGCCTTCGAGCCCGCCCTCATCACGGTCCCGGGCCTGAGCAGTGCGCGCGGCCCGCACTCCACGCCGTCCTCGAGCCGCACGCCCACAAGCACGCTCTCCTCCACCCTGCACGCGCGGCCTATCGTGCTGTCCGTCACGCGCGTGTTGGGGCCGATCACGCTCCCCGCGCCCACGCTCGTCTGCCCGTAGAGCATGGTAAGGGGGAGAAGTTCGGTGTCCTCCTCCAAAACGACGTCCGCCCCGATCCAGACGAGCCCGGGGTCGAGCATCGTCACGCCGGCGGCCATGTGCGCGGCGTTGATGCGGGCCTGCGCCGCCTTTGTCGCCTGCGCCAGCTGCGCCCTGCTGTTGATGCCCTGGACCTCCTCGGCGCAGACGGTGCGGGCACGGACCCCGAGCCCGCGCACCACGCAGGCGCCGACGACGTCCGTGAGGTAGTACTCGCCCTGGGCGTTGTCGTTGCCAAGCGTCTCCAGGATGTCGAGCAGCACGGCGAGGTCGAAGCAGTACGCCCCGCTGTTGCACTCCCGCACGGCACGCTCGGACTCGGTGGCGTCCCGCTCCTCGACGATGCGCAGCACGCCGCCCTCGCCGCCCTCGCCGCCGCCGCCGCCGTCGCGGATGACGCGCCCGTAGCCGGCAGGGTCGTCGAGGACGTGCGTGAGCATGCCGACCGCCGCGCCGTCCTCCTGCTGCAAGGCGACGAGCGCCGCGATGGTCTCCGCAGTGAGGAGCGGCGTGTCGCCGCACAGAACGACGAGCGAGTGGGAGGCGGGCGGGGGGGCGGGGGGGGCGGGGTTGGCCGCTGGGGCGGCCAAGGATCCCTCGGCAGGCTCGGGATGACAGTGGGGGGTC
>JAISGJ010000087.1 GCA_031263105.1 Coriobacteriales bacterium
GCGGCCTGAACGCCCGGTCCAGTAGTCGTACTCCTTTTTTACCTCGTCGGAGGCGTTCTCGTAGTCGGTCAATGGCAGGTAACTCATGGTGTGCTCCTTCCCCGTGTGGCCCGTGTCGCCTGTGCCGCAGTGTCGCTAATACGACGGGTCTGCTGCTACGGTTTCGCTCGGCCACAGTTGAAACTATTGGAATCTTATAAGCGTAGTATACAACCTCATCCGGCATGATGGGGCCATAAACAACGAATAGCCAAAACAGAAGCTACGGTTCAAAAGGCGGCGGGTCAACCAGCAACTTGGCGAGCGCCCGATAATGTGCCGTCATCTCGCTTGCGGGATACGCCTCCACCACCGTTTTGCCGAGGCTTTCCGCACGCTGGATGTCGGGATGACGGGGCAGACGGTATACAACATCGGTTCCTATCTCACGGGCGGCCCTGTCCACCAGGGCATCCTCGTCCTCTATGCCCTTCGCGTTCAAGATGATGCCGCGAAGCGCCGCGTATCCCTGCTTGGAAAAGTTCCTGACTGCGGTGGCGATGTTTGATGCCGCGTACAGGGACATCATCTCTCCTGAGCTCACGATACAGACCTCATCGGCGTAGCCCTGCCGGATGGGCTGCGTAAAGCCACCGCAGACCACATCTCCCAGCACGTCATAAAGGACGATGTCAGGCTCGTAAACTGCATAGGCATCGAGTTCCTCCAACTTCTCAAAGGCCGTGATGATGCCTCGCCCAGCGCAGCCTACCCCCGGGAGCGGTCCGCCGGCCTCCACGCAAAGCACGCCGCAGGCTCCTTTTACTACCAACTCATCCAAGTTCACCTCTCTGCGCGTGCGGAGAAGGTCGAGTACGGTGGGGATGCCAACGCCCCCGGTGAGGCTTCTTGTCGAGTCCGCCTTGGGATCGCATCCTATCTGCAGAACCCTCAGACCCATGCCTGCCAGTGCCGCCGCAAGGTTGCCGGTGGTCGTGGACTTGCCGATGCCGCCCTTGCCGTAGACAGCCAGTTTCTTCATAATGCCCCATCCTCGGATTCGGTAGTGTCGGATGATGACGGGCCCTTGCCGTCCCGTCCGTCCCGTCCGCTCCGCTCGTCCCGCTCATCCCGCCCATCCCGTCTGTTCTGTCCATCCCGCCCGTCTCGTCTGTTCTGTCCGCTCGGCTCATCCCGTCCGTCCCGTCCATCCCACTCGTCCCGCTCATCCCACTCGTTCCTCGTGTCGTGCTCATAGGCCAGCCCGGCGTTAAGCCAGAAGTCGAGCAGGTTCAAGGCGCCGCGGAAGCCCAGGAAGGGAGGCTCGTAGGGATTGACGCGCCAGCGGAGGTCGGGGTTTGCTATCTGTAAGCCCCTGAGTCTCTGCGAGGTCTCTGCGCCGCGGTCTCTCAGGGAGAGTGCCTCGCCGCTTGCCATAAGCAGCCCAGCCCTGTGACGCACGACCTCTTGTGACCACGCATCCTCCGTAAGAAAGGGAAGCCCCTCCGTACCCATTTCAGGATCGTCGCACCAGCACAGGCCACGAGAGCCACCCAGCTCCTCATCCGCAAAGGCGAGGATACCCTTCACGACATCGATGTGTCCTCCGATTGACAACCGTACCGCGCGGGGGCTTTTGTTTGCCAGATGCGAGAAAACGGGCGCAAGCCGTGCGCTCAGTGTCTGAGACTCCTCGTTCTCCCTGGCAAGGAAGCGCTCGTCGACTGGCAGACCGCTCGCTTGCGCAACCTGTCGTATCCAACGGGTTGTGGCCGGGGCACCATAAGGGCGTCCTATCACGAAAGCTGTGCCAAAACGTTTGTGCAGGCAGCGCGCGGCCGCCTCTCCCTCGTGTCGGATGACCAGGTTTACCCGCGCGTTGCTCATGTGCCGGATCTGTTCCACCGAACAATCGGAGGTCATAACGCACAACGGCGTCATCCCAAAGGCCCCGGTCATTATCCGCTCCAGCTCCTGCGCGTCCGCTTTGAAGCGGAACAGGTCGGCACACGAGCCGATGATGTTGAACGATAATGGCTCCGCCTGTCCTGCCGCCCGTCCTCCCGCCCGTCCTCCCGCCCGTCCTCCCGCCGGTGCTACCCCCGCCCCCGCCGCATCTACTCGCGTCGTCTGTCCCGGTCTGCCAGCAAGGGACTCAGCCAGACGAAGGAGTGCCCCGCGTACTCCCTGAGGCTGTGTTGCGTCGAGGCTCCCGTGCCCAAAGGGAATGAGCAGGGCTTCAGGGTACTTCTCGCGTAATCCCTGACAGAGAGACGCAAGGTCCACACCGATGATCTGGGGTATGGATGAGGGGAGAAGGAATACGACGTGGTGTCCGTCTTTCCGTATGATGACGTCAAGCGCCTCATCCAGCCGGTCGGTTCTGCCCAGCGCTATGTCCGTCTCGTCAAGATGCGTGGAGTACAGGCTGCACGATACGGGCACACCGGCCCTGTCCAGAAGCGAATGACTGTAGAGCAGGTGCCCCATGCACCCGAATTCCAGGAGCGCGGCGCCTCGGATGGGCGCAAGCGTCCAGAGCGTCCCCATGCGCCCGGAAGAAGGCGGTGTGAATCGGTACAGGCCCATGTCTCATCCCCGTCCCTGCCGTGTGATCGCAGCAGTCGCAGCGGTCGCAGTAGTCGCAGTAGTCGCAGAGGATGAGGAGCCCACGTTTGCGCTGCCCTCTTTTTCTTCGACGGCACGCAACAGAAGTTCCAGCAGGCCGATCATCCGGTCGTAGCCGAGCTTTGTTCGCAGGGTGCCCACAGAAGGCAGGCACATGCTTGGGCTTTTGCCGGGCAGTGCGCCGAAGCAGAAATCAGGGTCGAGGTCCTGCAGCGCTGCCGCATCCTGTCGCACGTTCACCAGGTGGCAGACCAAAGGGTCATAGCCCTTTGCGTTGAGTTGCTGTGCCTGCGCCCGTTGCGCAGGCGCGAAGTCATCGATATGGAGGAGCAGCGGTTCCATGCCGAGCTCCGCAAGATAAAGGGCCAGCGGGATGGGCGAGACCTCGCCGAGGGGTGCGCAGACATACCGCGTGCCCCTCAGCGCGTCCTTTGCCTGTTGGTGGAGAATGGCGGCGTGCTCCCGTCTCTTTGAGGAGAACAGGGGAGCATCGAGTCGCAGGAGCTCCGTGATTCTGGCAAAGACCTCATCCAGGGTGGCTATGCCGTACGCATCGCAGAGCGTACAAAAGGGGACGGCGAAGCTGCGCTCCATCTCCTGTGCCAGTTGCTCTGCCCACGGAGAAAGCACGAGGTTCAAAACGGCGTCTGGTGCCTCGCAAAAGCCCTCGATCGGCGTTCCCGTGCCTAGGAAGCGCAGGTGAAACCCCTGGTTTCTGATGACCTGAAGCTCCTCTGGCAGCTCGCCGCGTGCCGTGTCCGGTGTCCAGCCCAGCACATTGACGCTTCGAGTGGTCGCGCCTTGGCGGGCCCCCGCATCTCGGCGACCGCTCTCGTCTCGGCGAACCCCCGCGCCCCGGCAGTCACTCTCGTCTCGGTAAGCTTCCGCATCTCGGCGACCGCTCTCGTCTCGGCCAGCCCCCGCGCCTTGAGGCTCCATCAACGCGCAGAGCGACGCCAGCGCCTTGCGTAGCCCCTGGGGATGGCTGTTGCATTTGAAATGCCCTGCCGGAAGGGGGATAAGCGACGCTGAGACCTGGGGACGCAGTCCATAGAGGATGCCTTCGATGTCCTCGCCCGTCAGTTCGGGAACGCAGGTGAAAATGACCATGATGGCGCGCGCCCCGCCGCGATCCATCTCTCTGATCGCGGCGGCCAGTCCCTCTCCGCAACCGAATATCACCTCGCTGTCGTCAAGCACGTAGCTCCAGTGCCGCGCTGTCGCATCATGGCTGCGTGCGGCGACGACGCGACTGTACACCGTGCATTCCGGCATACCCACAACCAGCGTTGAAAGGCCGGGCACCGTTGTCGCGAACGCCAGGGCGGTATGCATGGGGCAATGGTTGCCGGGCGTGGCCGCCGGTGTCAGGAACCTCACGCCGGCGTCGGAGCGGACGGCGGAGAGTCGCTGAAGATGCGACAGGCACGCTGGTCTTTCGCTCATGTTCGCACATCGCCTTCGGACGGGGGTAGCGCGTTGGGCGCCGGATGCCTGAGCGGGGCATGCTTCAGGTCATACGAGATGCAAATGGGTCGCCCGGTGCGTGGGTCGGGCCCTACTTCCGCGTCGATATGGAAGGTGTCGCCCAGCACCTTTGCCGAGACCACCACCTCCGGCGTCCCGTGCTCAATGATAGAGCCGCCTCGCACGGCGACCATGTAATCGGAGAAACGCGCCGCGAGGTTTATGTCGTGAAGCACCATGATTATCGTACGGCCCTGCCCGCGATTGAGGTGGTGCAGGAGCTCCAGTATTTCCAGTTGATAGGCCAGGTCGAGATAGGTCGTCGGTTCATCGAGCAGGATGAGGTCGGTCTGCTGGGCAAGCGCCATGGCTATCCACGCGCGCTGGCGCTGTCCGCCGGACAGGCTGTCTATCGCTGTGGTCTCATCATCGGCAAGCCGAGTGGCCTCCAATGCCCAGGTTATGACCCGTTTTGACTCCTGATCGAGTCTGCCCATGCCCCGCTGATGGGGGAAGCGACCATAGGCGACCAGCTCGCCCACGGTAAGCCCCTCCGGGGCCTGAGGAGCCTGAGGCAATATCGCCATCCTTTGGGCGACTTCCCGCGTCGAGAGACTACGGATGTCATCGCCGTTCAGGTAGATCAGTCCGCTTTGAGGCTTGAGGATGCGCCCGATTGCTTTGAGTATGGTCGACTTGCCGCAGCCGTTTGGCCCGATAATGGCGGTTATCCTGCCCTGCGGTATCCGCATGCACAAATCATCGAGTACCCGTTTTTCGTCATAGGCGACTGCCAGCCGTTTTGTCTCAATGCTGTCCATCACTGCTCTCGCTTTCATCACTCGCTTTTCATCAGAATTTGCTCTTTGCGAGCAGGTAGAGGAAGTAGGGCGCGCCGATGACCGCCACGATGATGCCAACAGGTATCTCGGCGGGCTGAACGATGCTGCGGGCGATGGTGTCGGCGACCGAGACCAGGACTGCCCCGGTCAGGGCGCAGACGGGGAGCAGGATATGGTGCCGTGAGCCCACCAGCCGTCGAGCGAGATGTGGGGCTATGAGTCCCACAAAGCCGATGCTCCCACTCACCGCGACGCTCGACGCGGCAAGGGCAACGGCAATCGCCAGCAGCTTGACCTGCTCTCTGCCGAGTGGCACGCCCAGACTGATGGCGGTCTCGTTGCCAAGAAGCAGCACATCGAGGACGCGGCTTTTTGTCAGCACGAGAGGAACGAGCAGCGCAAACCAGGGCAGAAGTGCCAGCACATACTGCCAGTTCGAGCCCCAGATGCTGCCCGCCTGCCAGGTGGCGAAGTTCGCGAGCTGTGTGTCATCGAGCTTGACCACCAGCAGCAACGTGGCGGCCGCTATGCCCGCCTGCACGGCGATACCCACCAGTATCAGCCGCAGCGGCGCGACGCCATCGGATCTTCGGTAGGCCAGCGCATAGATGAGGACGGCCGTCAGCGAGGCTCCGCAAAGTGCCAGAAAGGGGAGCAGGAACACCGAATAAAACGACATCCTGCCGATGAACAGGGTAAATAGGATGACCATGATGCCTGCCCCCGCGTTGATACCGAGCAGTCCGGGGTCGGCGAGGGCGTTGCGCGTCACGCTCTGTATGATGCAGCCGGCCAGTGCCAGCCCCATCCCCACGAGGACGGAGATGACGATACGCGGCAACCTGAACTCGAACAGGATAAGCTCTTCCTGCGGCGTGCCGCTTCCCGTGAGGATGCGTGCGATGTCCAGAGGGGACAGCCCGGTATAGCCGGTGCTCATGCTGACGACAAAGGACAGGAGGAGCAGGGCGGAGAAGATGGCAACGACGAGCGCGCAGCGGCGGCGCACTCGTTGCCTGTGTCTGGCCGTCTTTTCCTGGCGCGCCTCCCCTTGGTGTGTGTCCTGCTGGTGCGCCTCCCCCCGGGGCGTGTCCCCTTGGCGTGCGTTCTCCCGCAGCGCTTCCCCTTGGCGCGCATCCTCCTGCCGCATCTCCCCCTGCCGCGCATCCCCCTGCCGCGCGTTCCGCTCCTCCTCCCTCGTCACTGAGCCCTCCTCTGTCTGCGTGCCAGATGCAGGAAGAACGGCACACCGATGAGCGCTATGATCGCGCCGATTGGTGCCTCGAACGGCGGAGCGAGCGTGCGTGCGCCTAAGTCTGCCAGAACCACGAGAAGGGCGCCGAGAACCGCTGAGGAAGGAATTATCCAACGATAGTCGACCCCAACCAGGAAGCGGGCGAGATGCGGGACAATCAGGCCGACGAAGCTGACAGCACCCACAACGGCGACCGCGGTGCCGGCCAGGAGCAGGACGACGACCGAGCAGAGGACGCCGACAAGCATCGTGTTGACCCCCAGCCCTCGGGCGACCTCATCACCCAGGCTCAGGATTGAGACAAAGCGCGACAGGGCCAGCGCTCCGAGCAGAGCCGCGCCTATCAGAGGCGCAACGATTGCGAGTTGTTCCCAATCGCAGCCGGCGACGCCTCCCAGAGTCCAGAACGTGATGCTGCGCACCACCTTGAAGTACAGCGTGATGCCCTGGCTGAGCGCCACAAGGAGAGCGCTGACCGCTGCTCCGGCCAGGACGAGGCGCATGGGTGTCGCTCCTCCGCGTCGCAGCGACGCGACGCCGTTGACGAGCCCCGCTCCCAAGGCGGCTCCGACAAACGAGAAGATGATGATCTGCAGGTACGATACCTGCGGAAAAAAGGCGAAACAGAGCGCAAGGGCAAGACCCGCGCCAGCGTTGAGCCCCATGAGCCCGGAGTCCGCCAGGGGGTTACGCGTTATCCCCTGCATGATGGCCCCCGCGACGGCGAACGCCGCTCCGACCAGTGCGCTCGCGATGACCCGTGGCAGGCGCAGTTGCGTGATTATCACATGGTGGGTGTTGCTCCCATCAAAGCGAAGGAACGCATCCAGCACCGAACTGAGCGGTATGGTGATGGAGCCCCGCGTGACGGAAAAGGCCATACACAGCACCAAAAGCGCACTGCCACCCGTGATGATGAGCAGGGCTACTCCCGCGCGTCCCTTCCCTTTCTGTCTCTTAGGGGTGTCCCGTGCGGCCTGTTTGTCCCGTGCGGCCCGTGTGCTCTGTCTGCTCTGTCGTGTCAACCGTCTGCCTCTCTGTCCTACCGGGCGGTCTGTGCCTGATAAAGCATCGCGTACGTCCCCCGGTTTCGCAGGAGCTCGTCGTGGGTTCCCTGCTCGGCAATGCCGTCTTTGTCCAAGACGATGATGTGGTCGGCCGAGCGCATCGTGGCAAGGCGATGGGCGATGATGAGCGTCGTCCTGCCCTGCGACAACTCCGCGAGTGCCCGTTGGATGCCGGCCTCCGTTTGGGTATCCAACGAGGACGTTGCCTCATCGAGGATGAGGATGGGCGGGTTCTTGAGGAACATCCTCGCTATGGAGACGCGCTGCTTCTGTCCACCTGAGAGCTTGACGCCGCGCTCGCCGATGGGGGTATCCAGACCGGCGGGCAACTCGCTGATCAGGGTATCCAGTTGCGCGCGTCGCACGGCCTCTGCCACCTCCTCCTCCGTCGCGTCGAGACGGCCAAAACGGATGTTTTCACCAATCGTGCCTGAGAACAAAAATACGTCCTGCTGCACTACGCCGATCTGTTTGCGCAGAGAGCGCAGCTTCAGCGTCCGTATGTCCGTGCCGTCTATTGTGATGCGCCCACAATCCGGCTCATAGAACCGGGGGATCAGACTGCACAGGGTCGTCTTGCCCACACCGGACATGCCAACGATGGCGGTGGTCTTTCCCGCCGGCATGCACAGGCTTATCCGCCTCAGTATTGGCCGGTTGCTCTCATAGGAAAAGCTCACGTCCTCGTAGCGAATCTCACCGTTGGGGAAGCACCGGTCTTTTGCGTCAGGCGCATCCTGAATTTCCGGCCGGGTGTCCATGAGCGTGGCGAAGTTCCTGAATCCCGCCATTCCCTTGGGGAAGCGGACGGAGAACGAGGCGAGCATCTGTATCGGCATGACCATGATGTTTGCCAGCAGGATGAAGCTGAAGAGGTCGCCGCCGGTCATGCTGTTGGCGAGCGTGAACCAACTGCCTACCAGCAGGGCGGTGAGGGGCAGGATGCTGCGCAGGAGATAGGTAATCGCCTCGTTGGTGGCAAGGTTTTTGATGCTGTCTGCCTTTGCCGCGCAGAAGCGTTGGTTATCGGCAAAGAACAGGTTTCGGTAGTGCTCCTCGTTTGTGAAGGACTGCACGACGCGAATGCCGCCGATGCCGTCTTCCAGGCGGGAGACAAAGCCTGCTATCGCGGAGAGCATCTCCTTATGTGAATGTATCAACCTGCGGAAGAAGTACATATTGCACGCGATAAGAAACGCAACAACAGCGCTCATGACGAGTGCCAACAGGAGGTTGGTATGCAGCATGAGCGCGAAAGAGCCCGTCAGCGTGCACAGGGCGATAAACAGGTGTTCGGGCCCATAGTGGGCCATATTGCTCACGTCGAGCAGGTCGTTGGAGATGCGGGACGCGAGCTTGCCCGTCTTGTTGTTGTCAAAGAAGCTGAACGAGAGCTTCTGGAGGTGGTCGTAGAGCTCCAGGCGCAGGTCGGTCTCGATATACATTCCCAGGCGCTCGCCCCAGTAGTTCACCACAAACTTCAGGCCGGTGCTGACAACATAGACGCCCGCGAGAAAGGCGCAGGCGGACAGGATGAGGCTCCAGTTGCCCTGCGGCAGGAGGTCGTCCACGATGCGGCTCACCGTCAGGGGAAAGAACAACTCCAGCGCTGCCGAGATGACAGCGCAGGAGAAGTCCAGAAAAAACAGCCCCTTGTACGGCCGATAATAGCGTATGAACCTGCGTAGCATTATGCTATGACGCGCCTATTTGGCAAGCAGGAAATCGACCATCTTGTCAGCGGTGTACTCGGTCGAGACGATGCTCGTCGAGTGCGCCGCGCCATCGATGGTAAAGACCATGCCGTCTTTTACTGCCTGAATGGTCTGCCAGACGGGACTACTCTGGAGCTCTTCGGCAATGGCTTCGTCTCCGTTGAATACCGCGAGGAAGAGTATGTCCGGGTTCATCTCCGCCAATGTCTCCAGCGGCACCTGTTGGTAGCCGGCACCGAACTCTGGGTAACCCGTTGGCGCGGTAAAGCCCAGGCCAAGTGCGGGATCATAGAACTCGCCTCTGCGGGCGCTGAAGTACCTGTCCTTGCCCATCACCGAAAGCATGACGACGGTCTTTCCTTCCAGGGTGGCGCTCAGTTGTTCCCTGTCGCTGGCAAGCTGTGCATCGAACTGGGTGATCCGCTCCTCTGCCTCGTCTTCCAGGCCAAGTATCTTCCCAAATTCCCGAAGGGCGTAGCGGCTGTCCTGCCCAAGCTGCCCATCCATGACGATGACCGGTGCTATCTTCTCCAGGTTCTCGACGCCATCGGGTGTGGCGATGAAGATAAGGTCGGGTGCGAGTGCTGTGAGCTTCTCAAGGTTGAGCGTGGGGTCGCCCATGTCCTCGACGCCACTCACCTCATAATCCTCAAACGCGTCCCAGGTCTGCCGGTAGTGCTCCGCGCTTGACGCGCCGGCGGGCATGATGCCAAGGGCCATCAGGTATTCCCAGTAGGGGAGGTAGTCGACGACTATCTTCTCCGGGAACTTCTCAAGGGTGACCGTTCTGCCGGCTGCGTCGGTATAGGTGCGTGGCCAGGCGCTATCCTCCGTTGTGGTTGTTGATGATGTTGAGGCGGGCGGTTGGTTCTGCGGCTCGTCGGTGGCGGGGTTGCCGCATCCTGCGATCCCCGCGATTCCTCCGCCTATGAGCAGGGTGATGAGCAGCAGGCTGATGAAACGACGTGTCATGGTTCCTCCTTTTGTTAGCAAGAGCTAACTCCTTGTGTGCAAAAAACCGCTGCGAGAACGGCTCTGATGGCGCGCCCTGTTCCTGGCGCCATGCGAGTGTAATGAGAGTCGGCTCGACGGTCAATGGACGCATTCCAGGAAGGGATGGACTTTCTCCATGTTGCCGTTCGCGCGCTACCCTGTCATTGCGAGGGAGCGAAGCGACCGCGGCAATCTTTCTCCGCGTCGCAGCGCGCGAGGCAACAGGGTGGGCACGACGGGTCAGGCATGATAAGTCAGGCACGACGAGTCAGGCTGTGGGCGTTGCTTCTTTTGAGCGTGAGGCAAAGACACTCGGTGCCATGCCCGTGTGTTTCTTAAAGAGCCTGCTGAAATAGTAACTGTCGCTGAAGCCGACACTTCTGGCGACCTGCTCTATCGTATAAAGGCCGGTGCCGAGCAGCTCTTTGGCATGGCGCATGCGTATGTTGACGAGGTAATGGGATGGCGCCATGCCAACGTGCTTGGAGAAGAGATAACCAAAGTGTTTCGCGCTCATGTCGTACAGGGCTGCCACCTGCTGGATGCTCAGTTCTTCTCCGTAGCTTTTGTCGAGGAAGGCAAGGGCATCGTCTATCAGGCTGCGCTCGTCAGCCTGGTTGTGGCGATGAACGGCGGTAACGACCTCCTCTATCAGACCGGCAAAAAGCGTTCGTGAGCGCAGCGTCGCCAGGCACCCGTTGTTCCGCGTGCTCGCGTGAAGCTGACGCGCGTGCTCAAGCAGGCGGATGTTGCTGCCTGTCTCGGCGCAGAAGTGCGAACGATAGAGAGGAAAGCTGCTCTCCTCCTGCTTGGGGATGGTGTAGTGTATCAGCACGCAACCCCAGTGGCTATCGCCCATGACCCGTTTCTCCAGCTCCATGGCGGCTCCGGCATGCAATACGACTCCGGGTTTGAGCTCATAGGAAACGCCGTTGAGGGTATAGCGCGCTTTTCCGCATAAGGGTATGACCAGCCCACTTCCCTCGGGGCTCGTTGTGGGGTCTGAAAGCTCCGTGTGAGCCGGAACGACGCCCTCAAAGGTGTCGTGCAGGGACGGCTGGGCAAAGGTGTAATACTCGGCGAGCTCATTGGCATCGATAGTCATGATAACTCCTGGCGAGGGTAGGGCTTTCCGTCGTTAAGTTAGTGTATCATAACTTCATCGACCGACAGCCCGGCATTCGCATGTGCACAACGGACGGGCGTCGCCGCAGCCCGTAACCATGTCGCCGTCGTGCTCATGTGGGTAGTTTGGCCATGCAGTATTGGGTGAGGCCCAACTCCCTGTTGGTGGTGAGGCGGATGATCTCAAAGCCTTTGTGCATGTAGATATTCATGGAGCGTTCCGCGTAGGTCTCAAGGCACAGGGGGATGCGCAGGCGTTCCGCGCGGGCGATGACCGGGTCAAAAAGCGCGCTCAGTACGCCTCGGCCCCGGTAGTGCGGGTTCACGCATGCGGCGGCCAGGTAACCGTAACCATCAGGAAAAGCCTGCGTACACCAGGAGTCGCTGTCCAGGACTTTCAAGCGGTGCGCGTGTTCTCTGATCAGGCGCGCCTCGGCTGTGCTCAGAGTGCTGCAACCACGCTGGAGCCCGCGCTCCCAGAGCGCCGCGTAGTCGGCGGAGCTAAAGGCACCCGCCGTGTCAAAGAGCAGCGTGCCGGCCGGCAG
>JAISGJ010000112.1 GCA_031263105.1 Coriobacteriales bacterium
TTCATCTCCACTGTCATCCCGAGCCTGCCGAGGGATCCTCGACGTGCCAAGTCTCAGTCTCCTTTCCTGCATTCCTTCATCTCCACTGTCATCCCGAGCCTGCCGAGGGATCCTCGACCGCGCCAGCGGTCGACCGCAGGCCGAGGGGCCCTGCGACCTGCCGTTGGACACTGCGTGATCCGTGGGCCTGCCGGCCCGTCCTCGCTGAAAAAGCGATTGGTTTTGCGGGCGCTCGGACCCAAAGATTCCTCGGCGGAGCTCGGAATGACAGTGGGGGTGTGAACTGTAACGCTGCGACGCCTATGATATGACGCAGCTCCGACGCACGCCTCAGGCGTGCGGGGCGAGGGCGGCTTGGCGCATGAGGGAACGGGGGGCGCAGGCGGCAAGGCCTTGGCCGCGCGCCCATATCTCGATGGTGAGCGCCGCCTGCTCTATCAGCATGCCGAGGCCGTCGATGGCGACGGCCCCTGCCCGACGCGCATCCCCGATGAGCGCGGTCTCGCCATGGCCGTACACCACGTCGAGCACGACAAGCCCCTCCCTGAGCGCCTGCGCCGGAACCGGCGACCCGTCGCCCGCATGCATCCCCAGCGTAGTGGCATCGACCAGGACGTCGGCGGTAGCGAGGCAGCGGGCGGCCTCCTCGTAGCCGACGACCTGTACCGCAGTCGGCGGCCTGTGCCCGTCGTCGGCCCCCAGCCCGGGACAGCGGTCCAAACCCGTGTCTCGGGTGTCAAGCGATACGTCCCCCTGGCACACGTCCCCCTGCATCAGGCGCCTGATGCGCTCGGCCGCTTGGACGACGTCGCGGCTCACCACGCTCACGGCCGCCGTCCCCGCCTCGACGAGCGCCAGCAGCGCGGAGAGGGCGACGGCCCCTGTTCCGCAGAGGACGACCGACGAGCCGGCCAACGTCACGTTGCCCTCCCGTTGGAGCGAGGCCACCAGGCCGCGGCCGTCGGTGTCGTCCCCGCACAGGACGGGCAGGCCCTGCGCGGGAGACGGGCACAGGCGTATCACGTTCGTGCTGCCCGTCGCTGCGGAGAAGGACGAATGCTCGGCGCACAGCCTGTGGGCATCGTGCTTGTAGGGCGTGGTCACGTTGAAGCCCACGAAGGCGTCCGGCACCCGTTGCGCCTCGGCCAGCACGCGCTCGAACGAGGCCCGGTCCTCGCAGGGGTACAGCCCGTACTCCCAGTCCAGGCCGAGGGCCGCATAGGCCGCGTTGTGGATGGCCGGCGAGAGCGAGTGTCCGATGGGATGCCCGAGCAGCCCTGTCCTCATCATGATGCCTCCTGGGTCGCCGCCCCGCGTGCAGCGGGCCCGCCCTCCGCAGCGCACTGCCGTCCCGATGCCCCTGCCCTGCTCCCCATGTCCCTACACACGGGGACGCCTGCCGTGCATGAGGCGGCGCTCGAAGCGGCGGAACAGCTGCGTGTACCAGAGGTCCTTCGTCGCCTGGGGCTCGACGAGTATGGCCTTCAGGCCGAGCAGGTGAGCGCCCCAGACGTCCGTCACGATCTGGTCGCCCACGCAGACGACCTTCTCGCCCCTGCGCCTGCCCATCTTGCGCAGCGCGCGCATATAGGCGAAGGGCGCGGGCTTCATCGCCCGGTGGACCAGCGGGAGGTCGAGCTCCCTCGCGTAGTCGAACACCACCCGATGCCAGTTGTTCGAGAGCAGGCAGACACGGAGCCCCTCCTCGCGCAGCCGGGCGACCCAGCGTGCCACCCCTGCGGGCAGGCGTCGCGTGTCGCGCGGCACCAGCGTGTTGTCGATGTCGAGCAGGACGATGCCGAAACCCTGTTCGACGAGGGCAGAAGGGTCGATGCGCTCGACGGAGCCGAGGTAGTCGTCAGGCGTGAGGAAGGGCATCGTCCCTCTACCTAGTTGGGGACGTTGAAGAGCTCGTGGTACACGACATTCGCCGCCTCGAACTCCTCGTAGGTCACGCAGAAGGTGTGGGTGCCCTCCTTGGACGTGAGCACATAGTACAGGTAGTCGGTCTCGGCGGGATTCGCCGCCGCCTCGATGGAGCTGATGTGCGGGGAGCATATGGGGCCTGCGGGCAACCCTGCGTTCTGATAGGTGTTGTAGGCGCTCTCGATGGCAAGATCCGTCTCCAACAGGGGGTGCCCGTCGTAGTTCTCAAGGCCGATGGCAAAGACGACCGTGGAGCATATCTGCAGGAGCATGCCCTCGTGCAGGCGGTTGTAGAGGACGGATGAGACCATAGGGCGCTCATCGGGCTCGGCGGTCTCCTTCTCGATCATCGACGCCATGATGACCAGGTCGTACAGCGTGAGGTTCCTCTCCGCCGCATAGCTCAAATCCAGCCCGCTCGTCTCGATGGCGAACTGGTCGAGCAGGACGCGGACGACGTAGGCGGCATCCGAGCCTGCGGGGATCTGATAGGTCTTGGGATACAGGAAGCCCTCCATCGAATTGTCGTAGACGCCTTCGAGGAAGGGATAGTCCGCGACGTACTTGTCGGCAGAGTGCGCCTCTGCGACGAACTGGTCGGCCGGAATGCCGCAGGCCTCCTCGACACGCGCCGCAGTCGCCTCGATCGTGAGCCCTTCGGGGATGGTGAGCTTGTTGCCCCCCTGGGAGTCCGGCTGCGGCCCCGCGAGCAGGGCATCGACCGCATCGTTGTCCTCCATGCCGGTCTTCAGCGCATAGTGCCCCGGCTGGAGCCTGCTCTCCACGCCGCGACCCGTGACGGCGGAGATGAAGGAGCTTTCCTTGGAAATGACGCCCGTCTCCCTGAGGGCGCGGGCGATATCGGCGGTGGAAGAGCCTTCGGGGATAAACACGGCGACCTCCACGCCCTTGCTGCCCCCGCCTCCCCCGACGATGCCGAGGGACTGCGCCAGCTTGAAGGCGCCAAAGGCCAAGGCAGCGAGCACCACGACCGCAACGACGACGGGCACGACCGTATGCCAGGGCGAACGTCCCTTTGCGCCCCATGCCCCTTGGGAGCCTCCGACCGTGTAGTCGACAAAGGCCCTTTCCTGGTCGGGTGACAGCTGCGACGGCTGCGAGAACATGCCCGTGCGCACGTTCTTGCGGGAGAAGCGCGAGAAATCCTCTTTGGAGGGGTCCTGGGCAGCATGCCGCGTGCCATCGGCGGAAACCCGGTGTTTCCCGGAATAGTCAGACATCAGATCCTACCTCACCATATCTCGGTGCTCTTCAAGCTTCCCCTTCTGCCTGGAAGCCGCCTCGAAGTATGCCCGAAGGATGAGCGAGGCAGCCACCCTGTCTATTTTACCGCGCATCTCCCGTTCAGTACAGCCGGCCTGGCGCAGCGAGCGCTTCGCCTCGACGCTCGTGAGCCGTTCGTCCTGGTACACGACAGGAAGCCCCGTCCGCTCGGCAAGGCGCCCGGCGACCTTGCGCACGCGCACGGCCTGTGCGCCCTCCGTGCCGTCGAGCGACAGGGGCAGGCCGACGACGAGCAGCTTTGGCCCGTGGTCCTCGACAAGGCGCCTGAAGGCAGGCAGGTCGGCGAGCTGTCCTCCCGACGTCTCTATCGTGGCGACCGGCAAGGCGACCCCTGACGCCGTGTCGCCGCCCGCGACGCCGACGCGCCTCTCCCCTATGTCCAGGGCAAGTACCCGCATGGCGCTGCGTCAGGCCGCGCCTGCATCGAGGGCGGCGCCCCTGGCTGCCTCTCGGGCGGCGTCGAGGGCGGCGTCGAGGGCGGAGGCGTCCTTTCCCCCTGCCTGCGCCATGGCGGGCCTGCCGCCGCCGCCGCCCTTGATGAGCGGGGCTGCCTGCCTGACAAGGGCGCCGGCATCGAAGCCGGCATCGACGGCGGCGTCGGTGCCGGCGGCAAGCAGCAGCGGGGCGCCTGTGGGCGCAAGCCCTCCGAGCACGACGGCCGAGCCTGCGCCGAGCCGGTCGCGGAGCAGGTCCCAGAGCTTGCGGAGGCCCTCCACCTCATGCCCGTCGATGCGGGCGACGACAAGCCGGTAGCCCACGTCCATGGCGGCCTCGACAAGGCCGTCGACGTCGCCTGCGGCAGAGGTAAGCCGTTGCTGCCTCAGCTCGCCCTCGAGTTCCTGGACGCGCCGCTGCAACGTCTCCACCTTGCCGGCAAGCTCGCCGGGCTGCGCCTTGAGCACGCGGGCCGCATGCACGAGCTCGGCCTGCATGCGGTTGACGTACTGGAGCGCATCGAAGCTCGTCACGGCCTCGATGCGGCGCAGGCTGGCACCGACCGACGACTCGCCGGTGACCTTCAGGAAGCCGATCTGTGCGGTGTGCGTGACATGGGTGCCGCCGCACAGCTCCCGTGAGTCCGCCCCCGCCTCGAGCACGCGCACGCGCTCCCCGTACTTCTCGCCGAACAGCGCCGTCACACCGCTTGCGCGCGCCTCGTCGAGCGAGGTCTCGTAGGCGCTTACGTCCGAGTCCTTCATGATGAGGCTGTTGACGAGCTCCTCTATCCGGCCTATCTGTTCGGGCGTCACCGCCTCGAAATGCGTGAAATCGAAGCGCAGCCGGTCGGGCGCGACGAGCGAGCCTGCCTGCCTGACGTGCTCGCCGAGCACCGTGCGCAGGGCGAGGTGCAGCAGGTGCGTCGCCGTATGGTTGCGCTCGATGCGCTCGCGGCGCATGCTGTCTATCTGCGCGACCACGGCATCGCCCACGGCAAGCGTGCCGTAGGCGACGCCGCTGTGGGCGTAGACGGCCTTCTCGTGGACCTTCGTGTCCTCGACCTGGAAGTCGCCTGTGCCGTCGGAGATGGCGATGAGGCCGGTGTCGCCCACCTGGCCGCCCATCTCCCCGTAGAAGGGCGTTCGGTCGAGGACGACCTGCGCGCGTTGGCCGGCGCCTATGCGGTCGACCGCAACGAGGCGGCCTCCGTCCTCGGCGGCGACGACGAGTGCGACGACCGTTGCGGGGGCCTCATGCGCCCCATGGCCGACGAACGCCGTAGGGCCGTGCGCGCCGAGGATGTCGTTGAACACGCTGCCGCTGGCCCAAGCGTCGTCCTTCACGGCGGCACGGGCGCGTTCGCGCTGGTCGTCCATATGCCGCTCGAAGCCGTCGCGATCGACCTCGACGCCCTGTTCGGCGGCGATCTCGATGGTCAGCTCGATGGGGAACCCGTAGCGGTCGTGCAGCTCGAAGGCCGCCGCGCCGGAGAGCGTCGGAGCGCTGGGGCCATCGGCCGCGCCCTCGGCGCCCGCCAAGCCCTCCGCAGCCGCAGCACCCTCGACGTCTTCAGCGCCCGCCAGGCCCTCAGCGCCCTCCGCGCCCACAGCGCCCAACGCAGCTGTGTCCGCAGCCGCCGCGCCGGCCCCGTCCCCCGCGCCTGCCTTGGTTGCGGCAAGGGCCTCCAGATGGGCATCGAGATAGACCTGCCCGGATCGCAGGGTCTGGTTGAAGCGCTCCTCCTCCGCGTGCACGATGCGCTCGATGAGCTCCTGGTTCTCGCGAAGCTCGGGGTAGGGGCCGCCCATCTCGTCGATGACGGTGGTCACATAGCTGCCGAGGAAGGACGGCTCGATGCCGAGCAGCTGCCCGTGGCGCACGGCCCGGCGCAGCAGGCGGCGCAGCACATAGCCTCGGCCCTCGTTGGCGGGCAGGATGCCGTCGGCTATCATGAAGGTCACGGCGCGCGCATGGTCGGCGCAGATGCGCAGGCTCAGGTCGTCTGTGGCCTCGCGCCCGAAGCTGTCGCCGTATGCCTTGCCCGAGAGCTCCTCCCCCACCGCGATGAGCCCGCGCAGGATGTCGGTCCCATAGTTGGACTGTGCGCCCTGAAGGATGGCGGCGGTGCGCTCAAGGCCCATGCCGGTGTCGATGTTCTTATGGGGGAGCGCAACGAACGTGCCGTCCTCCTGACGGTCGTACTGGGTAAAGACGCAGTTCCAGTACTCAAGGAAGCGGTCGCAGCCGCAGCCGGGGGCGCACTCAGGGCGCCCGCAGCCAAAGCGCTCCCCTTGGTCGTAGTACAACTCGCTGCAAGGGCCGCAGGGGCCGGTAGGGCCCGCCGTCCAGAAGTTGTCCTTCTCGCCGAGGCGCGTGATGTGGCTCTCCGGCACGCCGAGGGACCTCCATATCGCCACGGTCTCGTCGTCGTCGAGGTAGACGGTGAAGTACAGCCGCTCAGGATCGAAGCCCAAGACCTCGGTCGAGAACTCGTAGGCCCAGGCGCACATCTCCTGCTTGAAGTACGAGCCGAAGCTGAAGTTGCCCAGCATCTCGAAGAAGCTCAGGTGCCGCCCCGTGGTTCCGATGATGTCTATGTCGGTGGTGCGCACGCATTTCTGGACCGTGGCGGTGCCGATATAGGGCCTCTCGAGCTGCTTCTGCTGGAGGAAGTACGGCTTGAACTGCACCATGCCCGCACTCGTGAGCAGAAGGGAGGGGTCGTCGGGGACAAGCGACGACGAGGGCAGCCGCTTGCAGCCCTTCTCCTCGAAGAAGCCCAGGTACCTCTCGCGCAACTCGCTACTCTTCACAGGTTTCCCTCTCGTCCTCGACCGCCTGGGCGGTGTCCTCCTCCTCCTCGGAGCCTTGCGCGCCACGCCCCTTGAACAGGGCGCCGGCCTCGCCGACGAGCCTGCGGCCCGTGCGCCTCTCGAAATAGTAGACGAAGAACGCCTTGAGCGACGAGAGCAGGGGGATGGCGACGATAAGCCCGAGGATGCCCCCCAGCGCACCGCCCGCAAAGACGCCCACCAGCACGACGGCAGGATGGAGCTCCACCACCGACGACATCACCCGTGGCGTGATGAAGTTGTCGGTGAACTGCTGTGCGAGCACCGTGATCACGATTGCCAGCAGGGCGGTGAGCGGGCTGACGAACAGGCCGATGAGCGTGGCCGTCGCCCCTGCGATCCAGGGGCCGACATAGGGGATGAAGTTCATGAGCCCCGTGAAAAGCCCCAGGACCGCAGGGTACGGAAGCCCTATAAGGTAGTAACCGATGCCCGCGATGGTACCGGTGCACAGGCCAGCGACCGTGACGCCGCGCAGGTAGCCGCCGAAGGCGCGGGAGAGCACCGCCGAGGCGAACCGCACGGTCTCCTCATGGCGCGGCCCCGCCAGGACGCGCATCTCGCGACCCAAGGCAGGGAGGTCCTTGAGGATCCAGTAGCCGGCGATCAGCGCGATGGTGAACACCACCACGCTCGTGACCATGCCCATCCCCAGGGTTATCACGCCCTGGCCTGCCTGCGACGCGACGTTGCCCGCCCATCGGGAGAGGTCGGTCGCCACATTGCCCAGCAGCTGCTGGATGTTGATGTCCTCCAACAGGTAGCTGTACTGTTGGTAGAACCCGTCGAGCGCGGCGGTCGCGGAGGTGATGTAGCCCGGTATGAGCTGGATAAGGTCTATCGCCTGGTTCCAGATGATGGGGATGAAGATGAGCATGACCAGCGCGACGACGAGCAGGCCGCCCAGATAGGCCACAAGGGAGCCGAGCCAACGTGCGACCCCTTTGCGCTCCAGCCAGGCGACGGGCACGCGCAGGACGAACACGATGAACGCGGCGAGCCCCACGATGACGAGCGCGGTTGACACCTGCAGAAGGGCATAGCCCACCGCAACCGCCAGCAGCACGATGCCGATGGTCGCCCATATGAGGAAGGCGAGGTGCCGCACGCGCTCCGAGCGCTCCTGCGTGTCAGTTGTCGGGTCCTGCGGTCGATCCTGTGGCATGGGGCTCCGTTGTCCATTTGAAGGGGTCGTCGAAAGGCGGGGAGGCACCGGGAGGGGCAGTGCCTACATCGGGAGCGGTGGAAGCAGGGGCAGCGGTGGAGACCACCCCGGCGCTTCGCGCCGTCCGGGGGCCTGTCGGCCCGTTCTCGCTGGAAACGCTATGCGTTTCCCGGGCGCTCGAACCCCCTCCGAAGGAGGGGAATGTCGATGCCGCAGCCGTAGGGCCGGTGCCAGGGTTGTCGGGGGATGCAGGGTCGTCTGCATCCGCCTGCTCGTGGACGTGCTCCGCGCGCTTCTCCGCGCGCTTGTCGACGAACACGCTGCGCAGCTTGTCCGTCGCGCTCGTCAGCAGGTTGAGCGGGGCATCGGTGATGTCCGAGACCTTCTTTGCCGCCCCGCTGGCAACGCCGGTGACGTCCGAGACGTCGGACAGTATCTGGTCGGCGCGCATGATCTCGAGGTTGACGGCATCGACCGTCAGCGACACCCGCTCCAAGAGAGGGTCGACGCGCTTCAGGGACGGGTCGAGCGAATCCATGGCCGCATTGGCCCTGGCGACGGTGCCGTTGAGCGTCGGCACGAGGACATCGACGGACTCCCGCAGCTTCCGCACGGTCCTGATGACCTCGATCGCAACGGCTATCAAGGCGACGAGGAGCACGATGGCAACCGCTATGAGGATCATGGTCAGGAACTCTCCGCTCATGGTCAACGCCTCTCTCGCACGTCGTCTCGCCCACCTCTGCCCTTGGAAGCGCCGCTTGGGTGCCGACACTTCCTTTACGATACTATCATAGCAGAATACCCGCCCTGCCCGCAGCTACGGCCGCAATGCGGTCTGCCCGCGGTCTGCCAGCTGTTGCCGCTCACGCCCGCAACGCGGTCTGCCAGCTGTTGCCGCTCGCGCCCGCAATGCGGTCTGCCAGCTGTTGCCGTTCACGCCTTCCACGGATACCCCACTGTCATTCCGAGCCTGCCGAGGAATCTTCGACCGCGCAGCGGTCGACCGCAGGCCGAAGGGCCTCCCAACCTACCGTTTCACTGTCATTCCGAGCCTGCCGAGGAATCTTCGACCGCGCAGCGGTCGACCGCAGGCCGAAGGGCCTTTCGGCCTACCGTTTCACTGTCATTCCGAGCCTGCCGAGGAATCTTCGACCGCGCAGCGGTCGACCGCAGGCCGAAGGGCCTTTCGGCCTACCGTTGGTCGCTTTGCGATCAAAGATTCCTCGGCTTCGCTTCGCTACGCTCGGAATGACAGTGAGGTGTGAAAGGTAACTGCCAGTTCGTCACCGCACCTGTCCCATTTGGGCGTACAATGTAGCTTAGGGATACGGACACAGGACCGAGGGAGGCGATGGGCGTCCATCGCCTCCCCACGAAAGACAGAGCCCTACGATGAACAGGCAAAGAATCCTCCAGAGGCACTCTGAGCGCCGTGCGATGTTCGCGCAGCTTCTCTCCAGTGTCCGGCAAAGGCCCCTGCTCTGCCTGGGGCTCATGTTCTATTGGATATGGATAAACATCTCCTTTCAGAGCCCGCTGCTGTATCCTCTCGTTCGGCTCTCGCCCGACCTCGTGGCGCCCAGCATCGTCGGTCCCATAGCCGCCAGCATACTCGCCTATTTCGTTTTGGGGATGTGGTTCAGACACAGCAGCAAGGTGTTCCGGCAGCGATGGTACCTGTTCTTGCTCGTAGGGCTCATGGTGCTCGGCATCGGCGCCCATGCGCTCTGGCTCGAGCTGACCTGGCCCACCTCGCTTCTTGACGCCCACCTCCTTGCCGAGCAGTCGGGGGCCGTCACGGCGGGCAGCATCGCGCTCTACGCCATAAGCTCGCTCTGCGCCGGCACGGCCACCGCCTGCCTCTGCATAGAATGGGGGCGCATCTTCGGGGAGCACGGGCCACGTCAGGTGCTGTTCCATGGAATCGTCTCCTTCCTTGGGGCCGCCCTCATAACGGCGCTCATCTCGCAGCTCCCTCCCGCCGCCTATCTTCTGACCTCGCTTGTCATCCTCGCGCCGATGGCATTGTGCATCGACCGTTCGCAGCGCGAGTTCCCTCGCAACCCCTTCTTCGACCACGGCCTCGACGCCGCGCTCAACGTCCCTGGCAAGTTCCTTGTCACGGCGCTGCTCCACGGCCTCTCGTTCGGCATCCTCATCGGCCTGTTCTCGGTCCACGGGCATGAGGACAACACCGCGCTGCTCGTCAGCTACGCCGCAGCCGCCGTCTTCCTTCTCATCACCGCCGTCGCCGTGATGATGGACTTCAACCACCTGATCTACCAGATGGGTTTCTCCCTCGTCGCGCTCGGGTCGCTGCTCATCGCCTTCCTTTATCCTGCCTTCCAACTGGGCAGCTCGATCCAGCTCATAGGATTTTGCTACCTCCATCTGCTCATGTGGGGCCTCTGCTCCTACCTCATCAAGAACTTCAAGCTGCCGGCGACCTGGGTCGTCGCGTGGCCGACCTGTAGCTTCATGCTCGGCAAGCTCGTGGGGATAGTGGCGAGCAGCCTGGTGGCGCGGCTCCCCTCGGCCTCGCTGGGGTTCACGCGCCTGTTCCTTGTCCTCACCTTTGTCATGCTCATCGCCGCGCTCTTCCTCATGAGCTACCGCAACTACCGGACCGCCTGGGGCCTTGCCCGCCCAGGCTCCAGCGACGTGGACGAGGACAAGGTCGCCACGGTCGTCCAGCTCCTCTCCACCACCAACGGGCTCTCGCAGCGCGAGGCCCAGACCTTCACGCTCCTTGTACGCGGCAAGAACCGCCGGTCGATAGCGCAGGAGCTCTTCGTCTCCGAGGAGACCGTCAAGAGCCACACGCACAGCATCTACCGCAAGCTCATCGTCCACTCCCAGCAGGAGCTCATCGAGCTGTGCGAGCAGCACGTGCACCGCCTCAGCGGCTCCGAGCCCCCCGCATTGGGCACCTGAGTACCAAGCACCCCCACTGTCGGCGCCCGAGCGCCATGCACGCCCACTGTCATTCCGAGCCTGTCGAGGAATCTTCGGCTGCGAAGCAGCCGACCGCTGGCAGGGGCGTCTCCCGATCGAGGTTGGCCGCTCTGCGGCCAAAGATTCCTCGACAGGCTCGGAATGACAGTGGGGGTACGAGATGACAGTGGGGGTACGAGATGACAGTGGGGGTACGAGCAGTAGCCCCTCACCCCTTGGGGTGAAACGCCTCGGTGCGCCCCATTCCCCCGACCTAGGGCGCCTAAGCCCTCGGGCCGCAGGCTATAATGGGGCGTCCCATACACAAGGAAGAACACGGAAAGACAAGGAGCGAAGCATGTACGAAGAGAAAAACGAGGTTGAACAGCGCACGACCGACGGCACGCAGGGCGTCTCACGCCGCGCATTCCTGGCAGGAGGCGCCGCTGCAGGTGCGCTTGCCGTGGCGGGCTCCCTGCTCGGCTGCGCGCCTGCGGCGCCGAAGGCGGACGACGCGCCTGCGGGCACAGGCACCGGCGGGGGCAGCGCCCCTGCGGCAGACGCCGCGACAGGCCCTGCGGTGCCCGCGAACATCGACAAGGAGTACACGACCGACCTCCTCATCATAGGGGTCGGCGGCTCGGGCATGACCTGCTGCGTGCAGGCCGCCCTCAACGGCACCGACTTCATCGCCATCGAGAAGGCGAGCGTCATCGGCGGCAACGCCAACTTCGTCGAGGGGATGTTCGCCATCGGCTCGAAGTTCCAGAAGGAGCTGGGCATCGACGTGACGCCCGCCCAGATCATCGAGGCCGAGATGTCGCGCGGCCAGTACCGCCAGAACGGCTCGATGTGGATGGACCTGTGCGTCAAGAGCGCCGAGAACATCGACTGGTGCCTCGAGCAGGGCGTCCTGTACAGCGGGACCATCGACAACTACTACGGCGGCCTGTACCCCACCTTCCACTGGTTCAAGGACAACAAGTCGAAGGTCGGCTTCGTCGAGCCGATGACGAAGCGGCTGGAGGAGCTGGGCGCGACCATCCACCTCGAGACCGCGGCGACCTCGCTCGTGCTCGCGGGCGGCGCGGTCGCCGGCGCCTACGCCGAGGGGCCCGAGGGCGTCGTCAAGTACAACGCGAAGGCGGTCGTGCTCGCGGGAGGCGGCTTCGGAGGCAACCCCGAGGTCATCGCCAAGCAGGGCTGGGACACCGAGGGCATCTTCGTCGTCGGCTCGCCCAACGCGGCCGGGGACGGCTACCGCATGGCCACCGAGGCGGGCGCCATGGACATGCTCACCGACGCGGCGCAGAGCATCCTGTACGGCATCCAGGCCTTCCCGAACATCGACTTCGCCAACGACGCGCAGAACCCCATCAACGGCTACTTCGGCATCGCGGCCGGCGGCCCGATGCTCTGGGTCAACGAGTACGGCGACCGCTTCGCGCGCGAGAACCTCACGACGGACAACCTCGTGCTCCAGTGCATCCCCGGGAAGGTCAACAAGGCCAACTACTGCATATTCGACCAGGGGTACTGCGACGCGACCTTCGGGGCCGACGAGGCCGCGAAGAAGATGTTCGAGGACTCCCTCGCGTCGAACAGCGGCAAGACCCTGTTCAAGGCGGAGAGCGTCGAGGAGCTCGCCGGCTTCTTCGGCCACGACCCCGCAGCCCTCAAGGAGACCGTTGAGCGCTACAACGAGCTCGCCGCCAAGGGCGTCGACGAGGACTTCGGGAAGCCCGCCGAGCTGATGGTCCCCCTCGCCGGCCCCTTCTACATCGCCAAGCTGACCTACAGCTTCTTCTTCAGCGTGGGAGGCTTCCTGGTCAACCGCAAGCGCCAGGTGCTCGACACCGCCAAGGAGCCCATCGAGGGCCTGTACGCCATCGGCAACGACGGCAACAACAACTACCGCAACGTCTACACCATCAACATGCCCGGCACCGCCTTCGGCAACCAGGTCAACTCCGGTCGCGAGGCCGCGAACTACATCCAGGAGTACCTGGCGGGCTAGGCTGCGCAGCAGAACGAGGCAGCACGGCACAGGGCATACCTCTCTAAAAGGGTGAGGGAGCGAAAGGGGTTTCGCTCCCTCACCCTTCCATCATTTGAGTTTTTCCAGGTTGGCTAGCTTCCACAGCGCCTCTGGGTTTCGCTCGGCGGCTACGGCCACCTCATCGTGACCGGCGAACAGCAAAGCAGGCTGGTAATCGGCCATTGCAAAACGCTCCAAGTACTCCTGTTCCGCCTCGGTGCGGGGCAATACGTACTCGCTAACGAAAGACTCGCCGGTCTCAATGAGCGACTCCAGAGTCGGACGCTCGCTCTCTCTGAGCATGGGATACAGCTGCGCTTTCAGCTCGTTTTCGCGTCCCGCAAACCTATCCGCCACTCTCTTGTCAAGCGGAAGCGGAAAGTGCCTGGAGATCGAGGCGCAGTACAGCATCACTTTGTGGCAGAGCTCGCCCAGCTCGGGCTGCTCGGCGACAAGCGAGTCAAGATGGTGCTTCAGGTTGGATATATCGTAGATATCGCGGGCAGCGACCCTGTCATAAAGCGCCTTTACCTTTCCGCCGACGAGCTCAAAGTCGGAAAACGCGAGAACCGAAAGCATGGGGCGCAGCCGGCATGCTCTCATCAGCGGCGCAAGCAGAGGGGATCTGTTGAGGTATATCAGGTCGATCTTGATCTGGTCTGGGCCCCAGTCGCCCGAGTACCTCAGATGGAAGGTCCTCCCCGCATGGTCGCCGGCATTCCCGCTCGAGGTATACCCGGCAAAAGCAGCCGCTTCTTCTACCGCGCGCTCGATTGCTGGGCGCTCAACAAGCATCTGTTCTTTTTTCACTGTTCCGATGTAGGACATGTCGGCATCAATCGATTATTCCGACTTTTCACTTATTCCGCTTCTTTGAATAACCGCTGTTGTTCACTGTTGTTTCTTCCAAACATCGGAATAAGATAAGACCTCCCATCAAGCGCGAACTGAACAGGAGG
>JAISGJ010000154.1 GCA_031263105.1 Coriobacteriales bacterium
TGGGAGCGCTCATAGCCCTTCTGAGGTAACAGAGGCCACAGGCCGCACCCTCCACAGACACCCCGCTGCCGCCCCGAGCCCCCGCTGTCATCCCGAGCCTGCCGAGGGATCCTCGACCGCGCCAGCGGTCGACCGCAGGTTGAAGGATTCCTCGGCTGCGGCGCTGCCGGAGGCAGCGCCTCCGCTCGGAATGACAGTGGGAGTGTGACCTGTAACTGACAGGGGCCCGTGTGTCGGGGACGTGCACGGCGCACGTCGGCCGCGTTCTCGCGCCCCGCTCAACGGGCGAACATGACTCGCTCGCTGCCGAACATCCGGGTGAGCGCAAGGACGCACAGGGCGCTGACCACGACGTTGACCGCGATGCTCGCGCACACCAGAAGGGGAGCGGCGCTGAACGAGAAGATGCCCGCCATGCTCTGCACGCTGTTATAGACGGGGAGAAGGTAGGGCCACAGCTCCGTCGGTGCGCCTTGGGAGAACATGCCGAGCACCCCGACGAGCATGACGAGGATGTACAGCGGCATGACCAGGGTGCCTGCCTCCTTCACCGACCGTGCGAAGGCGCTTATCACGGCGATGAGCCCCACGAACACCAGGACGGTCGAGAGCGTCACGGCAAGCAGCAGCGCGTAGTCGCCCACGCTGTAGACCGCTGCGCTGATGCCCCCGCCCCCGCCCATTATCTGCGGCAGCGTCAACATGACGCCGATGAAGCTCGACAGGCCCGAGAGCAGGGCGATGAACCCGAGGCTGACCACCTTCCCGAGCGCCAGCTCCCAGCGCGCCAGCGGCGTGACGAGCATCGTCGCTATGGTGCCGCGCTCCTTCTCCCCGGCGATGGACTCGGTGGCGACCCCCATGCAGCCGGAGAACAGGAAGATGATGATGAGGAACGGGAGCATCGAGGCGAAGGTGAACCCCGCCCTGTCCTTCTCGGTCACGAGGTCGTAGGTGCCCTCGTCGGCGTTGACGGAGAACAGCGGCATCAGGGTGTTCTTGTAGCCGTCGAGCAGTGCGCTCATCGTCGCGTACTGGGCGTTCGACTCGGTCCGTGTCGAGTTGTAGTAGAGCTCGACCTGCGGCGCCGTCCCGAGTCCACCGCCCCCGCTTGTCGAGCGCTCGACCATCGCATCGAAGTCCTCGGGGAAGATGGCGAGAAGATCGACCTCCTTCTCGGCGATCAGCCCCTTGGTGGCGTCCGCCTCGTCGGCGGAAAGCGGCATGAGGGAAAGCCCGCTCCCTTGTGTCAGCGCCTCGATGGAGGGAGGCAGGTTCACGGCATAGGCGACGGGCTCGTAGTCCTCGTCCACCGTGAACATCGAGGTCAACGCGTTTCCCATAAAGGAGTAGATCGCAAAGATCATAAGGCCGGGAAGCAGAAGGGTGGTCAGGACCATGCGCCGGTCGGTGAAGAAGCGCTTGAACTCTTTTTTGACGATGGCCGCGAGGCCCGAGGCGGACGTGCCCATCATGCCACCTCCCCGTGGACGGCGACGTACAGGTCGAAGAACGTCTGCTCGAGGTCGCGCCCTTCGCAGACCTCGGGCAGCGTGCCCGCCGCCGCCATGCGGCCGTCGATGATGACGCCCACGCGGTCGCAGAGCCTCTCGGCAAGGCTGAAGATGTGGGTGCTCAAGATGATGCTCTTGCCCTCGGCGCGCAGCTCGAGCAGGTAGTCCGTCACGACCTTCGCGGTTAGCACGTCGAGCCCGTTCGTCGGCTCGTCGAAGACGATGAGGGGCGGGTCGTGGACGATGGAGACCACGAGCGAGACCTTCTGCTTCATGCCGGTCGACAGGTCGGAGACCTTGACCTGCGCGAACTCGTCGATGCCGAAGCGCGCGAACAGGGCCTGCTTGCGCGTGGCGGCGACGGCCGCAGGCACCTTGTGCAGGGTCGAGAAGAAGTCGAACAGGTAGTCCGGCGTGAAGAAGTCCTCGAGCTTCAGTTCGCTCGTGAGGAAGCCGATGGCCGTGCGTACCTGTCCGGGCTCGTTGACGACGCTGTGGCCCCTGACGAACGCGTCGCCGGAATCGGGCCTGATGAGCGTGGCGAGCATGCGCAGCGTCGTGGTCTTGCCTGCGCCGTTGGGTCCGAGCAGCCCGAATATCTCGCCTTCGAAAGCGGAAAGCGAAAGGCGGTCGACCGCGACGCGCAGCCGCTCCTGGGAGCGCTCGAGCCTTTGCTGGCGGGCACTGAGCCGGAAGGTCTTACAGAGCCCCTCGGCCTTGACGATCTCGTTCATGCGGTTCCTTTCCCTGTAGTGCGCACACCCGTCTCCTCCCGTTTCTGTGTATAAAGGAGTCATGCCGACAAGGATCTGTCGCGCCTCACGATACCACATCCCATTTTTGCCCCCCCCCCCCCCCCCCCCGTCAACTATAGGTGATCACCTTCGATACACATCACTTCTTTTGGTTACTGTTCACACCCCACTGTCATTCCGAGTCCCGCCGAGGAATCTTTGGACACGTAGTGTCCAACGGCAGGTCAGGGGGCCTCTCGACCTGCGGTCGACCGCTGGCGCGGTCGAAGATCCCTCGGCAGGCTCGGGATGACAGTGGGGTGTGAACAGTAACTTCTTTTGCCGACCTTTACAACCAGCACTTTGAAAATCCCATCCTGGATGTCTGCGATAAGGCGGTACTTTCCAATGCGGTAGCGCCACAGGTTCTCATATTCCCCCTCCAGTGCCTTGCCGAACAATCGGGGGTTCTCGCAGTTTTGAATATTTGACTCGATCCATCTGAGGATTCTTGCCTGGACGGGTCTGTCGAGCCTGCAGAATTGCTTCTCTGCTCTCGCATCGAAGCTCCAGCTGTAGTTCCTAGGCATACTTCTTGAGCATCTCTTCTCTGGAGATGCTCTTGTTATGCTCTTTGAGCACGGTCATTGCGTCATGGTAATCTTCTTCATCTTGGATCTTCTCAGCCAGTAGCTCCACGATAAAGGCGTTCAGTGAGACACCGCTGAATGCAGCCTCTTCTTTGACTCGGCCAAAGAGCTCCTCGCTCATTCGTATCGAGGTGTTTATCGTTGGCATAGCGTCTGCTCCTCAGCGTCGGGTTCTGTTGCGGCCCTATTGTACCACAGGCGTAATGCAAGCAGCTCCCTCACTGCCCTTCGACAGTAGGGTCGGCAGGCGTCTCGCCGTCAGGCATCTCGACAGGCGTCCCGATGGGAGGCTCGGGGAGAAGGCCGGCCTGTCTGAGGGTGCGGCTCGCCACGACGCATGCGCCGAGGAGCATGATCCCCGCACCGGTGCCCACGAGCAGCCAGTCGATCGAGACCACGTCGGCGAGAGGGCCGAAGACGACCATCCCCACCGGCATGGCGAGGCTCCCCGCCATCATCGAGACCGAGAACACGCGCCCCATGTAGTCGGGGTCGACGCGCGCCTGAAGGATCGCCATGGAAGGCGCGTTGAACACCGGTAGGGTGATCCCCACGAAGAGCATGCAGCCCAGATAGACCCAGAAGTTCCCGAGAAGGCCGAGGCCGATCGTGCCGGCACCGAAAAGCGTGGTGGCGAGCGCCATCGACCAGGTGCGGTTCTTGAACCCGCCCCAGATGCCGATGAGCACGCCGCCTGCCATCATGCCCACGGCGAACGCCACCTCGATGGCTCCGAGCCGCCACGGGTCGGCACCGAAGTCGCGCACCACCTGCAGGGGCGTGAGAAAGGAAGGCGGTGTCGCAAGGATGCTGAACACGATGCTCAGGAGCGTGAAAGCGAGGATGAAGGGGTTCCTCCACATATAGCGAAGGCCGGCCTTGAACTCCGAGAGGAAACCGGGGCGGTCTGGAGCCCCGGCTGCGGCGATCCCGGCCGCTGCCCCTGCGGCCCCGGCCCCGACGGCGGCCCCTCCGCCCCCGGCCGCCGCGCCCGCCGTCGCCGAGGCGCCCGGTATTCTCCGCATTCCCTTGTGGGTGTGGACGAAGAAGAACACGATGGCGATGCCGATGGCGGCCGTGACCACGTCGATGTACATGAGTATCTGAATGGGAAAGAACGTGAGCAGCGCCGCCGCGATCATGGGCGATGCGAACATCGAGAGCGACTGGATGGAGGCGTTGAAGCCGTTCACGCGCACGAGCTGGTCGGGCGGCACGATGTCGGGGAGGATGGCCGTGACGGTGGGCATCTGGATGCCTTGGCCGAAGCCGCGTATGACGACGCAGACGAACAGAAGCCCCAGCCACTCGAAGCCTGCGGAGAAGAACAGCGCCATGACGAGGGTCACGAGCGCGATGGCGCCATCGACGAGGTTGATGAGGTACTTGCGGTTGTAGCGGTCCGCCCATACGCCGCCGAGCGGGGAGGAGAGCGCCATGGGCACCATCATCGCCACCGTGAACAGCGTGAGGACCGTGCCGGACTGCGTCTGCAGGGTGACGTACCAGCTGATGGCATGACCGGTGATCATCGTGCCGAAAAGCGTGATCGCCTGACCGACGAGGAACAGCGCGACCGTGCGTTGCCAAGTATGCCTCATACAAGCCTTTCCCGTCTGGCTGTGGAAGGTACGGAGTGTGCGGAGAGGACATTCTATCATAGCCGTTGCTCGATTCTACAGAGTTGCCGTTTATGCTCCGCTGCCCGCTGCCCGCTGCCCGCTGCCCGCTGCCCGCTGCCCGCACGTCACACGTCACGCCCTCACTGTCATTCCGAGCCCCGCCGAGGAATCTTCGACCGCTCCAGCGGTCGACCGCAGGTCGAAGGGCCCCCGACCTACCGTTGGTCGCTTTGCGACCAAAGATTCCTCGACAGGCTCGCAATGACAGTGAGGGCGTGACGTGTAACTCGCGATCAAGGATTCCTCGGCAGGCTCGGAATGACAGTGTGGTGTGTCCTGCGGCAGTTTAGTACAATGGGGTGCATACAGGTGAAACGGATTAGAAAGGGCCCGTCATGTCTGGACATTCCAAATGGGCGACCACGAAGTACCGCAAGGCGGCCCAGGACGCCAAGCGCAGCGCGCTGTTCTCCAAGCTCTCGCGCAACATCACGGTTGCTGCGAAGGAGGGCGGCGACCCCAATCCCGAGAACAACGCCTCCCTCGCGGCGGCCGTTGCCAAGGCGAAGAGCTACTCGCTCCCCAAGGACAGGATAGACACCGCCATAAAGAAGGCCTTCGGCTCCGGGAGCGACGGCGCTCGCTTCGAGAACGTCGTCTACGAGGGCTATGGCCCGGCAGGCGTGGCGGTCTACATCGAGGCGCTCACCGACAACCGCAACCGCACCGCTGCCGACGTGCGGAGCGCCTTCAGCCACAGCGGCGGCAACCTGGGCACGACGGGCAGCGTCGCCTTCCAGTTCGAACGGAAGGGCCAGATAACCGTCGAGAGGTCCCAGGCGTCCGACGAGGACGAGTTCATGATGCTCGTCGCCGAGGCCGGCGGCGACGACTACGAGGACGCAGGCGACGAGTGGGTCGTCCTCACGGCGCCCGCCGAGCTTGCCAACGTGAAGAAGGGGCTGGAGGACGCAGGCGTGGAGGTGAAGGGCTACGAGCTCGTCATGGAGCCGACGACGCCTGCCGAGGTGGGCGTGGGCGACGCGAAGAAGGTCATGCGCCTCATCGACCGCCTCGAGGAGCTCGAGGATTTGCAGAACGTCTACCACACGATGGGCCTGACCGACGAGATCGCCCAAGCCCTCGACGCGTGACGCGTCATGCGCCTTCTCATCGCACAGGTCATAGAGGCCCAGCCGCCACAGCACGGCGTCCAGCACCTCGCCGTCGAATGCGCCGAGGGGGAGGATGCCGGGCATGAGAGGGAGGCGCACGCCGCCCCTGCCGAGGGCGGCCGTCCCGCCCGCGCCGCGTCCGTCCGCGCCGTGCGCTACGAGGCCGTGCGCTACGAGGCGCTCGCCCCTTTGTGCGAGGCCGGCGACAGGGTGCTCGTGAACACCACGGCACTCGACCTCGGGCTCGGCACCGGCGGCGTGTGCTTCGTGGTCGCGAACCTCACGGCGGCCGAGCGGAGCGGGCCGGTCGCCTTCGACGACGCTTCCGATTGCGGCGGCGACGACACCTGTGGCGACACCGACGGCGACGCCCCCGCCTCCGCCAAGCGCACGTCCCTCTCGGGCCACATCATAAAGCTCCGGTACACCCCCTTCCAGCACGAGGTGCTCTCTGTGGAGGAGGACGCCTCGCCGCATCACGAGGCCATGAAGCATGCCTGCTCGCTTGCAGGCGCCCCCGTGGTCTGCTGCGAGCTGCACAGCCAGGTGCCCCTGGTGGCCGCAGCCGTCAAGCATGCGGACCCGGGCGCCCGCATCGTCTACTGCATGACCGACGAGGCCGCACTGCTCGCGGCCTTCTCAAGGATACTGGTGCGGATGCGGGAGACCGGGCTCCTTGACGCGTGCATCACCTGCGGCCAGGCCTTCGGCGGCGACCTGGAGGCGGTGAACGTCTACTCGGGCCTTCTGGCGGCGGTTGCGGTCGGCAAGGCCGACGTGGTGCTCTGCTCCCAGGGCCCCGGCATCGTCGGGACCGCGACGCGCTTCGGGCACGGCGGCCTCGCCCAGGCCCAGGCCCTCAATGCGGTCGCCGTCCTCGATGGCGTGCCCATAGCCCCGCTGCGCCTTTCCTTCGCCGACGCGCGGAGCCGCCAGCGCGGTGTGAGCCACCACACCCTCACCGCCCTGGGGACGGCCTGCCTCGCCCGTGCGCTCGTTCCCTTGCCCGACGACCTGCTGCGCGAGCAGGCGACGACGGCCGCCCGCCAGCTCGAGGAGGCGGGGATACTCGACCGCCACAGGCTCGTGGACGTTCCCCTGCCGTCGGAGGCCATCGACCTGCGGGGCCTGAAGGTCACGACCATGGGGCGCGCACAGGCCGACGACCCCGCGTTCTTCTCGGCTGCCTTCGCCGCAGGCATGCTCGCCGCACGTCTCGCAGGCGGCCCCGCAGACGGCCCTGCGGGCGAGAAGGCACGGGCGTGAGCGGCAGTGGGCGGCGGCACAAAAGGCGCCCGGCCTGCCCGGCCCGCCCGTCCTGCGGGCAGTGGCACGGCGACCGCCCCTGCCCTCCGGGCGCTTGACGAGTTCCTGTCCTACCTCGTCGTCGAACGGGGCGTCTCCCCGCTGACGGTCGCGGCCTACGGGCACGACCTCGGGCGCTACCTCCGCCGCTTCGCCGAACAGGGGACGGATGAGGTCGGGCGCATCGGGCGCGAGGGGATAACCGCGTACCTCATGGAGGTACAGGCGCAGGACCCCGCGCCCGCGCCCGCCTCGCTCAAGCGCCTGGTCTCGTCCCTCAAGAGCTTCCATCGCTTCTGCGTGCGCGAGGGCATCGCCCCCGGCGACCCCACGGCCACGCTGCGCCTTCCCCGGGTGCCCGCCGCCCTCCCGGACGTGCTCGGCATCGAGCAGGTCACAGCCCTGCTCGACCAGGGCTTCCCTCCCACGCCCGTCGGCACACGGGACAAGGCGGTGCTGGAGGTCCTGTACGGCTGCGGGCTTAGGGCCAGCGAGCTCGTCGGCCTCGACCGGACGGCGGTGCTGCTCGACGAGGGCTGCCTGCGGGTCGTCGGCAAGGGGAACCGTGAGCGCATCGCGCCTTTGGACGGCACCGCGCGCACGGCCCTTGAGGCCTATCTCGGGACCGCGCGCGCCCTGCTGCACCCCCGTCGCACCGCTGCGCCGGTCGACGGCATCGCCGTCTTCCTCAGCACGAGGGGGCGCCGCATCACGCGGCAGGCGGTGTTCGGCATCGTCAGGCAGTATGGCGCCTTGGTCGGCATCGACGGCCTGCACCCGCACACGCTGCGCCACAGCTTCGCCACCCATCTCCTCGAAGGCGGGGCCGACCTCCGGGCGATACAGGAGATGCTCGGTCACGTCGATATCGCCACCACGCAGATATACACCCATGTCGACCGCACCCATCTCAAGGCGGAGTACCTCTCCACCCATCCCCGCGCCCGTCTGTGACCGTGAGGGCGTGACGCGCGTCACGTCCTCATCCCCGTCCTCATCCCCGTCTCTACCCCATGTAGCCGTCGAGCGACGAGTACACACTATATATAGTGGTATGTCTGAGCCATCAGTTGGCATCTTCTGTGTCTGCGCCCCCCGTGCATTCAACGGATGCAAATTTATGCCACCAAAAATTATGCCGCTTACCAGTAAAAATCAAAAGTATTTTACAAATTTCGTTGCTAAGTGTTGAAAAGTGGGATACTATACCAGTGACACAAGAGAATCAGGAAGCGACACACACAGAAGGGAGGTCGGCATGAGCCGGTTCGGTGGCAACACCTCCCATCCCATGGATGGGAAAGGACGCGTCTCGCTGCCCTCCAAATACCGCAGGGAGCTTCCTGACGATCTCGTGGTCGTGCGCTCGCCCGACCGGCAGTTCCCCTCGTTGTGGGTCTACTCGGACGAGGCCTTCTCGGAGTGGGTCGACGAGCTCTTCGAGAGCAGGGGCGGCTTCAAGGCGAACAGCGCATCGGACAACGCCCTCAAGCGGAGGCTGTACGGGAGCAGGGAGGCCGTCACCGTCGACCAGGCGGGCAGGATACTCGTCCCCTTGGCCCTCAGGCAGTACGCGTCCCTGGGGAAGTCGGTGGTGATGGTCGGCGTGGACAACCATATCGAGATATGGGATGCCGACGTCCTGGCGCGAAGCGACGAGGCTTACGACGGCGTCGAAGTGTTCGACCTTCCGTGACCTGCGAGGGCGACGTCTTGACAGCAGAATATCGGCATACCCCCGTCATGCTTCCTGAGTGCAGGGAGGCCTTGGCGCTCAAGGCAGGCGGGTCCTACTGCGACTGCACCCTCGGAGGGGCAGGCCATGCGCTCGGACTGGCACGGGACATCGTGCCGGGCGGGACGCTCATCGGCATCGACCAGGACCCGGCGGCCCTTGCGGCGGCGGGCGAGCGCATCGGCAAGGCGCATCTCGACCTGCGGTTCGTTCCCCTCCATGGCAATTTCTCCTCCCTCGACGACCTGCTCGTCGAGGCGCAGGTCCCCGGCATCGACGGGTTCCTTTTCGATCTGGGCGTATCGTCGCCACAGCTCGACCATCCCCAGCGGGGCTTCTCGTATGCTCGCGAGGCCCCCCTTGACATGCGGATGGATCCAGGCAACCGAACCACAACCGCAGCAGAGGTCATACACACCTTCAACGAAGCAGACCTCACCTGGATCCTCCGGGAGTACGGCGAGGAGCGTTGGGCCCCTCGCATCGCGCGCTTTATCGTAGAGGCGCGTGCGCAGCGTCCGCTGAGGACCACGACGGAGCTTGTGGACCTTGTGAAGGCGGCCATACCCGCACGGGCCCGCAGGACAGGGGGCAACCCCGCCAAACGGGTCTTCCAGGCGCTGCGCATAGCGGTCAATGGGGAGATGGACGCGCTCAGGTGCGGCCTGGAGGCCGCCTTGCGCTGGCTCAACCCCCACGGCCGTATCGCGGTGCTCAGCTATCACTCGTTGGAGGACCGCATCGTCAAGGAATGCTTCGCCCAGGCGGCGAAGGGGTGTATCTGTCCGCCGGAGGCACCGGTCTGCACCTGCGGTCATGAGCCGATACTCGCACACGTGACAAGAAGGCCCCTTCGCGCAAGCGAGGAGGAGACAAAGGAGAACCCGCGCAGCAGGAGCGCGAAGCTGCGCGTGGCGGTCAAGGTGGGGACAAGGTAGGACGACGACGGGCTGCGGCCCGTTGCCGACAGAAAGGCGGCGAGGAAGGGCCTCGCCACGAAACGGACCAAGGCGGTGGCAAGACCCGCCGGAAACGAAGTAGCAGCCATGGCACCAGCACTCGCATACCAACAGCCGGCACGGCGCAGGCACGAGCAGGAACAGCCGCTCAGGCAGCCTCTGCGCGTGCTTCCGGGCAAGGCCCCGAAGACCGGGACGCAGCAGGGGCTCGCGCCGCTGTGGCGCACCCTGTTCGTCGTCGGCATCGTCGCGGCGCTTCTGGTGGGCGCGGTCTGGGTCGTGCGCGTCGGCCTTGTGAACGCCACCATGGAGCTCCTTGCCGATTCGGCCCAGACGGCCCGTTTGACGCAGGATGCGCGCGCGGAAGGCGCGCGCCTCGAGGTGCGCTACTCCATTGCCACGAACCCCACGACCATCCAAGAGGCTGCGGCGGCAAGCCTGGGCATGTCCTCTGACCCCCAGGTGGACTATCTCCGTATACCTGCAGGCGAGTAGGTCGCCGTGAGCGCACGGGATCCTAGGACGCGGCCCCCCCGACCACCCCGGTCACCCGCCCCGGCAGCGGGGAAGTCTTCGGGCGGCGGCAGGGCGGGCGGCGGCCCCCGCAACAGCGGCGGGGCAGGTGGCGGCGGCCCCCGCAACAGGGGCGCCAAGGCCTCGGCATCCTCCCAGAAGGCGGCCCTGACGTCGGGCGGCAGGGTCGTCGGCTCCAACCGCGACTGGCGGCTGTTCGTTTTCTTCTGCTTCGCGTCCGTCATCCTCATCGGCCAGCTCGTGTACCTGCAGGTGTTCGCGGCACCCGACCTGCGCGCGGAGGCGCATGCCCAACGGACGAGCGAGGTGGCCGTCCCTGCCAGGCGCGGCGCCATCTACGACCGCGACGGAAACGTGCTCGCCATGAGCGTCGATGCGGTCACCATCTATGCGAACCCCCGGCAGGTCGCCGACCCCTTTGCGACGGCGGCCGTCCTTGCAGACGTGCTCGGAGGGAGCCCTGACGACTACTATGGGAGGCTCACCGAGGACACGACCTTCGTCTATATTCTCCAGAAGGCGGACATGGAACTGGCCGAGCAGCTGAAGGAGCGCGACCGCAGCCTGCGCAAGGAGCTGGAGGAGAAGGCCGAGGCCGCCGCCGCTGCTGGCACCGCTGGCGCCGGTACCGCCGCCGAGGCTCCTGTCTCCGCCCTGCACGGCATCGACTACCTCACCGACACGAAGCGGGTCTATCCCTACGGCTCCATCGGTGCGCAGGTCATCGGCATGGTGGACGTCGACAACAAAGGGATATTCGGGCTGGAGCAGATGTACGACAGCGTCCTTCGCGGCACCGACGGCAAGCTCTCCACCGAGTACTCGCTTGCCATGGAGCAGCGGCCCCTCAGCGGCCAGCCCATACCCGGCTCCGAGCGCGAGGAGGTCGCGCCCGTCCACGGGCAGGACATCGTCCTGTCCCTCGACATCGAGCTGCAGCAGTACCTTGAGGCCGAGCTTGTCCGTATGGGGACCGAGCGCGCGACCGAGGAAGGCAACGCGCTGGTGCTCGACGGGGCGACCGGCGAGATCTACGCAAGCGCCTCGTTGCCGCTCCTTGACCGCGACAACATCACGGCCGAGGCGATAGAGAAGGGCGCGACGACCCTCAAGTCGGTCTGCCTGTCCTATGAGCCCGGCTCGATCTTCAAGTCGCTGACGGCCGCCGCCGCCCTGGAGGCCCACGTCATGGACGTCGAGGAGGAGATAGCCGTCCCTGCCACGCGGGTCTATGAGGAGTACACGGTCAGCGACTCCCACGAGCGCTTCGACACGGTCATGAGCTTCCGCACCATACTTGCCCAGTCGAGCAACGTCGGCATAAGCCTCGTGAAGGACCGGCTGGACGACGAGTCCTATTACGGGTACCTGAGGCGCTTCGGGGTCAAGGAGGCGACCCATGTGGACTTCCCGGGTGAGGCGCTGGGGAGCCTGGACCCTTGGGAGAGCTGGTCGGCCGTGCAGGCGGCCAACATCTCCTTCGGGCAGGGCGTCTCGCTCACCTCGCTGCAGGCGGCGGACTTCTATGGCGCCGTCGTAAACGACGGCTTGAAGTATCGGCCGCACTTCCTCATCGACCGGCCCCAGGCCCCCCTTGGGGCGAAGGATGCGATCAAGGGCGAGCAGGTCATGCGCACCGACACCGCGCAGGCCTTGCGGTCCATGCTCGCCTCGGCGGTGTCCGAGGGCACCGGCCATGCAGCTGCGATCGAGGGCTACGAGGTGGCGGGAAAGACCGGGACCGCACAGAAGGCGTCGCCGGACGGGGGCTATCTGCCCGACGAGTACATCGTGTCGTTCGTGGGCTTCCTCGTCGGCTCTCAGAGCAAGCTCGTCTGCATCACCTCGATGGACAACCCGATCGGGGCGGAGGGCAACGCGCCGACCGGCCCCTTGTTCGCCTCCATCATGCAGTTCGCCGCGAACCGGTATATGATAGAGCCCGGGACGGTCGGGCAGCCGCAGCAGCCGCAGCAGCCATAGCAGCCGCAGCAGTTGCAGCGGCCGCAGAGGACAGGGGAGACGTTGGAAGAAGGGAAGGAGCGGGGACGGGGCAGATCGGTCGGAAGGCGACATGCAATGACCAGTCATCGTCTCCCAAAGGAAACGGAGCGCATGGACACCAGCTTCAAGCGGCTCGGCGACCTTGTCGCCGCGCTCGGTCAACGGACGGATGCCGCCGGCTGCCCTGCGGCGCCTCTCTCGCAGGAGGCGGCCCTGCAGGAGGTGCGCGGCCTTGCCTACCGCTCGGACGAGGTCTCGCCGGGCGACCTGTTCTTCTGCGTGCCGGGCAGCCGCGCCGACGGCCATGACTTCGCCTCCGATGCCGCCGCACGTGGCGCCGTCGCGTTGGCCGTCGAGCATCCGGTGCCGGTCGCACTGCCCCAGGTGCTCGTCGATGATGCCCGCCTGGCGCTTGCCTTCGCCTCCCGCGCCTTCTATGACGACCCCTCGGCCGCCCTGAGCATCGCTGCGGTCACGGGCACGAACGGCAAGACGACGACCACCTATCTCCTCGACTGGGTCTGCCGCCATGCCCTCGCCCGCCGCCTGGGCGCGTCCCCCGCTGCCCTCACGGGCCTCATCGGCACTGTCGAGACCCGCGTCGGTGCCGCCCGCCTCCCCTCGAAGTCCACCACGCCGGAGAGCCTCGACCTCCAACGGCTGCTGGCGCAGATGCGCGAAGCGGGCATACGCCACGTCAACATGGAGGTCTCGAGCCATGCCCTCGCCCTGCACCGCGTCGCAGGCGTCCGCTTTGCCGTGGCGGCGTTCTCGAACCTCTCGCAGGACCACCTCGACTTCCACGGGAGCATGGAGGTCTACTTCGAGGCGAAGGCCGCCCTGTTCGACTCGCCGCTCGTCGCAGGGCGCGCCATAGACATCGACACGGAATACGGGCGGCGCCTTGCCCGCCGGTGCGAGGCCGCAGGCCGTCCGGTGCTGACCTGCGGGCTTTCCAAGGACGCCCAGGTGGGTGCCCACGACATCGTCTACAGCGCCGAGCGCACCTCCCTCACGATGCGCACGCCTGCAGGCGACCTCCCGCTCGTCTTTCCCCTCATCGGCCCCTTCAACGTGAGCAACGTCCTCCTTGCGTCGGCCGCAGCCTTCCTGCTGGGCTTCTCCTTCGGCGAGACGGCCGCCGCGCTTGCGGCCGCCCCGCAGGTCCCCGGTCGCCTTGAGCGCGTGTGGGCATCCGGCCTTGCGCCCGACGGTGCCTGCCAGCCCCCCTTCGGCGTGTTCGTCGATTACGCGCACACCCCCGACTCCATCGCGAAGGCCCTCGACGCCCTCAACACCCTGAAGGGCGCCCGTGCCCGCACGCTCATCGTCTTCGGCTGCGGCGGCGACAGGGACAAGGGCAAGCGCCCCCTCATGGGGGCCGCCGCGCTTGCGGCCGACTACGCCGTCGTCACGAGCGACAACCCGCGCAGCGAGGAGCCCGAGGCCATCATCGCCGACATCCTGCCCGGCATGGCGCAGGGCGCAGGGCGCTACGTGGTCGAGTGCGACCGGCGCAGGGCGATCGCGCGCGCACTTGCCCTCGCCGCTCCCGGCGACCTCGTTCTTGTCGCCGGCAAGGGCCATGAGGACTACCAGCTCGTCAAGGACCGGGTCCTTGCCTTCGACGACCGCCTTGTCGCCGCCGAGGAGCTGCGCGCCTTGGTCGATGCAGGCCTGTGGCCCCAACGAGGGCCCCAACGAGGACCCCAACCGGACGGCGGTGCCCCATGCAGCTGACCATCGCCCAGATAGCGGCTTTCTCCCAGGCGTTGACCATCGTGCCGGCGCGCGACGCCCAGCGCGTCGTCCAGCGCGTCGTCTGGGACACGCGCGCGCTTCAGCCGGGGACGCTGTTCGTCGCCCTGCCGGGCGAGAGGGCCGACGGCAACGACTTCATCCGCGAGGCCTTCGAGAAGGGCGCCGCTGCGGTCGTCGCGTCACGACAGGTCGTCGAGGCCGAGCGTTTCGCTGCCGAGAGGCACAAGGCGGCCCTGCTGTACGCGCCCGACGGGCTGCTCGCGCTGCAGAGGCTGGCATCCGCCTGGCGCGGCCAGCTGGATGCGCAGGTGGTCGGCATCACCGGCTCCAGCGGCAAGACCAGCACCAAGGCGCTCGTGAGCGCCGTGTTGGAGCGGGCCTTTCTCACGGTGTCCTCGCTCGGCAACCGCAACAACGAGGTCGGCCTGCCCGCCACGGTGCTCTCGGCCTCCCTTGCGACCGAGGCCCTCGTCGTCGAGATGGCCATGAGGGGGCGCGGGCAGATAGCGGACCTGTGTGCCATCGCCCGCCCGCAGACGGGCATCGTCACGAACGTCGGGCCCGTGCACCTCGAGCTCCTCGGCACCAAGGACAACGTCGCCCGTGCCAAGGCAGAGCTCGTCGAGGCCCTGCCGGACGGGCGGGGCGTCGCCGTCCTGGGCGGCGACGACCCCTACACGCCGCTCATCCGCGAGGTCGCCCGGACCGCCGAGCGCGACCTGCGCGTGCTCCTGTTCGGCCTGGGGGCGCACAACGACATCCGTGCGACCGCCATCGAGTACGACGAGGCCGCCCGTCCCTCCTTCGACCTCTGGCTTCCTGACGGCGACCCGCGACGGGTGAGGCTCCGTCTTCAGGGGAGGCATTCGGTCGTCAACGCGCTCGCGGCCGCCGCAGCGGGCACGAGCCTGGGGGTGCCCGCCTCGCAGCTCGTCTCCGCCCTCGAACAGGTACAGCCCGTCCCCATGCGCCAGGTGGAACACGGGCTCGACGACGGCACCCTCCTCATAGACGACACCTACAACGCGAACCCCGACTCGATGCGCGCCGCCCTGGAGCTGCTGGGGCGCTTCCCCGCAGGCCGCCTGCGCGTCGCCGTCCTCGGTGACATGGGGGAGCTGGGCGAGGGCGAGGCGGCCCTGCACGAGGGCGTGGGCGCCGCCGTCCGACAGAACGGCATCGACGTGCTCGTATGCGTCGGCGCACGGGCGCGCTCCTATGCCCAAGGCGCCCGCGCTGCCGGCATGGACGGCGCGTCGGTCGTCGTCTGCGACGACATCGAGGGCGCCGCAGCGACCCTCGCGCCCCTGCGCGACGAGGCCCCCGTCATCCTCGTGAAGGCCTCGCGCTTCATGCGGCTCGAACGCCTCGTCACCCTCCTCATCGAGGGGCGGCACGACGACGGGCAGCCGCCCGAGGGCCGCAACGACGACGGGCAGGACGGGCAGGCCCCCGGCGGGGGAGGGGACGCCGAGGCGATGTGGTATGCTGAGAGGGACGGGCAGGCCCCTGAAGGCGGGCAAGCCATCGACGACGGACAGACCCCCGACGACGGACAGGACGAGGAGGAAGGCGCCCCATGATAGGCTTTGCCGCATATCCCACCTTCCAAGTGTTCCTGGCCATCTTCGTCTCCATGGCGATCACGATGGTGCTCCTCCCTATCTGGATACGGATACTGCGCTTCCGCCAGATCGGGCAGCAGATACGCGCCGACGGCCCCCAGCGCCATCTCGTCAAGCAGGGCACCCCCACGATGGGAGGGGTCATCCTCCTGGTCTCGGTGCTCATCACGGTGTTCCTGCTTGCCAAATCGACTTCCCAGACGAACATGCTCTCGCTGCTGCTCGTCTGCGGCGTGACGCTGCTCACCGGCATCATGGGGCTCATCGACGACCTCTCGAAGGTCGTGATGGAGCGCTCGCTCGGCCTGCGGCCCAACGTGAAGATGATCTGCCTCACGCTCATATCCACGGCCTTCTGTCTGGCCGCCGTCAACTTCGCGGGCATCGAGCCGACCGTCACCATCCCCTTCCTCCCCCCGATCGACCTGGGGGCGTTGACGACCGTCATCCCCGTGGGCGATGCGACCTTCGGCATCCCCTGGCTCTACCTCCTCTTCGTGATTCTCCTCATGGCGGGCATGTCGAACGCCGTCAATCTGACCGACGGGCTCGACGGCCTGGCGAGCGGGACCGTCATGATAGCCATGGTGGTCATGGCCGCCATCGCCTACCGCAGCGACCAGCTCAACACCGCGCTGTTCGCCGCTGCAGTCACCGGGGCCTGCGTCGGCTTCCTCTGGTTCAACGCGCATCCGGCCGACATCTTCATGGGGGACACCGGCTCGCTTGCCCTCGGCGCCTCCTTCGCCGCCCTGGCAATCATGACGAAGAGCGAGGTCGTCTCCCTCGTCGTCGGCGGCATCTTCGTGATCGAGGCCCTGAGCGTCATGATCCAGGTGGGGCACTTCAAGCTGACGCGCAAGCGGGTCTTCCTCATGGCGCCCCTGCACCACCACTTCGAGCAGAAGGGCTGGTCGGAGAACAAGGTGGTCATCCGCTTCTGGATCGTCACCGCGCTCTTCGCCTGCGTCGGCTTCGCCCTGTTCTTCTACCAGAGCATGCAGGCATTCCAGGGGTCCGGCCTGTCAGACGCTCTCAGGCACTTCGTTCTGCGCTGAGCACATCCCCAAAACCGGAGCGGCACAGGGGCACAGGCGCAAGCCCCCATGACGCTGCCGAGTCGCCGCTGCCTGGCCCTTGTGTGGCTGTTTTTAGGACGAGTTTGAGCCAAGGCATGGCTGTTTTTAAGATGTATTTTAGCCAATATGTGGCTATTTCCTCTGTGAATCTGATATCATCTTCAAGTTGGCCCACGAATGCAGGGAGACGTGATGGAACGGCGGCTGATGCGGCAGCTCGTAGCTTGGAAGGACTCGGCGGGGAGAATGCCCCTGCTGCTCAACGGTGCGCGCCAAGTCGGCAAGACGTGGCTGCTTCGTGAGTTCGGCAATCGGCAGTTCGAGAATGTGGCCTATGTCATCTGCGAGAACAACCCGGTGATGGAAAGGGTGTTCGACAGCTATTCCGATGTCAAGCAGGTTATCCAGGCCATCTCGGCGCAGACCGAGACCCGGATCGTGCCCGGCCATACGCTCATACTGCTGGATGAGATCCAAGAGATACCCTTCGCCCTCTCGTCGTTGAAGTACTTTTGCGAAAATGCCCCCGAGTACCATGTCGCTGCCGCAGGCTCCTTGTTGGGCGTGAAGTTCCGGAGGAACAATGCACCCTACCCGGTCGGCAAGATACAGACCCTCGACCTCTACCCCCTTTCCTTTACCGAGTATCTTGACGCGGTAGGCGCCCAGGCCTTGGGCGACCTGTTGGCGCAGCGGAACCATGGCCTGATAGCGGCTTTCGACGAGCAGTTCGTCAGACACCTTGCAAACTATTGCTATGTCGGCGGCATGCCGAACGCAGTGGGCGCGTTCATTCGGCAGAACGACTACCGTGCCGCACGTGCCGTCCAGACGCAGATCGTCGAGGACTACATAAACGACGTCTCCAAGCATCTGGACATCGGTGACGCATCGCGGGCACACGAGCTCTGGCGCTCGATTCCCGCGCAGCTCGGCAGAGAACAGGGCAAGCGCTTCTTCTTCAGCGAGGTCTCGCAGAGCAGGCGTGCACGCGATTTCAAGCGTGCCCTGCAATGGCTTGTAGATGCCGGGCTTGTGGTAAAAGTGCCGAGGGTGTCCAAGCCGGGTATCCCGCTCAGGCACTATGCGTCGGAAACCCTTTTTGAACTGTTCTTGCCCGATGTGGGGCTCTACTCCGCCCTGTGCGAGCTCGACGTGCAATCTGTGCTCCTCAGAGACCCTCTGTTCAAAGAGGGCAAAGGCGCGCTGAGCGAGCAGTTCGTCTGCCAACAGATACTGAGCGAACTCGGCAGCACGCCCTTTTACTGGGCGAACAACGACAACCAGATCGACTTCATCATCAGCAACGAAGGCTCCCTCTATCCCATCGAGGTCAAGGCGGCACAGAACCTGCATTCGAAGAGCCTGCGCAGCTTCTGTGACACCTACGGGCTTCACGGTTACCGGCTGTCCTTGGCCGGGTACGAGCGTCAGGACTGGATGACCAATATCCCCCTGTATGCGACAAGCACTCTGCTCGCCCCTGCGCCTGTCGCCCCCGCCCCCTTCTCCTAGCAGGGCCTGCAGGGAGGAAGGCAGTCCTCCTCGACGTGCGACGCTGCGAAGTCCGCCCAGGTGGTGTAGTAGCCGCAGGTCCGTCAGACCGCGTCCCCCCGTCAGGCCGTCTGTCAGACTGCGTCCCCCTGTCAGACTGTCAGATTCCCCCACTGTCAGATTCAGAAGAAAAGCCGGTTTGTAGAGCCAAAAGGCTTTTATCGTTCAGGTAGCGCGTGATGATGGGTAGGCTTATGACATCGGCAATCGGGATGAACTGAAGGACGATGTAGAGGGCGCGCAGGCCGCGGTGGATATTCAGCCGTCTGCAGGTTAAGAGAATATCCGAAGTAGAATGAACAGATGTGGCAACAATCTGCAGGTAGCATACTGCCAAAAGAAGGAACAGAAACACTGAAACCGCAACACCCGCCACAATGCCAGAGATAATGGGAAGTTTTGGAAAAAACAAAGCAATAAATGATGCCAAGTAACCAGATAATGCGACTAGTCCGATACATAATATTGAGAGCAGAAAATACGGTATCATAATGACCTTGAATACGAAAGGCGCTCGCCCTGCTCCTTCCGGCTCGCTCTGCTTGCGGCGAGCGCGTCCATACATTATTGCCGTGACACAATTAAACAAAGCAAGAACAGCGGATGCAAGCATCAAATAGCCGATCAAGGAGGTGACCAGATTAAGACTGTCAGCAGACTGGGCATATTCCTGATGGGATCCCGAAAAATAATACCAACCTATACAGAAGTAAAATCCATAGGCACAAAGGGCGGTAAGGGTTAACAGAGCAATTCGTACAGTCTTCACAGGTCACCCGTCCCAAAGTCAAACTGATAATTTGCAGTTAGTATAGCAAATCAAATCAGCGAGCAGACGATCAGGATAAAAGGTTGTCAGGGCCGCTGACGCTATCGCTACTGCTCACACCCCACTGCCACCCCGAGCCCCACTGCCACCCCGAGCCCCACTGCCACCCCGAGCCCCACTGCCACCCCGAGCCCCCCTGCCACCCCGAGCCCCCCTGGCAAGCCGAGCGACGCCGAGGACGCTGGGGACACGCCGGGGC